>DATGKW010000127.1:0-28907 GCA_035294465.1 Ktedonobacteraceae bacterium | reverse complement strand
GCTATCAAGACACATCCTTATCTGGGTCGCGATTGGCAAACGTTTCAAGATTGTCTTGCTTACGCGCTTGGACGGCAAAGGGCCTGGGATGCTCCTGATAGGTTAGCCCTTCCTCCTGAACGTCTTCATATTATGCGGATGTTTATGGTCTATGGGGCGCTGCATGCAAAGGCTTCGCGCGTCCTTAGCGGCATGTGGTATCTCTCGTACGAGGAGATGGGCGTCAAGCTAGAGCAGGTAAATAAAATATTATGTGAACATTTCCATCTTCTGCCAGAAATAGGTGTTGCATATTATCGTGATTTTATGCGATATTGTACGAGCAGAGAGAGCTCCTATGTGATATCAGGAGAAATATCACTATAGTTGTCTGTCTTGCAGGATTTCAGATACAGATAGAATCATCTGGCTTTTCCTGTGATAGATAGGCGAGCTAAAGAGAGGTGGTAAGCCTCTGCTTACCCGAAGCTTTTGTGTATAGCGAGGGCCTGTTGCTGCCGGCTCTGGCGGAAGGCTTCGCTCATGGATTGTTGCTGCTCAGGCGACCAGGCTAGCTCGCGGGCCATGAGGGCGACGACTTCTTCGACGATGCCGAGGCCCTGGTGCTGATCTTCGATGGTGATGGAAGTGCGGCGGGCGAGGATGTCGTCGGGCGTCAGGGCCATCTCCTGGCGGCACGCGTAGATGACTTCGGCGCGGATGTAGGGAAGATCGTCGATGAGGCGTGTGCCAAGTGTGGGATCTTCTTGCAGCAAATCGAGGATTTCGTGCGCCGCGGAGCCGTAATGGTTGCCCAGGTGAATTAAGATCGGGTCGGCGAGTCCGAGCATTTTGCCCCGGCTTTCGAGTTCGCGCTGTGTGGCCGGCCAGCCGGCGCTTCCTTGTAATGGCAGATTGGCGGTGGGATGGGGCGGCTGCTTAGAGCCGTCGCGCCGGTTGAGTACGTCAACGGTGTCCTGGGCCATGCGCCTGTAGGTCGTTAGTTTGCCCCCGACGATTGTGACTAGCCCTGATGGACCCTCCAGGACGGCGTGGGTGCGCGAAAGCCTGGCCGTTGAGTGCTGCGAGCTGCGCGAACGGATCAGCGGACGGTAGCCTGCGTAGGTGCTGATGATGTCTTCCTCGCTGAGATGCACTGAGAGATAGCGGTTGAGATGGTTCAGGAGATAGGACACGTCTTCCCGCGTAGCAGCAGGATGATCGAGGTCGCCGGAGCCGGTGTCGGTGGTGCCAAAGACCGCGCGCGTTTCCCAGGGCACAATGAAGAGGATGCGCTTGTCATCCGTCTCCGGTAGAACTACCGCTTCATCTCCTAGCTGCAGCGTTTCCCGCGAGAACACTAGATGGACGCCCTTGCTTGGTTCAATCTGCACCTGGGGCTGCTCGCCGCCCAGAGCCTCAACCTGCTTGGCAAAGACGCCGGTGGCGTTGACGATGTGGCGGGCGCGTATGGTAAACTCTTGCTCGCCAAGCTGGTCGCGCACCTGCGCGCCGCATACTTTGTCCCCTTCGCTGAGCAGCGAGATTACTTCAGCGTGGTTGGCAATCGTTGCGCCATATTGGGCAGCGGTGCGTACGAGGGCCATAGTCAGGCGAGCGTCATTGGTCTGGGCATCGTAGTAGATAAAGCCTTCTTTCAGTCCCGATGAAACCAGGGCCGGCGCCAGCTTCAACACCTCGTCGCGGCTCAGGTGCCGGTGCCTCTTCACGTTGAGGCGACCGGCCAGGGTATCATAGAGCCAGAGACCCATTCTGAGGGTCAGGCCCAGCCCGATGCCTCCTGGCGTCGTGAAGGGGATGCCCACCGGGTGGCGATCTCCCTTATAGATGGGCAGAACGAAGCCAACGGGGCGGACGAGAAAGGGAGCGTTGCGCAGGAGCAGGCCGCGCTCGACCAGCGCCTCGCGCACCAGGCCAAAATCGAAGTTTGGCAGGTAACGAATGCCCCCGTGAACCAGCTTGGTTGATTTGCTGCTCGTGCCACTGGCAAAGTCCAATTTCTCAACAAGCGCGACTCTGTAACCTCTTGCCGCGGCATCCAGAGCAACGCCCGCGCCTGTCACGCCTCCACCAATCACCAGGACATCGAACTGCTCGCGCTCCATAAGTGAAAGATTGTATACACGCGCTGTTGATGAGAATGGTAGCATGCTGATGGCACCCCGCTCAGGCTAAGAAGGCTTTTCCCACGCGAGCGAGCGCTCCACAGCCCGCTTCCAGCCCGCGTACAACTCTTCGCGCTGGGAAGAACTCATCTGCGGCTCGAATGTGCGATCAATAACCCACTGCTCGGCCACTTCCTGCTGGCTGCTCCAGAAGCCAACCGCCAGGCCGGCCAGATAGGCCGCGCCAAGCGCCGTCGTTTCAGCAATCTTTGGACGCTGGACGGGTACGCCCAGAATATCTGCCTGGAATTGCATGAGCAGGTTGTTCACGACCGCGCCGCCGTCCACACGCAGGGTTGTCACATGTACGCCGCTATCGGAGGTCATAGCTGCCAGCACGTCGCGTGTCTGATAGCACATTGACTCAAGGGTCGCGCGCGCAATGTGCGCAACGGTTGAGCCACGAGTCAGACCGATGATGGTACCGCGAGCATACGAATCCCAGTAGGGAGCGCCCAGGCCAACGAAGGCCGGAACCAGGTAGACGCCGCCGTTATCTGAAACTTCAGCGGCCAGCGCCTCGACATCGCCGCTAGTCTTGATGGCGCGCAGACTATCGCGCAGCCACTGCACCGCGGCCCCGGTGATGAAGATAGCTCCCTCCAGGGCGTAGACAACCTGATTATTCACACCCCAGGCAATCGTAGTAAGCAGCCCGTTCTGCGATGGAACGCCCCTGGTGCCCGTATTCATCAGCATAAAGTTGCCCGTCCCATAGGTATTCTTCGACATGCCGACCTCGTAACATGCCTGGCCAAAAGTGGCCGCCTGCTGATCGCCCGCGACTCCCGCCATAGTGATCGGGCCTCCGAAGAATTCGGAATCGGTCTCGCCGAAGACGCCGCTGGAGGGCATGACGATGGGCAGCATAGCGCGCGGGATGCCTAATTCTTGTAGAATCACATCGTCCCAGTCGCCTTTGTAGATATTGTACATCAGGGTGCGCGAGGCGTTAGAGGGATCAGTAGCGTGAATGCGGCCTTTGGAGAGACGCCACATGAGGAACGTATCGACGGTTCCGAAGAGGACATCGCCGCGTTCAGCTTTCTCGCGCACGCCGGGCACAGTATCAAGAATCCATTTGACCTTGGTGCCGGAGAAATACGCGTCTGTTACCAGGCCGGTACGTGTGCGAATTTCCTTATCGAAGCCCTTAGCCTTCAGGGCGTCGCAAACAGGCACAGTCAGGCGGCTCTGCCAGACAATAGCGTTGAAGACCGGCTGGCCTGTGTGTTTGTCCCAGACGATGGTCGTCTCGCGCTGATTGGTAATGCCAAGCGCGGCAATATCGGCAGCGGTAGCTCCGGCCCTTTTTATGGCCTCCTGAGCAACCGCGAGCTGACTCGACCAGATCGCCTCTGGATCGTGCTCGACCAGGCCCGGAGATGGGTAGATCTGAGGAAACTCCTGCTGCGCTACGCTGACAATCGCGCCCTTGTGATCGAAGAGGATAGCCCGCGAGCTTGTTGTGCCCTGATCCAAACTTAGAACAAAATGATGATTCGTAGGTGCCATCCAAAATTCCTCCGCCATGTGTAAGCTGCTTACGTATTCTCCATTGCTGTGCCCTCGTGGTTAAAGCCTCGATGTTTTTCACCTTCGCTTGTAATCGGATTATATCATTCTCACAGGTTGTGTATCGTTCGTCCAATGTTTTTATGAGGTAAGAAAGCTCGATCTGTCTAGTCCATCTTTCCCTCTCTCTGTCAAGCTATTACAGGCATACCTATGACAAAAAAAGCCATAAACAGAGTGAGTAGAGACGTAAAGCATACGAGTATGAAGGTGTGCCAAACTGGTTTGCCGTCGCTGCTGAACAGAGCGAGCAAAATAAAGGCAGGAAACACTACCAAATAGTATCGGGCGAGGCTGTTAAGAAAGTTGGATGAGAGCGGAAGTAGAACTAATACCGTTGTATAGAGCGCATAGAGCATTGGTAAACGGCGGAAAGCCCAAAGAGTGAAGCCGAGAAAAACAAAGGCGACAATAATGTTGAGCAACCAGAAATTCCAAGTTGTTGGGTCAATGATGGGATGCCGCAATGAGTAAATAAGTAGTCGCCAGGGATAAGAAAGCTGCCGGCCCCAGACCGAACTATTTACGTGAAACGTAAACAAAAGATCACCAGTCTGGCTTTTCGCGTACAACATAAAGGCGAATAGACCAGCGGGGACAAGGAAAAGCGCCAGGCCCGTCCACCAGTTTTTGAACTCACGTGCAGCGAGAAACAAACCCCGAAGAAAGAAAGCGAGGCACAAACGCATCCGGTCAGTACGTTTTTGTGGTAGGTCCTCAGGAAGTGGTGCGTAACGCCGACTGAGCACAGAGAGATATTCCCATGCAAGCGGCACGGCAAGCATTACCCCTTGCGGGTGTGTGAGCGCGGCTAACCCGCCACAAAAGCCAGCAATCCACCAGGATCTTTGGCGTGTATAATAGATACAGGTAACGGCGAGCGCCAGAAAGAGCCCTTCTGTATAAATAGCCGAGAGATAAAAGCTCATCGGGAAAAGCGCTAGGTAGAGCACTGTACGCCGAGCAACTTCTCTGTTAAATTCTTTACATACTAGCAGGTAGAGATAAATGATCGCCGCTCCAGCAGCCAGATTGGAGATCAAGATGCCTGCTAAGTTGAACGCGGTACCGCTTCTTCCCAGAACAGTACTGACACCAGCGATGAGAAGTGGGTAGAGAGGGTAGAAAACCCAGTCAGATGGTCCTGCGGGCCTATACCCTCCCTGGGCTATAGATAAATAGAAACCACTATCAAAGCGATTCCACATAAGCCACAAAACCTGCGGAAATCTGGTATAGGTGGAGTGTATATGCAAAGTTGGCTGACTAATGATAAGAGGAGTTAAGTAAAAGTTTGCAAGTAATCCTACCATAACGAGCAGAAGGCGTGTTCCCAGGTAGGGTAGAAGCGCGTTGTGCCATATCTCAGATAGGGCGATCTTTCTACGATCAGCTTGTACAGGCAATGTTGAAGAAATCGGGAGTGGCTGAGTAATCAATTGGGATTGGGCAACCGGCAAGCCCAAAGATTGCTGGTCTATAGTAGACTCACTAGAAGGTGATGATCCATATGCGCTGTGTTCTTCCATTACTCCATTCACTTTCTTAAAAAATTTTTCTGCGGCAACTTTCTGTATTTTACCGTATACCGACATGAATGTTTATACTTAAAAATATATATTCGCAGGGGTAGGAGAGTTGGAAACCTTTTCATACATTGGCAGGCGGAATATTCAGAAGCCTCACAGTAGGCAGGTCCACAGATGGTAGTCTGGTAAAGGATAAATAATAAAGAGGGTTCAAGCCTGATAGTCGTTGCAGAACGCATATCAAGCTTAGACCCTCTCAACGGTTTATGCTTGATCTAGGCAAAGTAGACGTAGGAAACGGAAGCATCGATCCAATACGTTTCATACCTGTGAAGTGGTCCATATATGGTCCCATCGACATTTACTTCGACATCTGTATATGAACCGGTATACACAGTCAGCGCAGTAACTCCTACGTAAACCTGCGTCCCTGAAGTGTTGCTTGCATAACAATGAATATTGAAACTGTCATCAAGGAACTGCACATCGGGGTAGTTTCCACATGTTTCAGGGTATGCTCCGAAAGGCGTCACGCGTGCAGGCATAGCCACTACTTCGTGTGTAGATCTGATGTTTTGCGGACCTGAGGTGGTTACCCTTGAAGCTGAGGTCGAAATTGCAGGAGAAGCCGAAGTAGCATGAGCAATTGACTTAAATGATGCGAAAACAACTCCTCCAAAAAGAAGAAGGCTCAAAAGAACTATAATTCTCACCTTGTTCAACATGAATGGGTCCTTTCTCTGGAAACAATAATCCTTCCGGGTGCGAACGATCTGACAAGGAAGATTTTTAACAAAAGACAAACCAATCCAAACATGCTAAACTAATGGCATGCAGTTTAGCTGCTCATGGCACTCTGTCCAAGGTGCCAACTTTTCACAGAGTGCCATGCTTTCGGAGTAGCTCGTAACGAGCTCGAATCGCTTCTCGCTATAATTTTGCTCCTTTCTTTCGATTAATGACAATAAAAAACCTGCGGCGGTTTCATCATCTATCGCGGCGAATGAAAAACTCAGCAAAGACTCTGGAAACTAAAGCCGCGATTTAGTTACTCGGAGAAGATAGCGCTCTAGATATATAATCACATATTTTTGCATAAATGCCATTGCATTCTGAGATAGTCATATTAAACGGTGAATATACTCGACAGACAGATCAGACTTAAGCACGAATTTGATAGTCTTTACCACTTAATATAGCTATATCTCACTTTCTCATCTCTTCGTTTATAGCATATAAATTTATATATGTCAATATTAAACTAATGTTTTTCTGATATTTCTCCATAATCAAAGGAGAAAGAAGACAAAAATCCTGCTTTTTGATAAACAAAAGTCTAATAACGAAAAGAAAAGAGTATTTATTTACTATCTATGCTGAAGTATGCAAGGAAGCATAGAAATCCTGCAAAAGGACGAGCCTAATTAGATTGTATGTTGGGGATACCAGGGGACGCTCCGGGCTAAACTCAGGACAAAATGGTGATTTGTAGTACCATCTAAAAATTCCTCATAGTTTATAGCTCAGCGCGCAGTTGGCGAGGGCGTAGGCTGATTATCGTCGATTTTCACCTGCTGGCCAATTTTGCGCTCCGTGCCCGCGAGCAGACGGCCAATATTGTCATAATGGAAAACGATCACCAGGCCTGGCACAATCACCAGAAAAAGAAGTTGAGCCAGATTGACTCTGCCGAAGAACGCAGGATGAAGCTGCCCGACAATGAAGAAAAGCACACCACAGACAAGTGAAGTCAGGCCGCTGATAATAGAACCCAGGGAGACATAGCGGGAGAGAGCAATGGTGCTGAGGGCCGCGACGGCAGCAATACCAAAAGTTAGAGGAGAAATAATGAGCAGGCTGCCCGCGCCGGTCAGCACGCCGCGCCCTCCCTTAAATCCGATAAATACGGGAAAGGTATGGCCCAGAAGCGCAGCTATGGCTGCCAGGGTTGGTCCCCATGCCATGCCGCCGAGGTTGCACTGAAAAAAGGGCGCGAGCGTTGCCAGAAGCGTCGGCCCCACGCCTTTTGAGAGGTCAAAGACAAGAACGATAGCAGCAGGACCTTTTCCAAGTGTACGCAGAACATTGGTGGCCCCGATTTTACGACTGCCATAGGCTCGAATATCAAAGTCATTGCCTTTGAGCAGCTTTCCCATCCAGTACCCGGCGGGTATTGATCCCCAGAGATATCCGATAATGCCTGTCAGGATGAACTGTAGAGCAACTGACATGGCGTCCCCCTTTAGACGTTGGTTGCCCCGTGGCAAAATATTTGTCTGAAATCTGTGGCTGAAGTCTCAGCTAACGCAATCATTCTAAACCAATCCCAGATCCATTACAAGAATTTAGGAGTATGCTGCTTTCCCATCGCTTGAGTCGTGTCCATTCCCGCGCGGGACGCGTGCCTGGTACGGATTTCAGACGAAAGTCCTGAGGCCCAATCTCTTGACAAGGGAATAACAGCGTGCTATATTCCATATAGCAAATCGTTATGATCCTCTCTATGCGAGAACGAAAGGGAAAGGGAGAGATTCTGAGGTTGCCATCGTAATAATGCAAGGATGCTATCGTTTTTCGCGTGGAATGGTGGTATGATAGCTGCGGAAAATGGTTATTTGGATAGGTGAAAGAGGCGCGTCGTTTTTTGAAAATGGAGGATTTCGCTATGTGTTCGCGCCAGCCTGCGCGCCTGCGCGCGCGCGGAGAGAAGAATGAGGCGCGCTCTGCGCGTCAGCCCCGCGTATTGCGGCTTGTACCGATTGTGTTGCTTGGTCTCCTGTTTGCTCTGGTTTCCCTGATGGGCGTGGGCCACACAGCATCCGCAGCTACGATTGCTACGGGTTCAACCGTTGATGTCACTACGTTGAATAGCGAGATTGACGCCGCCTCTCAGCAGTTCATCACCAGAGCGATTACGACTGCCGAAAACGATGGCGCGGCTGCCCTGGTTATTGAGATTAATACGCCTGGAGGCGCGATTGATTCAATGCAGGCTATTGCCAGCGCGGAATTGAACAGCACGGTGCCGGTGATCTCGTATGTCACGCCCTCTGGAGCATACGCTGCCTCCGCCGGGGCGATTGTTACTCTGGCCGCGCAGGTTGCCGCGATGGCTCCCTCTACGACTATCGGAGCATCCAGCCCGGTCAATAGCGACGGTAGCAACCTGGACTCGACCGAGCTGGCCAAGACTGAAAGCGTATTGAGCACCTTTGTTACCAACATTCAGCAGCGTTATCATCGCAACGTTGATCTGGCGGTCAAGATGATCACGAACGCTGCGTCTTATGGAGATCAGCAGGCACTGGCGCAGAAGATCGTCGATATCGATGCCAGCAATCTGAACGATCTGCTCAATCAGGCCAACGGGCGTACCGTAACCCTGATCAATAGCCAGAGTGTGACGCTGCAAACCGCCGGGGCCAGCATCCGCGAGATCAATCCCGGCCTCACCGACAATCTCTACGCTTTATTGATTGATCCAAATGTTATCTTCCTGCTCTTTGTCATCGCGATGATTGGCATCTACATCGAGATCTCGCATCCCGGCCTGATTATACCGGGCGTGCTTGGCACAATCTCTCTGCTGCTCTTCCTGTTTGGCGTAGGCACGCTCTCGCCGAACTGGGCGGGACTGGCGTTAATGGTGCTGGCGTTCGTTCTGCTCATTCTCGATGTACGCCTGCCCACGCATGGCGCGCTGACAGTCGGGGCGGTCATTTCGCTGGTCGTCGGTGCGCTGCTTTTCTTCAATAGCGGTGGGCCCTATCAGGGTCCTCAGGTCAATCCGCTGGTCATTTATGTAATGGGCGTGCTGGTTGGCGGCCTGGGTTTCTATGTCGTTACCGTAGTTGTGCGCACGCGGCGCGCGCCAGTAACGACCGGAACCGAGGGAATGATCGGCGCGACGGTCACGGCCCTGACTCCACTTTTGCCGGAAGGGCGCGTCACCTACGGGGGCGAGAACTGGCAAGCCGTGCTCGAACCGCCCACCATGACTGTCGATGCTGGCTCTGAACTGCGCATTGTCTCTGTCGAAGGTTTGCGTCTCCATGTCCAACTGGCGAGCAGTAGCCAGCCGCCGGTGAAGACAAAATATATTGAAGGGGCATAAAGGAGAGTTGTTATGGACCCGACTACACTGGTCATTGTCATCATAGTTGTGGTTGTGCTTATTGCGTTGATGCTGCTGCTGGCCTCAATACGCGTAGTGCAGCAATACGAGCGCGGCGTGATCTTTGTCCTGGGACGCCTGGTTGGCGCAAAAGGGCCTGGTGTATTCTTTGTCCCGCCGTTCATCTCGCGCATTACTAAAGTTGACCTGCGTATCGTTACCCTGACCGTGCCGCCGCAGGAGGTCATCACACGCGATAATGTCACGATCAAAGTGACGGCGGTGGTCTACTTCTACGTGGTCAATCCCTCCGCAGCGGTGGTCAATGTCATGAACTTTATCCAGGCGACCACACAGATTGGGCAAACTACTCTACGCAATGTGTTGGGCCAGTCTGAACTGGACGAACTGCTCTCGCAACGCAATAAGATCAACCGGGACTTGCAGGCCATCATCGATGAGCACACCGAGCGCTGGGGCGTCAAGGTAACAGCCGTTGAGATCAAGGACGTGGAGCTGCCCGTGACCATGCAGCGTGCGATGGCCAAACAGGCCGAGGCCGAGCGCGAGAAGCGCGCCAAGATCATTCACGCTGAAGGCGAATTGCAGGCTTCCACCCAGCTCGCCCAGGCCGCCAATGTAATTGGTTCGCAGCCCGCCACGCTCCAACTGCGCTACCTGCAAACGCTGACGGAGATTGCCGTCGAGAAAAACTCTACTATCATCTTTCCGCTGCCCATCGACCTGATTGAGCCGTTGCTGGGCATTATCAAGAATTCAGCCGCGACCGGCTCAGTCGATGGCCACGAAAGCTCGACCGAAGTTCCATCGGAGACGCCGACAGCTCGCCTGGCGCCTCGTCAGTAGCATGAGAGCCGTGAAACGCGGGGTCATCTACAGGGAATGGAGCGACGCCTTTTGCGCGCGTCGCTCCATTCCCTGTTCAGGAAGCGGCGGGAGGGTTGATTTCTGCCTGGCCTTGCTGTTTCCCGCGCAGGTACTCCGCGCAGGTCGAATATGTCTCCTCAGAGATCAGGCCACGAGACATATAGTGATTGAGCATCACATCCAGCTTCAAGATACTGATTAAGTTGTAGCCCTGGTGGCGTAAACGTTCGGTTGCTCCATGTTCGCGGTCTACCAGCACAATCACATCTTTGACTTTCAGACCATTCTCTTCTAAGAGTCTGGCGGTTTCCAGGACACTTCCCCCCCTGGTGATGAGATCATCGATAATCAGGGCGGTATCGCCGGGAGTGAAACGACCTTCAATGCCGCGTTTGCCGGTGCCTTCAGGACGTGTGCGTGCGTAGATCATGGGAATGTTGGTCTCCAGCGAGTAGGCTGAGGCCAGCAGTAAACCTCCAACCGGTACACCGGCCACGACGGCGAAGGGGTGGACCCGCGGGCGGCGTAACGACTGCGCCAGGTCGATTTCTTGTTGCATGAGTTTACTTGCGACACGCAAGGCGGTTGGATTGCTGATCAACACCTTGGGATTGACGAAAACCGGAGAACTGACTGTCGATTCACTCACGGTAAAGTTCCCGAATTTGACCCCATCAAGGTCGAAAAGCGTTTGTGCCAACCAGAGATTGTCTAGAGACTGCTCTTTAGCCACCTCTCGCATCCTTTCTCTAACAGCAATGTAGGTTCGTTTATGCTCTAGCAAGTATAACATAAAGTCCTGCTCACCGGGCAATCAGCCTAGACCTTCAGTTTCCTGTGCCCGCCTGGTAAACAAATGTAACAACCAGACGTCGAATAAACACGCAAAAGGTTCTGCTTGTTATGACATTGTTGTATATTTATCGCCATGAAAATACTGTCATGTCATTCATTCGATGAATTGGCGTAAGAAGTTGGTTTTTCTGACGATTTGTTCATAAATAAGCGGGCACCTTCATGCATGCTTCACCACTTATCTGTATACTTACGTGTGTAAGGTTGATACGCGATGTGATGGATGGGAGCGAGGCAACCGGTGGATACGTGGTAAGGGAAGCGTGAAGGCGCAGATAGCAGGGTGAGCGGTGGTGGGAATATTGCTGGGATGTGCATGCTGGTGGTGGCAGATGGGCGAGGAAGAAGTGGGTTGATCGTGAGGGAATGGTAAGAAAGCAAGTTGTTGTGTGGCGGGTAGCGTTACGAGTGATGAGGAGCGATGTTGGGCTGGTTACGTTACAGGGCGGGATGATGAGATAAGGAATAATCGCGCAGGATGGGGATCATGTAGCGGATGAGGGGATATATCCAGGGATGGCGAAGGTGGTAGGGGATAGAAAACTTTCTTCGATAAGTGCGCCCCGAGATAGGTGAGAGTGAGCGAACTTCTCCGGTTCTATCGCTCTCACCTATCTCGTTTTTGGCTCTTGCGTGTCGATGGGCAGGTATGATACGCTGGCAGCGTGCTAAAAAGCACAGAAGTAATCTGGTGAACAATCTATGGCTATTCTAAGTGTCTCCCATCTGGGAAAATCATTTGGCGCTGAGCGTGTTTTTGCAGACGTCAGTTTTAAAATTGATGAGCATGATCGCATTGGCCTGGTAGGTCCCAATGGAGCCGGCAAATCAACCTTGCTGAACATCCTGGCTGGCTACGAAGAAGCCGATGAGGGCACCCGTTCGCTCGCGCGTACTGTTCGCGTTGGCTATCTGACCCAGCATGTCGATTTTCAGCCAACAAATACCCTGCGCGAAGAGATGCTGACCGTCTTTGAGCACCTGCGCGCCTGGGAACGCGAACTGGGCGAGCTGGCCCAGCAACTGGCGACCCCTGGGATCGATCAACACCTGCATGAGCAGCTTCTTGACCGCTACGCCGATTTGCAGCAGCAATTCGAGCATGGTGGCGGCTACACCTACGAAAACAAGGTGGACCAGGTGCTCGACGGCCTCGGCTTCACTCGCCAGGAGCAGGCAGCCCCGGTGATGCATCTAAGCGGCGGCCAGAGCACCAGGGCCGCGTTAGGAAAGCTGCTCCTGCAAGAGCCGGATCTACTGTTGCTGGACGAACCAACCAATCATCTTGATCTGGAAGCGCTGGAGTGGCTGGAAACCTACCTGAACGATTGGAAGGGCGCAATGGTGATCGTGGCCCACGATCGCTATTTTCTCGATAAAGTTGTCTCCCGTATCATCGAGCTGGCCTTCGGGCGGATCGAGGAATATCCCGGCAACTATACGACGTACCTGCGTCTGCGCGAGGAGCGCCTGGAACGTCGCCTGCGCGAATACGAAGCCCAGCAAGCATACATCGCTCATACTGAAGAGTTTATCAGACGTTATAAGGCCGGGCAGCGCAGCCGCGAAGCGCGAGGACGTCAGAAGCTGCTGGATCGTATGGAGCGGGTCGAACGGCCCCAGGATTTTGCCGAGATGCACTTCGAGTTCAATCCGATTGTGGATAGCGGGCAAATCGTCCTTTCCACGCAGAAACTGGTTGTGGGCTATCCGGCACGCCAGCCTGGCCACACACCGGTTCTGCTGGCGCGTGTGGCCGATCTAGAATTGCTGCGCGGTGATCGCGTCGGCCTGCTAGGTCCCAACGGTTCAGGCAAGACCACGCTGCTGCGCACAATCATTGGCGAAATCGCGCCGCTGAGCGGGCATGTCACGCTGGGGCATAACGTGCGCATTGGCTATTACTCGCAAACGCACGCCGGCCTCAACCCCGAACGCACAATAGTCGATGAGATTCGCCAGGTCAGCGCCCTCAGCGAAGATGGGGCACGCAGCTTTCTGGGACGTTTCCTCTTTAGCGGCGACGACGTATTCAAGCCGATTGGAGCGCTCAGCGGAGGTGAACGCAGCCGTGTAGCCCTGGCCAAGCTCACGTTGCAAGGATCAAATTTCCTGATCCTGGACGAGCCGACCAATCATCTGGACCTACCCTCCCGCCAGTTTCTGGAAGAGGTCCTGAGCGATTTTGAAGGCACGCTACTCTTTGTTTCCCACGACCGCTACTTTGTTGACAGCCTGGCGACAAAAGTCTGGACCATCGAGAACGGCGTGCTTATCCCCTACATGGGAAACTACACGGAGTATCGCGGGCGCAAACGCCCGCTGGTACTCGACATACCTGAACCATTCTCGCCAATCGAGAAAGCCGCGTCCGCATCTGCATTTGAGAAGATTGGGAAAGCCACGACGATAGCCGCCCCCACTCGCACAGGTAGCAAAAAGGGCAAGACCCGCGCGCGTGGGCTTGAGGATGTGGAAAAGGATATCGCGAAGGCCGAAGCCCAGGTCAAGCTCATCGAAGAAAAACTGGCCGAGGCTGCGCTTAAAGCAGATGCAGAGCAACTCAAACACCTCTCTGAAGAACACGAGCGGGCGAAGGTGCGCGTCGATGAACTGCTGGCCGAGTGGGAAGAACTGGCCGGCGCAGTAAGCTAAGTCTTGCGCGCGTTACTTTCCTTCATTTCCTTCTCGCCCTGGCAATTATTCCCGCGATCAGGCCGATCAGAGCGCTCAGCAGCGGTAAAGCGGCTGCGGCCGCCAGCCAGAGAGTCAGGATGGTCAGGGGCGTGAGTGTGGAGAACGAGCTTGAGAGATGCCGGACTAGAAAGTCAGAGAAAGGCGTTGTCTTGTAGAGCGAAAGGATCAATCCTCCGAACAGACCACCTGTGAGCAGACTGAAGACAAGGGTGATCAGGAAGCGCTTCACGCCATAGAGATACGAGCCGCGCCAGCCATTCACGACGAGCACAGCCAGGGCAAGGCTTTCTAACAAAATTGAGATAACCTTTGCCGATGGAACCAGCAGGGGCAGAAACGCACCCGCGACGCCTGCGATCAGCGCGACCAACTGAATTCCCGCAGCGAGTGCAAAGGATGGCGCGTTATCGCGTGGCTTTTGCTCAGGAGAGCGCAGGCGCGAACGTTTGCCCGTATCAAGCTGGGCTTCGGCCAGCTTTTCGCGGATCATCTCTTTGAGAGAAACGGTTTCGCCGTTGCTTGGGTCGATGGAGAGTGAGCGGTCTACCGCCAGCATGGCTTCGGGGAACTGGCCTGTATTGGCCAGCAGAGCGGCGGCCATACTCCAGCCCAGAGCATTGTTGGGATCGAGATCAACGACCCGTTTTACCACGTCAAGCGCTTCCTGAAACTGCCCGACTGACCCCAGAATTTGCCCCTTGAGAATCAGCCCATCGACAAACGTAGGGTTCACCTGCAAAATGGTCTCTGTAAGCTGATAGGCTTGCTGAAAACTCTGCATCTGGACCAGTTGCCTCGCCTGACTCAACATCTGCTGGCATTGCATCAAGAGATTCTGATCCGGGGCGGGCTGCCCCTGGCCGAGAGAAGAGGTATCAGACGGCGCTAACGGAGGAAGGCCAGCAAGACCTGAAGCGGATGGCGAGAGCTGCGCCATCGCGCTCTCACTATGCAACGCTCCTGTTCCAAATGAAGGCATTTCGCCCACCAGGACGAGGGGGCGTGGTTCCCGTCCAAAGACCTGTGGCCGGTGCTGGTCGTCCAGTCTCTGCGAGAGAAAAGTATGCAAACCCTGGAGCGTAACCTGTCCTGTCGCGGGATCAACCGCCGGCCCTCCTACGCCCATAATCAGGCGGTACATAAACGAACCCAGATTTTTCTCGCCCATTTCGGGTGCCATCTCGCTACCGCGACAGGTACAATAGAGCAAACGCCCCTGGATCTGTTGCAGGCCACTCTGCACGATAGGACCGAGCAGGGGTTTGTAGTCAAAAGGCGTGCCACGGCGCCTGTTCCAGAGCTGGCCGAACTGGAAACAATCCAGAATGCATAAAATCTGCGCCGCGCGACTTTGCGCCATGACCTGGCCGACCAGCGAGAATACATGGATTCCGCTACCGCTCTGCTGATAATATGTATTACTACAGGCCAGATAGCCATCGCCGCTGATCTGATCTACGAAAGCGTAGCCCGCGAAATAGATCACGACCAGATCTTCTGGGCCAGCTCTCTGCAAGCAAAGCTGCCCGATGAGGTTTTCTGCCAGTTCGCGTGTCGCTTCTGTGCCCAGCAATACCTGTACGTCTGCGGGATTCCAGTTTCCACCTCGTCCGTGTACCAGCCATTGTGCCAGGGCCCTGGCATCAGTCTCTGCAAATTGCAGCGGTCGAAAAGTCGCGTCCTGGTACGAATTCACTCCGATGATTAGACCCAGGCGTTTGCCCACTCGCTCTCTCTCCTTCAATCCGACGGATAATAGTCTCCCTCATGGGGAAAGAATGCCAGTTTATTCTACGACATTCCGTTCTGTTCAGGATAATACCAGGTACTTTTGGAGGCTCGCTGTAGAATACCGGTAAATCGTATTATGGGCGAGATGGGCAAGAATATACGCTGCGTAATTGAGAGTGTAGAGTCACCTACCAGGGCATTGTTCGTAGCCTACAGTCAACTATTGTGCCATAATAATCGTAAGAGAGCAAGCCTTTTGCTTGACTGCTTGCTATGAGGATTTGAAGAGGAGTGCGCGGTGTCTCGTATTCTTGGTATTACTGGAAACATTGCCTGCGGAAAAACCGTTGTGGGACAGATGCTGCTGGAACTGGGTGCCGAAAAATATATCGATGCTGATGCCCTGGTACATCGGCTGTATTTAAGTGGACAGCCAATTGCCCGCGAAGTTGCCAGAGCCTTTGGCCCTGGCATCATGGCCAGTGATGGGAGCGTTGACCGCAAAGCGCTGGGCGAGCTGGTTTTTCGGGATGCCGCGGCCATGCATCGCCTGGAGGCAATCGTGCATCCCGCCGTTGGCGCGGCCATTATGGGAGAGCTGGAGACCGTCAGTCCCGGCGGGATCATCGTGATCGATGCCGTTAAGCTTCTGGAAGGCGGCTCTGCTGCCCTGTGTCATAGCAAATGGCTGATCATCTGTCCAGAAAGCCAGGAACTGACGCGCCTGATGGCACGCAATGGCCTGAGCGAGCAGGAAGCGCGGGCGCGTTTGCAGGCTCAGCCCTCAGTCGAGAGTCGCCTACTACTGGTGGATGAAGTGATCGATAACGGCGGCACGCTGGAGGAGACGCGCAGGCAGGTTGAAGCGGCCTTCCGACGCTTCTGCGAACGCTTTCCTGCTGAGTGAGGTCTGTGGATAGTACACTCTTTAGCTTTTGTTGCTATTCCTGTACATACAGATAGACGCTGACGCATGCGCGCGCTGTGCTGCCATTCCTCACTATGCGCGGGTGCCGATTACTGCATAGACAGGATCTTGAGCGCTGCGAAACCAGGCGGAATTTCCGCCCGAATGTCGCTCAACCTGGATCGTTTTGAAGCCATTTGAGGCGCGGTGATACTCCTGAACAAGCGCGATATGCTCTTCGTCATTGCCTTCACGCCAGATACGGACAGCTTTGGTAGGAAACATGCGATCAGAGAAAATCACAATCGAGACGCCTGCCGGGCGCAGGACACGCGCCACCTCGCGGAACACAGCAACTGGTTGAGTTAAATATTGCACGGAGACCGTGTTCACGACCACATCAAAATAACCAGTGCTAAAGGGAAGCTGAGGAAACTTATTGAGATCGTGGACGACGAAACGCGTAAGTTGCGGGTTTGCCTGCATCTCTACCGCGTTCATCCCCAGCCCAATCACTTCGCGGTAAGGCAGCTCTTCGGGCAGATGCGAACGGAAACTGCTCATCAGGTCCAGAACGCGAACCTGCATTGGTGGGATATAGCGGCGAACGATGTTTTTCACCAGGGCGATAGCTTTCTCATCCAGATGCACAACCATACGCGGCATCGCATAAAAATTGGCATCGTCAGCCTCATCCTGGCGGGAAAAATCTCTGGCGGTAAAGTTTCTGTACATCACGTGTTGTCTCTCCTTCAACTATCACTTCACCTGAACCATTGAGCGGGGGCTGCGAACTTCCAGCCATGGGTAAGAAGTTTGCGGCGAACGCGGTGGTCTTTCTACACTCCTTCAAATAGAGATACTCAACTCTATTGTATGCGAAGCTTTTGCAGAGAACAATAGAAAAATCGTTAAGATTCAGAGTTCTCTCAGGCAGTTGAATTGGCACACAGAAATGGCTATCATAAGGGGAGATTATTGTTTAGTGAAAGCAGTGTGCTATATATGCGAAATGTACCGAATATTCTGAGCGCCTGCCGTATCGTTATGCTCGCGCCACTCGTATTACTCATTCTCCTCAATCAGCCTGTGACCTACGCAGTGGCCACTGTTCTCTTTTTGCTGGTTGCGCTCACCGATACCATAGATGGCCGCCTCGCTCGTCGTTATAACCTCGTCTCTACACTGGGGATCTTCCTGGACCTCACTGCTGATAAAATGCTGGTTTCTGGCATATTGATCGCTCTGGTTGAAGTACACCTGGTGCCCAGTTGGATAGCGATCATTATCGTTGCTCGTGAATTTCTGGTGACTGGCATGCGTTCTCTGGCAGCTTCCGCCGGAAAGGTAATCTCTGCCGGGCGTTTGGGCAAGCAGAAGACACTGCTGACGCTCATCGCCACGGGAGGAATCATGCTGGGCAAGGCTTTTGGGGCCGCGCACCTGACGCTTTTCCCGCCGAGCTTTGCTCCCTGGTCGCAGATCAACATAGGGGATCTGATTCTGTTTGCCTCTGATGCAATTATGCTTCTAGCGTTGATCTGGACGGTTGTCTCCGCTATCGAGTACATACGTGATGCAGCCTTCGTCTTTCGCGCTCCCCAGAAAGCAGAACAGCAGGGATAAAGAATGCACTCCGTCGGGCATCTCAAAGAGGCTGAGGCCGGGAGCGGCGTAAAAATCGTGTCACCACACTGGTGATAAGCGATCCCAGAGCCAGAGGGATGAACCCTATCAGGAAATAGAGGATAAGCAGCGAGGTAATCACTTTTTCATTGCCGCAGCCTTCAGATGCGCAGGCCGCGCCTGTTCCGTGACCCGCGGATGCCAGAAAATAGGTGCCAACACCGATCCATGCAATCAGGCTGCTGCCCAGAGCTACCAGGTAAGGATGTCGCTGCCGTGTACCAATAGTAAACACTCCGGCAATGCCAATCAGCAGGGGAAAGAGCAGCAACGGCAGCACGTTTTGCACGCCCGCGCCAATTTTGCTCGCCAGCCAGCCCAGGAGCAGGCCGGCCACGAAAGCCCCGATCACGCGGAGAACTGCTCCGCCATTGCTCGTTATTCTTCGTCTGTGCGTCGTCATCCTGCTCTCCTTGCCTGGCCGACTTCAAGCTCGCAGGTTGTATGTTTGATCATACAACAAAAAGGAGGGAGGCGGCCAGTATGATAATGACCTGTGCAAGATTGTTACAGGACTCTCGAGCGCGTTCACCGCTTAGAAAGCCTTCGCGTTAGGGTCGCGGTGTTTTTCCCCCGGTTAGTATGTTTCTGAGCTCGGACGCGAATCGGAGAATAATGAGAACAAGAATCAGAAAGGAGAGAAGTGCGATCAGGTGGGAGGGTTGAACAAAGAACTATCGATGTGAATCCGTTTTGTGGCCGAATTGAGGTCTATGGTGACGTGTTTTTCTCAGCCAGAAGCGCCCCGGAAGCTCACCTTTCGCCATACGCATACACCCCAGCAAAACACAAAGCAGAGCGACCTCGGCGAAAAAGAAATTGTTCGTATAGACGCGGGGATTGCTGTAGGGGCTGAGAGCTTGCAGCAGGAAAAAGTCGTGCATAGATGTATCGATCAGGGCAGCGATCAGCAGGATCACCGGAACCAGGCCGAAGATAAAAGTTGGGCCTGGATGCTTCTTCCAGCAGGACGGGCGCAACCACCAGAAGAGGCAGCAGGCGGCTATCGCGTTCGTGGCAAGCGTGTTGTAGACGGTCAAGATACTGGCCTGCGGAGTCATGAAATAGTTGAGCGTGACATCGACCACCGCTACGATAGGAACGAGGAAGAAGAGGCTAGTATCCCAGGCTGTCAGGAGCGTGCCTTCGATTGAGAGGCCAATGTACGCCCCCAGCAGAGCTATGCAGGTCGCGACGTTGATATAGGACTGGACTGGCGTGCCGGGGGCAACGCCCTGAACGTTGGTAAAGGTGCTCAGGCACATAAAAACCGCCCAGATCCCGCCAAAAATGCAGCCAACGCGTATCCAGGGCGAGCGAGTAATGACCCCCAGGCCCAGCCAGCCAAGCGTGGCCAGAGCAATCTGCGCAAGGATAATCCACTGCCCCGCGAACAGTCGGCTGGCCCAGCCCTGTGCGAACAGGCTTTCGGCGCTCAGGCCCAGCACCAACGTCAGCCCGAAGGTCAGGAGAAAAGCCGGCGTCCAGATGATTTTTTCAGAAGACACCAGCAGCTCCTTTTCCTCTTCTATAGAAGAAGGCTCCTGGCTGCTCTCCTGGTTCTGAAGATCCTCTTCTGTTGACGCCGTAGCCTGCTCTGAAGTTAGTAATGCATCCTGTTCGCGGCTGGCATCCGGTCGGATAACCTGTTCAGACATGCCTTTCCCCTTATCTGGACCTGATTTGCAGTGACTATTATAATTCTAAGCCTCCCGGTTATGCAATCGAATCAAGCGACTGGTCTTTACCTACCTTTTTAGCATACAACGAGAAGAGGCAGTCTCGCACATTAAAAAAAAGGAGCACATTTTATGCATAACACGGTCCCTGAGCCGACGCTGCAAGAGATGATGACGTACTATCAAGCAAGAGCGAGCTTGCGAATACATAGCACCGGTACGCGCTGCTCAGTGGAAGTCCTTCCAGCTAGCTCTGCTGCTCCTTAAATTCCTGTACAGCTTGCCTGTGGAGAGATTGCAAGCCTTCGCTGAGGCGAACAGGGTAGGATTTTTCTGGACTCAGGGCGCGATAAACGTCCGGTAATTGTTGAAGGTTCTGCTGGGCCAGTTCGCGAATTTCTGAAAGCGGAGGCAGGCTACCGGGGATCATTTCGCCGCTACGCATAACCGGGCGCAGCAGGCGCTGATACCCATCAGGGCGAGGCTCCTGCGCGAGCTGGATCACGTCCTCCTGCCACTGAGGATGGCGGTACACCTCCTTCTTGCCCGGCCAGGTCGATTTTGCCCCGGCGATTTTGACTTTGGGATGTTCCGTGCCATTCTCGTCCACGTACCACACCTCTTTGTAGACCGCGCCTAGCGTGCCGCCTTCGATGCCGCGCTCTGCCGAACCGGCCCCGCTGCCCAGCGCCGTACCGACACCGAACGAGTCAACGGCTGCTCCGGCTTCTAATAACTCGGCGATTTTCCACTCGTCCAGGTCGTTGCTGGCCAGAATGCGCACGCTTTGCAGGCCCGCCTTATCTAGCTGCTCACGCACATAGAGCGAATCCGCAACCAGATCTCCGCTGTCCAGACGCACGGCAGCCAGTGAGTGGCCCAGCGTCTCCTGGAAGCGCTGCGCAACATTGATGGCGGTGTGAATAGCCTGGCGCGCGTCGTAGGTATCGAGCAGAAGGGTATAGCGGTTGTAGGCTGCCGCAATCGCGGAGAAAGCTTCCTCCTCGCTAGGGAAAAGCTCGATCAGGGCGTGAGGAACCGTGCCAGTTGCTGGCAGGCGAAATTCGTAGGCCGCATTGAGCAGTGAGGTGCTGGAGCAGCCACCGATATAGGAGGCGCGAGCAACGGTCAACGGTTCCTGGGCACGGCGAAAGGCAAATTCAGAGACGCGGCGGTTCTTCCCGTCCCGCGTAGCCGCGTAGGCGATGCGCGAGGCTTTGGTAGCCACCAGCGTGGATAGGTTGATGGCCTGGATAAGACCGGCCTCGATGAGAATAGCCTCGCGGAAAGGCGCGGTAATGCGCATAAGCGGCTCCTGGGGAAAGGCGATTGAGCCTTCAGGCATGGCGAGAATCTCGCCGGTGAAACGCAGATTGCTCAGTTCATCGAGAAAGGCCGCATCGTAATCGCGAATGTGCGCCAGGAAACGCAGTTCTTCGGGCGTGTAGCGAAACGTCTGCACAAACTCTAGTGCGGCCTCAATGCCGGCAACCAGGAGATAAGCTCCGCCAAAGGGAGCCGTGCGCGTGTAAAGGTCAAAAGTCGTCAGGCCGTTGAAGCCGGTGCGCCAGCTTACATAGGCCGCGTCAGGATGGTACATATCAGTCATGAGTCCTTGATGAATATCGGGTACCCTGCGATACATTGTTCTTCTCCCTTTTTTCATCCAACCGAATTAGTGTACATTATACAATATGTATGCAAGTCTATGTAATGCCAGCGGACAAGCAAGCAGCGCATTGACACGGGAAACTTTTATATGATACGCTCTAAATTGATAGTAACTTATCTTGCGTAGGTGACATTGCCGGGAGTCTGGTGTTTCAATTAACCCATCAAAAGTTCGTGGTGTCAGGCGAGCAGGCGGGTGCGTGTCGCAACTATCCCTGAAAAACGCGCCCCCCCGAACGGGAAGGAGTATTTTTCTTTCATCTCGCTCGATTCCTGGTTGCCTGTCCAGGTGTCGAAATGTACCTTGTCAAAACCTTTTCACGCTGTCTATACTGAAGACAGAATTCTTTCTGAAACCACACGAAGGAGTATTGACGACGATGAAGCGCGAGATCACCGTGACCGTGAATGGCCAGCAACACCATTCAGAGGTCGAACCCCGCCTGTTGCTAGTTCACTACCTACGTGAGGTGCTTGATCTGACCGGAACGCATGTGGGCTGCGACACTTCTCAGTGCGGTGCCTGCACCGTTCTACTCAATGGCGAGTCGGTAAAATCCTGCACCGTGCTTGCCGTTCAGGCTGACGGCTGCGAAGTCACCACTATTGAGGGTCTGGCCCCTTCGGAGGAAGAACTGCACCCCATCCAGGCCAGTTTCTGGGAGAAGCATGGTTTGCAGTGCGGTTTCTGCACCCCCGGGATGATCATGGCCTCCTATCAACTGCTGAAAAACAACCCGAACCCGACTGAAGCCGAAATTCGCAAGGGTCTGGAGGGCAATATCTGCCGCTGCACCGGCTACCAGAATATTGTGAGGGCGGTTCAGGATGCGGCAGAGCGTATGCGCACTGCTACCACTGCACCGGTAGGCGCTTCCGGCGGCGAATAGTCCAGGTCCGGCTTCCCCATCGAACGTTCCACTGGTTAAAAGCGTTTGTCTCGAAAACAAACGAGCTTGAGACCAGGCGGGAGAAACTCGCTTATCGCACGAATCTAAAAAGCTCTGATATTTTGCCTGAAGAAAGGATCGGTCAAGTATGGGTGTTGCAGCTCTGGTAGGCACGCCGATTAAACGGCGTGAAGATCCCCGCCTGATTACCGGTCAGGCTACCTATGTCGATGATATCAAGCTCACAGGCATGCTTCACATGGCTGTGTTGCGTAGCCCCTATGGTCATGCGCGCATTAACAGCATCAAGACAGACGCCGCCCGCAAGCACCCTGGCGTGGTCGCTGTCTATACCGCTGAGGACCTCAAAGGTGTGGTCGGGGCTATTCCCGTTGCAGTTCCCGTTGGTCAGATTGCCGCCGGCATGGGCGTGCGCGGGCCTCTGGCCGAAGGCAAGGTTCGTTTTTATGGTGATCCTGTGGCTGTAGTGATCGCGAGTGACCGCTATACCGCCCGCGACGCACGCGATCTGATCGAGGTTGACTACGAACCGTTGCCCGCCGTGATTGACGTTGAGAAGGCGATGCAGCCTGGCTCTCCTCTACTTTATGAAGACTTTGGCACGAACGTTGCTCTCTCCAGTCATCCCAATTCCACTGAGATAGACAAGGTATTTGAACAAACAAAGGCTGATGGTGGGATTACTCTCAAGGCCCGTTTTGTAAACCAGCGCCTGGCACCGATGCCGATGGAGACACGTGGTGTGGTCGCTCAGTATAACAAGGCGGATAAGAAGCTTACCGTGTGGAGTTCTTCGCAAATTCCGCATCTGCTCCGCAACCTGCTGGCTTCGCAGCTTGGTTTGCCGCAGCACCAGGTCCACGTCATTGTCCCGGAAGTCGGCGGGGGCTTTGGCTGCAAGCTCAATGTGTATCCCGAAGAACTGGCTGCCGCTTTCGCGACGATGAAGCTTGGGCGCCCGGTCAAGTGGATCGAGGAACGCAGCGAGAATCTCGCCGTGACCATTCACGGGCGCGACCAGCTCGATTATGTTGACGTAGCAGCCACAAAGGACGGCAAGGTGACGGCCGTGAAGATTCATGGCATCTCCGACCTGGGTGCCTATTCGCAAATCTTCACCGACGTAATCATGATTGCCTTTGGTTTCCCAGTCTCGTGCGGTGCATACGATATTCCAAATATGCACTTCAGCTTCGATATCGTCTTTACCAATAAGGTGCCCACTGACGCTTATCGTGGAGCAGGCCGCCCGGAGGCGACATATCTTATTGAGCGCGTCATGGATCTGGTAGCGCGCGAAGTGGGCAAAGATCCGGCGGAGATACGCAAGCTCAATTTTATCAAGCCCGACCAGTTCCCGTATAAATCTGCGGCGGGTGCGGTCTATGACACGGGCAACTACGAACCGGCGCTGGACAAAGCCATGCAGATGATCGGCTATGATCAGCTTCGCGCCGAACAGGCGCGCAGGCGAGCCAGCGGCGATAAGAAGCTACTGGGCATTGGCATCTCTTCGTACATCGAGATTTGCGGCTTTGGTCCGAAGGGGACCGCGCCGGTCGGTCTCTACGAGAGCGCACGCGCGCGCGTTGAGCAGAGCGGTACAGTAATGGTCTATACCGGTTCGTCGCCGCACGGTCAGGGCGAAGAGACAACCTTCGCGCAGATTGTGGCCGATGAATTCAGCATTCCAATTGAGCAAGTAATCATCCTGCACGGCGATACCGACTCGACTCCCGAAGGGCGCGGCACTTATGGCAGCCGCACAACGGCGGTGGGTGGCTCGGCGGTCTATACAGCCGCGCAGCGTCTCAAAGAGAAGATGAAGCAAATCGCGGCCCATATGCTGGAGGCAAGCGCCGGGGATATAATCCTGGAGGATGGAAAATTCTCCGTCTCTGGTTCGCCGCAGAAATCCGTCACGTTCAACGAAGTTGCGCTGGCGGCTAACCTGTCCAACACGCTGCCGCCCGGCATCGAGCCAGGTCTGGAGACCACGGTTTTCTGGGAGCCAGAAGCCTGCGTCTTCCCCTTTGGCACGCACATTTGCGCCGTTGAGGTCGATCAGGATACCGGCGAGGCGAAGATTGTACGTTACGTGGCCGTTGATGACTGCGGGCGGCAATTGAACCCGCTGCTCGTCGAGGGTCAGGTACACGGCGGCATTGCGCAGGGTGTTGGCCAGGCCCTGTTCGAGGGCGTTGAATATGACGAAGATGGGCAATTGCTCACGGCTACCCTGATGGACTATGCCCTGCCTTATGCCCACGAGCTTCCCTCGTATGAACTCAGCAGCACCGTCACGCTGACCCCGGTGAACCCGCTGGGCGTCAAGGGCGTTGGTGAGGCCGGCACCATTGGCTCGACTCCGGCAGTCGCGGCTGCCGTTGCCGACGCGCTTAATGTTGCACACGTGGATATGCCATTCAAGCCAGAAAAACTGTGGAAGATCATCCACCAGAAATAAGTTGAGAAGGAGTTAAACGTATGTCTCTTCCAGCAGCCTTTGATTATCATGTCGCGCATACGGTGGATGAGGCTATTGCGCTTCTGGGTCAGTATGGTGATGAGGCCAAGCTGCTCGCCGGGGGCCACAGCCTGCTGCCGGCGATGAAACTGCGCCTGGCTCAACCCGGCCACCTGATCGATCTGGGCCGTATCGATGGCCTGTCGTATATCCGCGAGGAGAATGGCTACGTGGCGATTGGTGCCATGACGACCTATAACAAAATCGAGCGTTCGGATATCATAGGCCGTCGTTTCACACTCCTGCCCGAAGGCACGGCGCTGATCGGCGATCAGCAGGTACGTAATCGCGGCACCATTGGTGGCAGCGTGGCCCACGCGGACCCCGCTGCCGATATGCCCGGCATCGTTCTGGCGCTCAAAGCTATCATTGTGGCACGTGGTCCCGGTGGCCAGCGCGAGATTGCTGCCGATGATTTCTTTCTGGACCTCTTCACCACCGCCTTAGCGCCTGATGAGGTCGTGACGGAGATTCGCCTGCCTCTGCTGCCCGCGCATTCTGGCAGTGCCTATGAGAAGCTGGCCAACCGCGCTTCGCACTACGCGGTCGCCGGGTGCGCTGCCGTGGTCACGCTCAACGACGACAATACCTGCGCTTCCGCCAGTGTCGTCATTACCGGAGCCTCGGTCAAGGCCACGCGCGCGAAGGCGGTTGAAGATGCCCTGGCTGGCAAGACTCTCGACGAGGCCACGATTGCCGCCGCTGCCAGCCACGCCGCCGATGGCCTGGAACTGGTCGAGGATATTCATGGCTCGAAAGCCTATCGTGCCCAGATGGCCACGGTCATGGCGAAGAGAGCTCTTAGCCGCGCTGTTGCCCGCGCGTAAATTATAGAGGGCCGCTTCAGCGGGGCCTGTTGCCTGGTTGTGGGCCTGCCTTTTCACTGGCAGGCTCACAGGCGTCTCTCGCTAGCAGGGCATAACAAGCAAAACGAACAATTGTACATAATCAGGCGCTCCCCGATAAATCGGGAGATAACACGATAAATCGGTCCTCTATGGCAGTTCGTGAATGGTTTGGCGTCATCGTAGTCTCGGAAGTTTCCTGTCATCGTGTCCTTTCCTGAGAAACCGGGCCACGATGAGGCGAAACCGCCAGGATAACGAAGGAGGGAAACCGTTCAGTTCGTGTTCATTTAGATGTGGACTCGACCTCGACAGGTATCGCCTCGGCCTCTTTCTCGGTCACGAGTGGTGTTGCGGCCGGTGCGGTGGGACGGAAGACCAGTTTGTTTGAGATGAAGAAGTTATAGAAAAAGGCGACAACGATGCCAATGGGACTCGCCAGATATTCGTCTACGTGGAAAACATAATAGAGGATCATCGTAGTTACGTATGAAATGAGCAAGGCTGAGAGGCTGGTCAATTGCCCCTTCGCGCAGCGCCTGACCCACTCCCAACCGTGAATGCCCTGGACTTGTTCCCGATAGGTAAAGACCTGATTGAGTATAAAATTGATAATATTGCTTACTTCAAATGAGCAGGCCAGGGCCAGTGGAAAGAGCGCATCACCCATAAGATGAGAGAAAGCGAATAATGCCAGGTCCTGGATAGGAATACCAATACCGCCTACCAGCCCATAGCGGATAATACGGATTTTAAGAAAACGCTCTACCAAAGATTTTATTCTCAACTGCATACTCCTGTGCATGGGTTCAGAGGGGCTTACCTCGCCCATCCTATCATTTCAGTTTTTTTTCTGCAAGCATCTGTCCCATTTTGCCCATGGGCGTTTTTCTCCAACCTTTCCATCTCATCGTCCGTAATGAAGGAGAAAACTTTTTCTCTCAAGCCTGTAATGTCCAAATCTATGATGTTCAAAACGAAGGAAGCAATGCAGATGTCTCAGCAACACACCCAATTTGAAGAAAAATTTCGCGATGGTCCTCAGCCAACCCCTTCCTATGAGGGAGGCTATAGCGGCCCGCAGCCAGTTTCTTATACGGCGCCCGTTCCGCCGCCGCTTCAATCCTATGGGCACGTGCCTGGCCAGAAACTCCTGGTTCAGGACGTACATAGCGGGAAGGCGCCAAGCCCCGGTCAGCGCCTGGCCCTGGCGATTGTCTCGCTGGGCTTCGTGTTTTTATTGTTCATAGTCACGATAGGCATTGCCGCAGCGGCGCCGCAGGCCCACTTCTTCCCGGTTATTCCCATCGCCTTTGTCTTTTCTCTGGTTTTTGCTGTTGTGGCACTTATCCTCAACCTGATTTTTAATCGCGGACACTGATATGCACGCGGCTGTATACGCCGCTTCTCTGAGACAGGAGCCGGACTTCTGCCTCTTTTTTGTGCGAACCGCAGTTGCCAATCGTTGTAATAAGAAACGCTGGTCGGGCCAGTCCCATCAGACCGGCGACAAACCGTCGCTCACATCCCATATTTAGAAAGCAGACTGCCATGCGTGATATTCGTATTGACCGCTGGGCGTATACGCTCGTCCATTATTGTCTCTCGCTCAAAGAGGGCAATAACGTCTCTATCCATGCCTCTCCCCTGGCTGCGCCGCTTGTTGAAGCGGTATATCGCGAAGTATTGCGCGCGGGGGCGCACCCTCTTCCGTTTATTAACCTGGAACACTTGAATGAGATTCTTTTGCAGGAGGGCAGCGCCAGCCAGATAGCGCATTCGTCCCAGTTGTTTAGCGCAATCGCGCCGCAGATCGACGCGCGGCTTACGATCCTGTCCGACGGCAACACCAGGGCGCTGACCAACATTGATCCGGCTCGCTTAGCGCAACTCAGTCGGGCGAACGCGCAGACTCGCGAGTTGCTGCGAGGACGCGAGGGGAAGGAAGACGCGCGCTGGTGCCTGACCCTCTATCCAACCATCGCCTACGCGCAAGACGCGGAAATGTCTTTGCACGACTTCGAGGAGTTTGTCTTTGACGTCTGCTTCCTTAACGATGCCGATCCAATTGCGCGCTGGAGGGCTGTCTCGGTCGAGCAGCAGCGTCTGGTAGACTGGCTGGTTGGTCATAAGCAAGTGCATATTCTTGGCCCCAATACCGACCTGCGACTCTCGATTGAAGATCGGATCTTTATCAATAGCGATGGCAAGCGCAACTTTCCTAGCGGAGAATTTTTCACTGGTCCGGTCGAGAACAGCGCCGAGGGCGTCATTCAATTTGATGTGCCTGCTTCTTATAATGGTCGCGCAATCGAAGGGGTGCGCCTGGTTTTCCATGAGGGCAAAGTTGTCGAGGCCAGCGCGCGTCAGGGGCAGCAATATCTTGAGAAGATGCTTGAGCTGGATGAAGGAGCACGCTATCTCGGCGAATTCGCCTTCGGCAACAACCGGGGAGTAATTCGCGCTACCAAAAACACGCTCTTTGACGAGAAAATGGGCGGTACCGTTCACCTGGCACTCGGCAACAGCTATCCCGAAACCGGCGGCCTCAACAAGTCCGTCGTTCATTGGGATATGGTTTGCGATCTGCGCCAGCAAGGCGAGGTCTGGATTGATGATGTGCTGTTTTTGAAGGACGGCAAACATCTGGTCTAAATCAGGGTCAAAAATGTCCACTTTGCATGTTACACTCGATTATTATTAAGTGCGGATACGCAAAGGAGGAAGATATGGACAAAACGACATTTCTGGAAAATCTCCAATCTGCGCGCGCGAACTGGGAAGCCCTGCTGGAAGAAGTTGGCGAAGAGCGCATGCTTCAGCCGGGCGCATGCGGAGAGTGGTCTGTGAAAGATGTAATTGCGCATGTGATGTGGTGCGAGCGCGAAATGGTTGGCGTGTGTCAGGCGCGGGTCCTTGTGGGTTCCGAACTCTGGAAACTGAGTAATGATGAGAGCAATGCAATCGTGGTTTCCCAGTATCGCGCTCACGCCTTGCAGGATATCCTGGCCGAAGAGCGGCAAGTCTATGCTCAGTTGCTGGCTGAGGTTCAGCAGCTCTCTGATGAGGATCTGAACGATGCTGGCCATTTCCGCGATATGCCTGCCGATTGGCTGCCCTGGCAGCT
>DATGKW010000126.1:0-6654 GCA_035294465.1 Ktedonobacteraceae bacterium | reverse complement strand
ACTGGCTGCTGAGCCGTCGTTTTGTATGCCGGTGTCGCCGCCGTGTCCGCCTTCTCAGGGCGCTGCATGTCCAGGCCCTGGCGCAGCGTCATCATATCGCGCAAGAAGCAGGCAACAGCCGAGGCCGCCGACCCCTTCTCTTTGGAGAACTCGAAACGACGGGCGTTAGCCTCGCCAGCGAGCTGCGCGGCTTGGGCTATTGGATCAGCCGTTTTGACGCCATACGAATCCTGGAAAATATCTTCCCAGCCGCTCCAGCGGCCGCGCAAGGGCTTCCAGCCAAGCTGGCTATCGTTAATAGTGCGCCATTTCTCTTCGGTGAACTGCATCCAATCGTCGATTAAGCGTGTGATAGACTGCATCTGCTGGCGCAGGCGTTCTGCCTCTTCAGAGGAGCGTTGAGAGAAGCCTTCGGTATTTTGCTGACCCGCGAACATGTTTTGCGAGAAGGCCATGGTTGGCTGACCCATCATCGAGCCGGTATTGGGGAACGCTCCTGATCCGGCTAAAGCCGAGAAATCCGGCGCGGCCTGGCCATTGGGCATATTTAGCATCGGGATCTCGGTACCGGCGGGCAATTCGCCAATGATTTGAATGCCGCTCGCGCCCAGCAGAGGATTCATCATCACCGTCGAGCCGTCCGAAAGCACAACGCTCTCCGAAAGACCAGGCATACTGCCAATCACGATCTCCTCGTGGCCAATGGCGTCAAGGATACGCCAGGCCAGGCGCGGGTGCTTGATCGCCCACCAGAGACGGCGACCAATAAATGTACTGGCAAATGCGAAGTTAACAATCAGCCAGACTACACCACGCACAGCAATCCAGTTGAGCAGGCCAACCAGGATAATGATATACCAGACATCGTGCTGACCTGCCTCTTCGATAAAGGTCAGTACGGCGGCCACAGTCAGGCTAGGGTCGCGCAGCGGATTGATCAAATCAATGATGCGCCAGAACCATTTACGTTCTGTTTTCTCTTTCAATCTACACTCCTCTCGATCCCGCCTCTGGTTTGACAGATCGATCTCCACATACTCTTAAGAACTCAGGGGCTGCTTGCATGACACCTACCCTGATTGAAATGCATTCCTGCTATCTCTCTTGGGAAGAGAAAATATCCACTCCAGTGGATACTCACATTCCTATTATCCCCTATCGTAGCCAGTGATGGTATATGTTGGACTATTTTCAGTACCAATGTACCAGGAAGAAAACTTTTCCTTACGAGTATATAAAACTGTTGCTTGCTATATATATTTCTGCTGAATTTGCAGCAGTTCACCGATACCCTGTTCGGCCAGATCAAGCAACTCGTTCATAGTTGCGCGGTTAAACACGCCGCCTTCGCCGGTGCCCTGCACTTCAATAAACTCGTGTCCGGCGGTCATTACCACATTGAAATCAACGTCTGCGTGCGAATCTTCGGCATAGCACAGGTCAAGCAGGATTTCCCCATCGACGATGCCGGCGCTAATCGCGGCAACGGCTGTGCGAATGGGGTGCGCAGGCAGCGCACCCTGGGCGAGCAGGCGCGAGCAGGCGCGGTGCAAGGCGACATACGCGCCAGTAATCGAGGCAGTGCGTGTGCCACCGTCAGCCTGAATTACGTCACAGTCCAGAATGACTGTGCGCGGCCCCAGCCTGGTAAGATCGATGGCAGCGCGCAGCGAACGCCCGATGAGCCGCTGGATTTCTTGAGTACGCCCGCTGATCTTCCCGCTTCGTTCGCGTGCGGTGCGCGTGTGCGTTGCGCGCGGCAGCATACTATATTCGGCCGTAACCCAGCCCTGCCCTTTGCCTTCCAGAAAAGGCGGAACGCTCTCCTCAATCGAGGCAGTACATAAGACACGCGTGCGTCCTGCCTCGATCAGCACGGAGCCTTCAGCGTAGTTAACAAAGTCTACGGACAGCTTGACGGGCCGAATTTGAGTCCGCGAGCGACCATCCATTCGTATCATATATGGGTAACCGTCCTTTCAGAGCTTATAATTATAGAGGAAGGCGGATTGGAAACGCGAGAGTATCGACCTGGGTCTAGGAAATTTGCCCTATGGTGTAGGTAATGTGGTACTATATAAGCAGGGTCATGTGTATATGGTGCATGTGCAGTGATACGCCATAGTATACCAGGCCACCGCATGAAATACGATGCTGGCCAGAGTCAGGCTAAGAGATTTCCAGAGAGCGAAAAATGAACGCAGGGAAACAGACGATGCTCTGATTAGAAAGGATCAGCATGTCCAAACCCATCAACATCGAGGCTGCCCGCACCAGGGCGGCCGAACCTCAAACCATCCGTGCCGAACGCTTAATCATTGCTACCAATCGTGGCCCCGTTGAGTATTACATCACCAGAAATAACACCATCAAATCGCGCCGGGGCGCGGGAGGAGTGATTACTGCGTTGATCGAAGCGGGAAGTCAGATGGAAGAAGTGAGTTGGGTGGCTATGGCGATGACCGAAGGCGACCGGATAGCGCTGAAGGAAGGATACCAGGGACGCCTCCCTTCACCAATACTGGGACAGAAAGTTCAGTTGCGTTATGTAGTGATTCCTAAGACAGCCTACCGCAAATTTTACGAGCAGATTAGTAATCATCTGCTCTGGTTTCTGCAGCATTACCTCTATAATCCTGCCGAAGACTCAGCAACGACGAAGCGAGTCCTGGATGCCTGGGACAACGGCTACCGCGTGGCAAATCAGGCCATCGCCGACGCGGTAATTGCCGAGATAGAGAACGAAGAAACGCTGCCAGTTGTTATGCTACACGACTACCACCTGTACCTGGCGCCTGGCATGATTCGCCAGCAACACCCGGAAGTCGTCATGCAGCAATTTATCCACATTCCCTGGCCGGATGCGCGCTGCTGGCACTTCCTACCGAACAATATTACGCGGGATATCTTTCAGGGTCTGGCGGGCAACGATATCATCGGCTTCCAGACCCAGCGCGATGCCCGCAACTTCCTGGAGGGTGCGCGTACTGTGCTTGATGGCTCTGACGTGGATTTTGAAGAGGGGACCGTCATGTGGCAAGGGCACCAGACGCAGGCCCGCGCTTATCCCATCTCTATCTCCGTGACAGGCGAACGGAAAGTTGTCAATAGCGCCGCCGGCAAGCGAGCTGCCGAGAAGATTCGCTCGCTGCTTGGAGAGAAAACGATCATGCGGGTTGATCGCATTGAGCCAACAAAAAACATTGTGCGCGGCTTCCAGGCATACGATCAATTGCTGGAAGAGCACGAAGAATTGCGCGGCCACGTTAAGTTCCTGGCCTTCCTGGTTCCCTCAAGGCAGAGCCTGCCAGAGTACAAACGCTACACGGCAGAAGTGACGAGGATCATTGAGAAGATCAACCAGAAATACGGGACGCCGGACTGGCAGCCGATCACGGCTTTCTTGCAAAACGACCGCACGCAAGCTCTCGCCGCCATGCAATACTATGACGTGCTGCTGGTCAATCCGATCATTGATGGTATGAATCTGGTAGCAAAAGAGGGACCGGTAGTCAATCAGACAGATGGAGTTCTTCTCTTGTCGCGCACGGTAGGGGCCTTTCAACAACTGGGCAAAGCCTGCATTCCCACCTCTCCTACCGATGTTGAAGAAACCACGCAGGCTCTCTACAGGGCGCTAACCCTGCCTCTTCCTGAACGACACAGTAAGGCAACGCTGGCCCGGCAGATTGTGGAGCGGAATGATCTTCATGACTGGATGCAGGCTCAGATCGTTGATATTAATAGGCTGCTGGAGCTCGCTCCAAAACAGATCCCGGCCAGGAGCAAAAGCAGCCTGCCTGATCAGCAGGGAGCGTTGACCGACGATACCGGTGTCCCTGGCTGGGCCGCCAACGTTGTGTAAGTTCAGGGGTAGTTTATGATGATATCAATCAGCCCGTTTGTCTTGCTCTGGCGTGGCCTGCGCCAGCGCTGCCCGGTTTGTGGCAAAGGCAAGATTTTCAAGAGGTTCTTCGCGACCTACGAACGTTGCCCAATCTGTCATTTTGTCTACGAACGCGAACCAGGCTACTACACGGGCGCTATGGCAGTCAATCTTGTTGTGACCGAACTGCTGATCGCCGTGGTGGCTGTGCCGATCGCGGCCAGCCAGGCTTTTTCCATTCCGGCTATGGTGGCCATTGGCATTCTCCTCTGCGTTGGCTTGCCCCTGCTCTTTTTCCGGCCTACAAAAAGTCTCTGGATGAGCATAGATCATATGCTTCATCCGGTTGAAGAACGGCATTACGAGTAAAGGAGTGCGCTATGGAACAGACGGAAGCAGAACTGCAAGACGAGAAGCCCATCTTCAATATTGTGGGCGAGAAGGTTGCCCTGGGGCCGATGCAGAAAAGCATGCTGCCCCTTTTTGTCAGGTGGGCAAACGATTTCGATGTGGCAATCCTGTCGGGTGATCCAATTCGTCCGGTGCGACGCGAACTGATCGAAGCAGACTTTGAACGCGACAGCAAAAGCGAAGAGAGCCAGCACTCCATCGAATTTCTTATCTATGAGCAGGCCAGCCTCCGCTGTATCGGCACCACCTTCTTCAAGCACATCGATAAAACGCAGCGCACGGCTGAATACGGCATCGTTATTGGTGAGAAAGATTGCTGGGGAAGAGGCTATGGAACGGAGACAACGCTGCTGATGCTGGACTATGCGTTCACTGTGCTGGGACTGCACAATGTGCTGCTGCAAACTTACGCGTACAACGAACGCGCGGTCCGCGCCTACACGCGCGCGGGCTTCCGCGTGATGGGCCGCTGGCGCGAGGCCGCCCGCCTGGGTAATCAGGTGTACGATATTGTCTTCATGGATTGCCTGGCGACGGAATTCCGCAGTCCGCTCCGGCGAGTGATCGAATTGCCCTGACAATCCCAAAAGGAGAAAAAGCATGGAAGATGCAGTTATCCTCTCAGCAGTGCGTACTCCCATTGGGCGCTATGGCGGCGGTTTAAAGGATGTGCGACCCGACGACCTGGCCGCGTTAACCATCGCAGAGGCGATCCGGCGGGCAGGGATCACGGCAGAGAGCGTTGAAGATGTCATTCTTGGCTGCGCAAACCAGGCCGGCGAAGATAACCGCAATGTTGCGCGCATGGCGCTGCTGCTGGCCGGATTGCCGGTTCACGTAGCCGGCCAGACTGTCAACCGGCTCTGCGGCTCCGGCTTGCAGGCAATCAACTGCGCAGCTCAGGCTATCGCGGTTGGCGCGGGCGATACGTTCGTGGCTGGAGGCGTGGAAAGCATGACGCGCGCACCCTTTGTGCTGGGCAAGGCCGAAGGCGCCTTCAGCCGCGATATGCAGATGTATGACACCACACTTGGCTGGCGCTTCGTCAATCCAAAGCTGGCCGCCATCCACTATCCCTACAGCATGGGCGAGACGGCGGAGAACGTGGCCGAAAAGTACGCGGTTAGCCGCGAGGAGCAGGATGCCTACGCGCTCCGCAGTCACCAGCGGGCCGTAGCAGCTCAGCGCGAGGGCCGTTTCGCGGACGAGATTCTGCCCGTCAGCGTGCCACAGAAAAAGGGCGAGCCTGTTGTTGTTTCTCTGGACGAGCAGCCGCGCTCAGACACAACGCTGGAGAAGCTGGCGGCGCTCAAGCCCGCGTTTCGCAAGGGAGGCAGCGTTACGGCGGGCAATTCGTCGGGCATCAATGATGGTTCAGCGGCTCTGGTGCTGATGGCAGCCAGCCGGGCCAGGGAGCTTGGCTTACGGCCACGCGCGCGCATCGTGGCCAGTGCCGTAGCGGGCGTGGATCCGGCCTATATGGGCCTGGGACCAGTTCCGGCCACGCGCAAAGCGCTCCAACGCGCCGGACTGAGCATCAACGACATGGACCTGATCGAGCTGAACGAAGCCTTCGCCGTCCAGGTGCTGCGCTGCGTCCACGAACTGGAAATCGACCAGGAAAAGCTCAACGTCAACGGGGGCGCTATCGCCCTGGGTCATCCGCTGGGCTGTAGCGGCGCGCGCATCGTCACCACCCTGCTTTATGAGCTAGAGCGGCGCGGCGGTCGCTACGGTCTGGCTACCATGTGCATCGGCGTCGGCCAGGGGATCGCGACGATTATTGAACGGATTGGCAGCTAGCTAGCGGCGATCAGCGAGACATATCCTGCCGATCCTCGTTTCTGTGGCCTGCTCTACTACCTATTCTATGAGGTTTGCTCATGCATGTCTATTTGCTCACCGTAGAAAAGTTCATCCCAATCCGGCGGGCAAGTGCAAGTTCCGCCTCGCATGCCACCGGGCCTTCGCGCCTCTCTAGAAGCTATCTGATGATGCTTCGATCTGCTGTAATTCTTGTAATTTGTAATTTGTAGCAACGCATCGCCTGATAGAACGGCTTGCGCATGCTTCGATCTTGCTGTAATTCTTGTAATTTGTAATTTGTAGCAACGCATCGCCTGATAGAACGGCTTGCGCATGCTTAGACCTGCTGTAATTCTTGTAATTTGTATTCTGTGGCGCAGAGCAGTGTATAGAACATGTTTCCACTGAAAATTACAAAATTACCATAATTACAGCACGGTGTAATCATCATCAGGTAGCTTCTACAGAGGCGCCAGGACCAATGATTACAAAATTACCATAATTACAGCGCAGCAGGACTGCTGAAGAGCGACTCGATTGACCTGTTTCCA
>DATGKW010000125.1:0-39262 GCA_035294465.1 Ktedonobacteraceae bacterium | reverse complement strand
TTCATACCCGGTTATAGATCTTGAAAACAGTGTCGCTATGTCATTACTGCTCAGATTCTACTATACCCGTTAACGTGGAGAATCAACCGGGTTTTGCTCGATCGTATCTGACACGTTTCCCCAGACGGCGAGCAGGTTCATGGTCGCTACGAAGTTCGGCTCGTGCATCTCGCGGATCGCCCGCTGGCAGATCTCTTCGTAGTCATCTGGCAGCCGCGTCCATTTGCTCAAGAAAGGCGCTCCGGTTCGAATACCGCGCTCCATATCTTCTATAAACATATCTGCCTGCAGAGTACCTGCGTGATATTCTATCCGATAAACCCGCTTCTGCAATCCTTGCAGCCCGTGCTGGTGCAGCAGGCGTGCGAGATGGCTGGTTAATCCATCACTTTCCGGCGTAAAGAGATGACCGGACTGGTAGAAGGCTTGCCGGGTTAGAGCGAAGAGCGATATAAGCGCGGGACTGCTGCTCTCGACGGACGGATCGCCTTCGATCACCCGGATCACTCCACCAGGGCGCGCAACACGCTGGTACTCCTGCAAGAGTTTGGGCCAATCCCAGGTGCGTAAGTAGCTCATTCCCGCCCGCTGATTGACCAGGTCGAAGGAGTCGGAAGGGAATTCGAGCATGCGCAGAGCATCCATCACATGAAATTCCACGCGATCGCTGACCTGCTCGGCTTCGGCCTGCGCACGCGCGTACTCGATAAACGTGCGACTCACATCTATTCCTGCGAGCTGCCTGGCAGTGGGATACGTTTTTGCGACTTCGATCAGCCAGTTCCCAGTTCCACAACCCACATCTAGCACCCGCTCAAAGCTGGCGGGATCCGGTTGCTCCGGCAGCACGCCTCCCATCACTTCGGTCATCAGTTGATCCTGGATATGTAAACGCTTCAGTTCATCCTGGTTGGAACGATCCTGGACAAAATATGTGCTGGGATGCTCTGGATGAGGCTTCGGAGAAGTTGACATAGCTGTATCCTCGCTTTCTAGAGTGAGCAAACTCTTTCCCCGGCATGGCTTTTGATTTCGGTAGAGACCTGTTGCGATCAGAAAAAGACAGCTACAGTATATAATCACCTGATCGATTTAGCAACCAGTGTTAACGCTACCCAACCAGTGCGATTAGCAAAATCCCCGTGAAGATCAGAACTGCACCAAGTAGGCGTGCTCGCCCAAAACTCTCGCCCAGCCAGCGCCAGCCAACAAACGCGGCAATAACCACGCTGACCTCGCGGATCGCGCCTCCGTAACTGACTGGCGAGAACGAATAGGCCAGCAGCACTAGCATATAGGTGAACAGGCTGAGGACGCCGGCCACCAGAATTGTCGCCCAGTGGAGGCGCAGTTCGGCCAGGATGGCTTTTCCTCCGTAACGCACAGCGATCAGAGGTGTAATAAGCACGCCGGAGAGACCTACGACCAGGACGGTGTAAGGAAGAGGCGCGACCAGGCGCACAGCCGCGCCATCAATGGCGGAATAGATTGAAACGCAGCAGGCGGTAGCCAGGGCCAGGCCAAGCGCGGCCTTTGCCAGCGATGAAGTTTTGCGCTCGCGCCACCAGGTTGTCCCTCCCACTATGAGCAGGCCACAGACCAGCACCGCGATTCCAAGCAAGCCGAGTGGAGACGGGTGCTCGCCCAGAAAGAGCACAGCCCAGAGTGTAAGCAGCACTGGCGCAGCCCCGCGCGCCATAGGATAGACCAGAGAAAAGTCTCCATACTGATAAGCTCTGATCAGCACGAGATAATACATTGCCTCCGTCAGCGCACTGCTGATCACATACGGCCAGATTTCGCGCGGAAACGTGCCAACCTGGACGAGCAAAGGAGAAAAGCAGAGCATTCCTACAATCAGCGACCACCAGGTAAAAATCTGTTTTTCGCTGGCTCGTTTAATCAAGAGGTTCCAGGTAGTATGTAAACAGGCTGCAATAAGTAAAAGCCCAAGAGCGGATAATGGCATGCGCGTGACACCCGGTTTTCTGATAGTGGAATAAGAGCCTGCAAACAGTGTACCATAAAAATGGGTGCTATTGACGCCTGCTTTATGAGAGGTGCGAGACGGCTGCGCCCAACAGTGGCGCGTCCTGGCCAAGTGTGGCAGTAGAGATCTCGACCATACTGCACACGCGCGAAGAAGATCGGGAGTCCAGCGACCTGCGTATGCCGGAGACTAATGCCTCGCTGGTGCTGAAGAAGCCGCCGAGAATGAGCGCGTCAGGCCCGAACATATCGATATATCTGGCAGTCGCTGCCCCCAGCCAGCGACTAACCTCAGAGTAGATCTGCGAGGCCACGTTATCGCCTGCCTCGGTCTCCTCGGCCAGCAGTTGGAGGCTGAAACGCTCGCGATTGGCCAGACGGCGCAGCAAACTGGTTTCTTCGCCTCGGCGCAGTGCACGCTGGAGCATCCGCTGGAGCGCGTCTAGCGTTACCAGTGTATTGATGCAGCCGCGCTTCCCGCAGCTACAGCGCGGGCCATTGCTGGAAACTGGCAAGTGACAGATATGTCCTACATACTCCTGGGGGGCTGGCTCAATCTGTCCATCGATCACCAATGAGGCTCCAACAACTGCATTCGCCGAGAGAAAGAGCAGGCGGCGAAAACTGCGCCCGGTTCCAAAGTAATATTCGCCCAGGGCCGCGGCATCCACATCGACGTGCAGGGTCGCCGGGAGTTTATAACGAGCTTCCAGCAGGTCCGCGAGCGGAAAACCGGTCAGAGCGGGCAGCGCCGAGATTATGGTAGGACGGCGGGATGTCAGATCAAGTGAGCCGGGCAAAGCAAAACCTAATCCATGAACGCACAGGCGCTCGGCCCTGGCAAAAGAGAGGATGTCGTCAACCACGCGTAAACATGGCTCTAAGGTTGTAGTAGGTGGGCGATTCCAGAGGATTTTCGCGTAGCAGCGCTGGAGCACGCGGCCCGCGCGATTGACCAGGGCAATAGTAGCCTGACTTCCCCCTACCTCTACCCCGATGGCAACATGATCATCATTGGTTCTACGCTGTCCAGGCACCGGTCACTCTTCATTCTACTATGTGAATAGAACGTGCGTTCCATGCAAAACAGGTCCAGGCAAGAGCTACGCTAACGCGTACAGCACCGATTACACTGCAAGTATACCGAGCGATCAGAACATTTGTCAAGAGCACATGTTCAAAGGTATAGATATGGAATATATGTTCTATAAAAGAAAAAACAGAAGCACCCGGTGACCAGATCTATGCAAAGGCTCATTTGACAAAAATTGCCGCACAGGACTAGACTCTGGTGTGTCAAAGTAGACCACATCGTGAAGAATTTGCCCGTTTTCTATAGAAATAGTCTATTCTATGAGGAGAAACAAAGATATGTCGACATCATCGACCCTGACGCCGCTGACTCAGCGTCCCGCATGGAAAGCCCTTGAGGAACATTATCAAAAGATTCGCACGACTCATTTACGCACGCTTTTCGCCGACGACCCCCGGCGTGGCGAGCGCTTCGCGCTGGAGGCCGCTGGAGTTTATCTCGATTATTCCAAGAACCGTGTGACAGCCGAGACGATGCGCCTGCTATTGAACCTGGCCGAGTCTGCGAATCTGCGCGGGCGCATTGACGCGATGTTTCGCGGCGAGAAGATCAATGTGACGGAGAAGCGCGCAGTGCTGCATGTGGCCTTGCGCGCGCCCAAAGGCTCGTCGATTATCGTAGATGGTCAAAATGTGGTGCCGGAGGTCCATGCCGTCCTGGAAAAAATGGCCGTTTTCGCAAACCGCGTGCGCAGCGGTGAATGGAAAGGTCACACTGGCAAGCGTATTCGTAATGTTATCAATATCGGCATTGGTGGTTCGGATCTCGGCCCGCATATGGCCTACGAAGCGTTGAAACACTATAGCGACCGCGACATCACCGCACGCTTTGTTTCCAATGTTGACGGCACCGACTTCGCCGAGGCCACCCGTGATCTCGATCCAGCCGAAACGCTTTTTATTGTTTCCTCAAAGACCTTCACGACGCTGGAAACGCTGACCAACGCACGCTCGGCCCGCGCGTGGTGTCTCAATGCATTCGGCGACGAGCGCGCGGTGGCAAAGCACTTTGTAGCCGTCTCGACGAATGCTGAAGAAGTGACGAAGTTTGGCATCGATCCTGCCAATATGTTCGAGTTCTGGGACTGGGTCGGCGGTCGCTATTCCTACGATTCCGCCATTGGCCTCTCGCTGATGATCGCCATCGGTCCTGAGCATTTTTATGAGATGCTCTCCGGCTTCCACCAGATGGATGAGCATTTTCGCACTGCGCCCTTTGAAAGCAACTTGCCGGTAATCCTGGGCCTGCTTGGCATCTGGTACAACAACTTCTTCGGTGCTGAAACTGTGGCTATTCTGCCTTACGATCAGTATCTCAGCCACCTGAGCGCCTACTTTCAGCAGCTCGATATGGAGAGCGATGGGAAACATGTGGATCTGGAAGGCAACCGCGTAAACTATCAGACCGGTCCGATCATCTGGGGCCAGCCCGGCACCAACGGCCAGCATGCGTTCTATCAGTTGATTCACCAGGGCACAAAATTGATTCCCTGCGACTTCATCGGCTTTTGCTCCACGCTCAATCCCCTCGGCGACCACCATGATTTGCTGATGGCCAATTTCTTCGCGCAGACCGAAGCCCTGGCCTTTGGCAAGACCGCCGAAGAAGTTGCCGCCGATGGTGTGCCAGCGTTTCAGGTGCCACACCGCACCTTCGAGGGCAATCAGCCAACCAACACCATCCTGCTTGATCGCCTGACTCCCGCGTCCCTGGGCAAAATCATTGCTTTATACGAGCACAAAGTTTTCGTCCAGGGCACAATCTGGCATATCAACTCCTTCGATCAATGGGGGGTCGAGCTTGGCAAAGTCCTGGCCCAGCGCATCATCCCTGAGCTTGAGAGCGCCTCTGCTCCCGCTCTCAAGCACGATAGCTCGACCAATAGACTGATCCGCCGCTACCGCGAGGCTCACGGACGCCCGGTGTAAAAGTGTGCCTCTGCTTTTACCGCGCTTTGAGCAGTCGCAGCGTTACGCATTTGCGGCTTCATCCGCGAAAATTGCCTCCAGGACAGTCAGCAGGCGCGCGACATCGGCGGGACTATTGTATCCTTGAAGCGAAAGGCAGATGAAGTGGCGATTATGCCGGGTGCTAACAGGAATCTCGATGCTCCATTCCTTGCGCAAGCGCCGTTGCGAGGATGGAGCATCACCATCAGGCAACGGAATAGAGCACATGTGCCCCCACCATTGGGAGAAAACAACAGCTAGCAGGACAGATCGGCGTGCTACCAACCAGGGCGGTGATTTTGCTGTATGCGGACGCGGCCAGCTCGTGACAGGCCGGGCGTACAGCTTCCCAATGATATTCACGCTGGAAAACAATAGCAGTGGGGATGCTATGACAAAAACCCCTTGTAATCAATCGACCGATATGTTACGATAAAAAGGTCAGATGTGACACCTATCGCCTTTTTCCTTTAGTAGTATTGGTACGCTGGGGGAGCGAGGAGCTGAGACGTGGGGAGATCCCACGACCCTTTGAACCTGATCTCGGAAAGCTGCGCATAGTGCTGTTTGCAGCACGTGGAGCAGAAGACGAGCGTAGGAAATGCGACCAACAGGCGGGGACCATGACGAAGCCCGGCTGGGGGCGCGTGCATGGTCTTTGTGCTTTCTACACCAGGCCCACGCGCTCACCGATCCCTCTCTGGTGATCAATGCTGGTAACGATACTGGGCCGCCTGGCCTTCTCCATCCTCCTGTGTTGCTGATCACTGTTCCTGGCCGGATCCTTAGCCGGCAGAAGCATACGGAGGGTAAGCAATGACACAGGTATCCCTTGATTCGATTCAACCCTTTCCACAGAGCCACAAAGTCTACGTGCAGGGCACGCGCCCAGATCTCAGGGTTCCCATGCGTGAGATCACGTTGACATCTCTACCGGACCACCTGAAGAGCGGCAAAGAGAACCCATCCTTTCGCGTATATGATACCAGCGGTCCCTATAGTGATCCCGCAGCACTGCCGGATATTTCCCGGGGACTTCCTCCTCTCCGCCGGCTCTGGATTCTTGAGCGCGGCGATGTCGAGGAATACGCGGGTCGCCAGATCCAGGCGCGCGATAATGGCCTCAAGCCAGGAGTGCAGCGCGCTGATAGCCTACCGGACTTCCCAGGAGGCCAGCGGCGGCCCTTACGGGCGTGCCCCGGCCGCACGGTCACGCAGATGCATTATGCCCGGCGCGGCATCATTACGCCGGAAATGGAATTTGTCGCGCTACGTGAGCAGGTCACTCCCGAATTTGTGCGCGCGGAGGTTGCCAGGGGGCGCGCGATTATCCCTGCGAATATCAACCATCCCGAAAGCGAACCAATGATTATCGGACGCAATTTCCTGGTCAAGATCAATGCCAATATTGGTACCTCGGCGGTCACGTCCTCGATTCAGGAAGAAGTTGAAAAGATGATCTGGGCTACGCACTGGGGGGCTGATACAGTCATGGACCTCTCGACAGGCAAGCAGATTCACACGACGCGCGAATGGATCATACGCAATTCGCCAGTCCCGATCGGCACGGTGCCGATCTACCAGGCGCTGGAGAAAGTGGGCGGCAAGGCAGAGGAGTTGACCTGGGAGGTCTACCGGGATACGCTCATCGAGCAGGCAGAGCAGGGAGTAGATTATTTCACCATCCACGCCGGGGTGCGTCTGGCCTACATACCCCTGACTGCGCAGCGCGTGACCGGGATTGTCTCGCGTGGCGGCTCGATTCTGGCTGCCTGGTGCCTGGCTCACCATCAAGAGAATTTCCTGTATACCCATTTCGAGGAGATATGCGAGATTCTGGCGGCCTACGATGTGGCCTTTTCGCTCGGCGATGGGCTGCGCCCAGGCTCGCTAGCCGACGCAAACGATGCCGCGCAATTCGCGGAACTGGAGACGCTGGGCGAACTGACGCGCGTGGCCTGGCAGCACGATGTCCAGGTAATGGTCGAGGGGCCGGGCCATATTCCTATGCATCTGATCCGCGAGAATATGGATCGGCAACTGGCCGCCTGTGACGAAGCTCCCTTCTATACTCTGGGACCGTTGACCACCGATATCGCGCCGGGCTACGACCATATTACTTCAGCAATCGGTGCCGCGATGATTGGCTGGTTTGGCACCGCTATGCTCTGCTATGTAACACCCAAAGAACATCTTGGCCTGCCGAACAAGCAGGATGTTAAAGACGGGGTGATCGCGTATAAGATTGCGGCCCATGCCGCAGATCTGGCAAAAGGGCATCCGGGAGCACAGGAGCGCGATAACGCGCTCTCGCGGGCACGCTTCGAGTTTCGCTGGAACGATCAATTTAACCTCTCCCTGGACCCTGAGACGGCTCGCGCCTATCACGACGAGACACTGCCAGCGGAGCCGGCGAAGACCGCACATTTCTGTTCGATGTGTGGACCGCATTTCTGTAGTATGCGCATTACACAGGAAGTTCGTCAATACGCACGAAGCAAACATTTGAGCGTACAAGCTGCACTGGAGGAGGGCATGAGAGAGAAGGCGTCTGAATTCCGTGCGGCGGGCAGTGAGCTGTACCTGGAGCCAGGCAGGGTGCAATGAAGCAGGAAACGTATGATGCGCTGATCATCGGCGCGGGCATCGCCGGCTGCTCGACCGCGTACTATCTGGCGCGAGACGGTCTGCGCGTCGCTCTCCTTGAGCGGGGGCGTCTTGCTGGCGAGGCGTCGAGCGCGGGGGCGGGGATGCTTACGCCGGGCGCGAGCGCTGATGACGCGCTGGAGCGAGATGATCCCTTTTTCCAGCTCTGTCTGGCAGCTCTGCGCTTCTACGAAGGTCTGGATGCGCAACTAAAGTGGGAGACCGGCATTGACATTGAACTGATGGATGCACCAACGCTGCGCCCGGCCTTTAGCGAAGAAGAGGCATTGCGGCTTCAGACCATGCAGCGAGGGCGTCAAGGGTTGATGCATGGCCTGCTCTGGCTGGACGGCGCGTCGGCGCGCAAACTGGAGCCGCTACTGCCCACTCAGGTATGTGGGGCGCTGCTCTCGCCAGGCGAGCGCAATGTACAGGTTTCTCGTCTGACACAGGCATATGCTCACGGAGCGGCTTTACGTAGCGCTTGCCTCTTTGAGGGACGCGCTGCGCGCGGGCTTCTGCGCGCAGGCGAACGTGTTGTGGGCGTGCAGACCGCCGATGGACCGGTTTACGCGCCGCATGTGATTCTCGCGAGCGGGGCGTGGCTGGGAGAGTGGCAGGCTACACCCTCTGTCTTCCCGGTCAAAGGCCAGATGCTGGCTCTGCGTCCTCAAGCCGGATGGTTTCCGCGCCATACCATCTATCACCATACGCGTGGCTATCTCCTTCCCAAGTCCGATGGCAGCGTTTATGTAGGCGCGACCGTAGAGAAGGTGGGCTTCAAACGCGACGTCACCGCAGCTGGATTGAGGGCGCTGCTGAGTATAGTGGCTGAGCTGGCCCCGGCGCTCCAGGAGGCACACTTTGAACGCGCCTGGGCCGGTTTGCGGCCTGGCTCCAGCGATCACCTGCCGTTGCTTGGAGCTAGTCGGAGCGCGCCGGGCCTCTGGCTGGCTGGCGGATTCTTCCGCGATGGTATCTTGCTTGGTCCGTTCGCGGGCTATCTACTGGCTCAGGCTATACAAGGAAAGCATCTACCGTCAAAGTTGGATCTGGCAGCCTTTGACCCGGACCGCTATGGAGATTGGCTGCCGGAGCCAGGAGGACGAGAGGAGGAATGACTATGGATTGCTGGCAAGTAGGTCCCTGGGAGTTTCAGTCGCGTCTGATGCTGGGGACAGGAAAATATCGCAACTTCGCGGAGATGAGCGCAGCTCTGGCGGCCAGCGGCGCGCAGATCGTCACAGTCGCCCTGCGTCGCCTGGATCTTACACGTCCCAACCAGCCGGGCCTGCTCGATTATATCGATACAGAGAAATACAAAATCCTGCCGAATACCGCCGGGTGTCGCACAGCGGAAGAGGCAGTGCAGACTGCCCGACTGGCAGCCGCGCTGGGGCTGCCTCGCTGGGTAAAGCTGGAGGTAATTCCTGATCCGCTCTATCTCCTGCCCGATCCGGTAGCGACCCTGGAAGCGACCCGCAAACTGGTGGCAGAAAACTTTATCGTGCTACCCTACATCAATGCTGATCCGGTCCTGGCGCGTCTGCTTCAAGAGGCTGGAGCAGCAACGGTGATGCCGCTCGGCTCTCCGATCGGCTCCGGGCAAGGGCTACTCAATTTGCCGCAGATTCAAATAATTATCGAACAGGCCCATGTACCAGTGGTCGTGGATGCTGGCATTGGTGCGCCCTCGGATGCCGCTCTGGCGATGGAGATAGGCGCAGCGGCTTGCCTGGTCAATACCGCCATTGCGCTGGCAGGTAATCCGATAGAGATGGCGCGCGCTTTCAAATCTGGCATCGAAGCCGGGCGCATCGCTTACGGGGCAGGACGCATTCCCCGCCAGGCGCACGCCAGTCCCAGTAGTCCGACTACAGGCATAGTGAATAGAGAAGAGGAGCGCAATGGATAAATTCGCTCTGCGCTTTCCGTTGCTCTGTCTGATTGTTGAGCCGACGTGGCCCAACCTGCGTGAGGTAGTCGAGTCAGCCCTGGCGGCTGGCGTTGATATGCTCCAGTTGCGCGGACACCAGTTTCCGGCCTCTCGGCTCTACGAACTGGCCTGCCTGCTGCGGCGCGTCTGTCGGGATCATGGAGCGGCCTTTCTGGTCAATGATCGCCTGGATATCGGCCTGGCGAGCGGTGCGGACGGTTTTCAGCTTGGCACACGTAGCTTTCCGCTCGCGGTCGCCCGTGAATTGGTCGGTGAGTATGCTTTGCTAGGGGCCTCGGTCCATACGCTGGCAGAGGCGCGCGCAGCAGTCGCTGGCGGAGCGGATTTCCTACTCGCTGGAACCATTTTCGCCTCGTCATCGCATCCCGGAGCGACAGCCTGTGGCCCCGGTCTGCTCAGCGCGCTTAAACGCGAGTTCCCAGCCTGTCCTCTGCTCGCTATCGGCGGTATCAACTGCGCCAACGCTCACCTCGTCATGGACGCGGGTGCTGACGGAATCGCTGTTATCTCCGCCATTTTCGGCGCGAAAGACGTTTCCCAGGCTGTCCATGAATTGCGCGGGATACTCTCCAGCGGGTGTCAAAAGAGGTTGACTTTTAACGCGCTCCATAGAAAGGAGGCTCGCCTATGAATGAAGCGTCTCCGCAGGGGGGGCCATTCATCACGATTGTCGTCAACGGTCAGGAGCGGTCTGTGAAAAGCGATTGCACTATAAGTGCGTTTCTGCAGGATCTCGCGGTCGCGCCCGCGCGCGTTGTTGTACAACTGGATGGTGTGATTATTCCGCGTGCTGACTTCGCGCAGGCCAGGCTGCATGAAGGCTGTCACCTGGAGATCGTCACCCTGGTCGGCGGAGGATAGCGATGACGTCGCCAGTCTCTTCTGCGCCAGTGCCGCGCGTTCTGACCATCGCCGGCTCCGATTCGGGAGCTGGCGCGGGCATCCAGGCAGATCTCAAGACCTTCGCGGCTCTGGGCGTCTATGGCCTCAGCGCCGTTACCGCTGTCACTGCGCAGAACACGCTGGGCGTGCGTGCGGTCATGGCCCTGCCGGTCGATCTCGTTGAAGCGCAGATAAACGTGGTGCTTGAGGATATCGGCGCTGATATCCTCAAAACCGGGATGCTGCCTAACGCAGCTATCATCGAGGCCGTAGCAGAGTGTATACGCGCGTCGGGCCTGCGCGTCGTTGTCGATCCAGTTATGCAGGCCAAAGATGGTGCGGCGCTGCTAGAGCCAGCCGCCCTGGCGAGTCTGCGCACAACCCTACTGCCTCTGGCTGAGGTTATCACGCCGAACCTGCCGGAGGCCGCCGCGCTGCTTGGTCGCTCTATTGGGACGCTGGCGGAGATGCATGCGGCAGTTCGCGCCCTGCACGCTCTGGGACCGCGTCACGTTGTGCTCAAGGGTGGGCATTGTGTGGCTGAGCCGACCGATGTCTACTTTGATGGTGAGCGCTGCTTTGAACTGAGTTCGCAGCGTATACAGACGCGCCACACGCACGGTACTGGCTGCACCTTCGCGGCGGCCCTGGCCGCTCTCCTGGCCCGTGGCTGTCCAGTAGAGAGCGCTGTGGTGGAGGCGAAAACCTATGTTACAGGGGCCATTCGTCATGCGCCGGGCCTGGGGCACGGGCACGGTCCCCTTGAACATTTCTGGCGGTACAGGCAATGGACAGCGAGGCAGCAGGACGAAGGAGGAGAACCCGTCAATGGATGAAGCACGGAGGCGGCTCGCTGCGCGTTTGAAACTGCACGTACTGACCGATCGCTCCAGCTCTCGCGGACGCGATTTGCTCGCTGTGGCCCGTGCCGCGCTGGCCGGGGGCGCGACAGTCATTCAGTTGCGCGATAAAACCGCCTGTACCTCCCTGTTGCTGGAAGAGGGCCGGGCGTTGCGCGCTCTGACTCGTGCCTATAACGCCTTGCTGATCGTCAATGATCGCGTAGATGTGGCGCTGGCACTCGACGCTGATGGGGTGCATCTTGGTCAGGACGATCTGCCAGCTCACCTGGCCCGGCAACTGCTGGGACCGGAGCGTATTCTGGGTCTCTCGGCGGGTAATTTCGCGGAGGCGAATGCAGCTCTTGCAGCAGGCGCGGACTATCTGGGGATTGGTCCGATTTTCGGCACGCAAAGCAAAGCAGATGCTGGTGCTCCTATCGGTACGCAACTGCTGAGCGAGCTGGCGGCGCGCTCTATTCTTCCGCTCGTCGCTATTGGCGGCATCACTGCCGAGAATGCTACCGTGGCCCTCCAGGCCGGCGCAAGCGGTATCGCAGTCATTTCCGCTGTTACGAGCGCCGATGATTGTATGCTGGCCACGCGCCGTCTGGCTGATCTGTATTCGCCAGCGAAAGAGCCTGACGCCTGACTTTGGTGGGCGTAAACCTCGCCAGGGATAGTTTATGCTCAATGGGAGTTGGTGGAACGTTCTGGAAATCTTGTTGCTCTCTGGGGGAGAATGTGATATTATATAGATGCATCGGGCAGAGAGAACGTATATCATTCACTCTGCCTCTCATCTGTTCGGGGATGTCGGGTTTCGACAGACGGGCAGGTTGAGAAATTGCAAGCCGAGGTGTCGGTATGCACTCTCGTTAAACAACCGACAAAAAAATAGCTGCCAAAACACCAGCTAAACAACTCGCTCTCGCTGCTTAATAACCAGTGAAGTGACGCTTCCCCGGCCTTCGCCTATGGGGCCGGATCGAAGCGACGAATACATAGGCCGCTCTGACGAGGACCGCCCTCTAATCGTCAGCTAAGACCAGAGGGCCAGCGTAGCAAAATCCTGTCGGTGGGAGTTCGCTACGCATAGCAAAGCACCGACTAAGCTTGTAGTACATTTCTCGATTCGCACGCTTGGACGGGGAGTTCGACTCTCCCCCATCTCCACCACTACAAAGAGCCTGTGAGAACACTTCACAGGCTCTTTCTTTTTGTTGAGAAAACCAGCCACTCAGCGAATGATAGCAAAAGTGATAGCAAAACCACCCTTGATAGCAAAACAAACTTTCCACTCTCCTCACCCTGCTCTTCGTCACCCTCTTCCTCCTGATAGTCCTCCTGAAACTCATCCTCCCAGACATTAACCACATCCCCTTACATCGTTGGCAGCAAGTGATCATACACTCTCAGAGTGATCGTAATATCACTATGACCCAGCAATTCAGAAATCACCTTAATATTCACACCCTTCGCAAGCAAGATCGTCACCGTGCTATGCCGCAAATCATGCAGGTGCATATCCGCCAGTCCAGCACGTCGAAGGCTCTTTTTAAACTGATCTTCCTTCACCCTGGTGGAGTCGAGAAAGTTGGAATATCCCACGGGTTGCACGGGAGAGACAGGGAAGCCGCAGATCAAGGAGGTGCGCGCAGCTTCATCAAACAGTGCTCACGTCCAACCTTGAGCTGGTTCACCGGCTGTTCGCAAACTCCTGGCAACCATATACAAACTGGAGTGCGAACTGTTCACAAAGTCCTACCGGCGAGGCACTTATAGAACGTGTCACGCAAGATCTTCTCGCGCGGCTCATCCAGTACTCTGATACCCTGATGATTCATCACGTAGGCATAGCCCACCTGCGCATCCGGGTCTGCAAAACCAAAAGACCCACCTGAGCCTGGGCCACCATAGGCGGCAGGACTGCTGCCAAAGTGATAGCCGGAGAAAGGTTTAAGAAACCCCAATGCATAGGCCATATCTCTAGCGAGGATCACATCTCGCCACCCCTCACGCGGAGGAGTCGCTGGTGCGCGAAGTTCTGCAAGGGTCCGCTCAGTCAGGCCCAGCTCTTTGCCTTCGGTTGCAAATACGCTATAAGCGTGTGCGATACTGCTGGCTTGCCCGATTCCCCCTGCCGAAGGGATCTCAACCGCCCGGAAAGGAGGCGTATTCAGGATGAGATTCGAGCGTATTCTAGGGTTGGCAGTTCGCACCACGAGCGAGTGCGGATTGAGAGCGCTGAGCATCATTCCTTTCGGCATTCCCAGCAACTTGGAAATAATTCCAGGCTCCGTAACCGTGGCGATGCGCTCATCAGGTATATCTGGCGGGAGACCGATGTAGAACTCCAGACCAAGCGGTACTGCCAGTTCGTCGTGAAAAAACCGGCCAAGTGTACGTTTGTGCGGATCTGTACGCCGGATCAGTTCACTCTCATACCAGCCCAGGCTGAAAGCGTGATAGCCATGGCGCGTTCCTGGCTCCCATAGAGGGCGCTGGCGAGCCAGGATTTTCGCCAGTTCATCCGGGTGTGCCAGAATGTCTAATGTGAGTGGCTCTTCAATGACAGCGAGTCCGGCTTCGTGCGCCAGCAATTGCCGAATAGTAATGTGCTCTTTACCATTTTGAGCAAACTCCGGCCAATATTGTGCTACAGGTGCATCATAAGAGAAGTAGCCGCGGGAATGCGCTACGGCACAGGCCAGCGCAGAAAGCCCTTTGCTTGAGGAGAAGACAAGCACGAGCGTATTCTCTTCCCAGGGTTTCTGCTTCTGGATATCTCGATACCCCCCCCACAGGTCAACGACCTTTTCTCCTTTGAGATAGATTGTACAGGCGGCTCCCAGTTCTCCTCGTTCTGCAAAGTTTCGTGCGAATTCCACCTGTACCGGCTCGAAGCCTGGTGCCACAAAGCCATGAAGTGGAGTGTGTTGTCTCATGCTTCCTGTTCTCCATTCTAGAAGGCACGATGATCCTCATCGAACCAGAACTCCGATAGATAGATCTGCCGAGCAAGCAGGGTAGCACCTTTGCAGATGGAAGAACCTGCAAAGATACTAGTCTGGCAGTTGTTTTTTGCCCAGGTGCTCGCACTATGGTAGTGCGATGCCTGCGGAATGCCTCCGCCATTCCAGATACAGAGGGGGTATTCGTTGCTGGGAACTTCGCAGACGAGCTTGCCGTCGTGCCTCTGCTCTTATCTCACCCCTGGCGCTTTGCTGCATTCGTTGGAGCTGGCGTTGAGGAAGTGTTAGCTCCTCTGGGTCCCCAACGGGAAGGATTGCTTGGGCCGGCGCAATGGGTACCGGCAGCCAGAAGCGAGCCTGATGAGGGTCCTGATGCTGAGTGGTTCGTCAGGGCTTATCAAGAGGAAACAGGGAGTACCCCTCCTTAGGACAGGAATCCGTTTGAGAATATAGACGGAAGCAGAGTTGTACTAAGGCGATTGCTTCAACCATACCGCAACATCGGGCGCGAAGTAGGTGATGATCATATCCGCGCCAGCCCGGCGAATGCCCGTGAGAACCTCCATCACGATCCGTTGCTCATCAATCCAGCCATTCCGCGCGGCGGCTTTGATCATGGAGAATTCACCGCTGACGTTATAGGCGGCCAGAGGCAGGTTGCAGTGATCGCGCACCTGACGAATGACATCGAGATAAGCCAGCGCGGGCTTAACCATGACAATGTCGGCACCTTCGGCAATATCCAGGTCGATCTCGCGCAGCGCCTCGCGCATATTGGCCGGGTCCATCTGATAAGAGCGACGGTCGCCAAACTGGGGCGCCGAACCGGCGGCCTCGCGGAAGGGACCGTAGAAGCCGGAAGCATACTTAGCGGAATAAGCCATGATCGGCGTAGAGTTGAACCCTCGTTCGTCGAGAGCACGGCGGATAGCTCCGACGCGACCATCCATCATATCAGAGGGAGCGATCAGGTCGGCACCTGCTTCAACATGCGAAAGAGCCATACGCGCAAGCAGTTCCAGCGACTCGTCGTTTTGCACGGTGCCATTGTGAATTACGCCGCAGTGGCCATGGCTGGTATATTCGCACAGGCAGACATCTGTCATGACCACCAGCTGCGGAGCTATTGCCTTGATGTTCCGGATCGCGCGCTGAATAATGCCATGCTCAGCATACGCCTGGGAACCAACTTCATCCTTTATTGAAGGAATACCAAAGAGCAGCACCGCTGGAATGCCCAGTTCGGCTACTCGTTCGACCTCTCGCCCTAACTCCTCCAGCGGCCACTGCATAATGCCAGGCATGGACGAGATCTCATGCGGCTCAGCAATATCTTCGGCGACAAAGAGCGGGTAAATCAACTGCTCAATGTTCAAATGCGTCTCGCGCACCAGGCCGCGCAATCGGTCACCCTGGCGCATGCGCCGCATACGCACGATTGGGAAATTACTCATGATCACCCTCCTTCATTCGCAGCTTCCAATGCAACATAAGCAGCCCTTAGCGTCTCCTCCAGCATGGCATCATCGAAAGCCAGCGAGACAAAGCAAGCTTCGAACTGTGAGGGCGGCAAATAGATACCCTGGCGCAACATGCTCCAGAAGAAGCGCGCGAACCGCTGTGTATCGGAAGTTTTGGCGTCAGCATAGTTATGAACCGGCCGGGTGGTAAAGAAGATGGTGAACATGCTGCCAATACGCGCAAGCCGGGCAGGAGTACCACTTTGCTGAATCGCCTGCCCAAGACCATCGCCAAGGAGTTGAGATTTGCGCTCAAGCTCAGCGTACCGGCCGGGTTTGCACAGTTCAGTAAGCGTAGCGATGCCGGCAGCCATGGCCAGAGGATTGCCGGAGAGCGTGCCCGCCTGGTACATAGGGCCGACGGGCGCGACCATCTGCATGATCTCGCGCCTGCCGCCGTAAGCACCGACGGGCAGGCCCCCACCGATAATTTTGCCCAGACAGGTCAGGTCGGGGATAATCCCTACGAGTTCCTGCATGCCTCCCAGGGCTACGCGGAAGCCGGTCATCACCTCGTCAAAGATCAGCAGCGCACCATATTCCCGCGTCAGCCTGCGCAACTCTTCCAGAAACCCCGCCTGTGGAACTACTACGCCCATGTTAGCAGCCACCGGTTCGACAATGACTGCGGCAATTTCATTGGGATAGGTGCCAAAGAGCGCTTCGACCGCGCCAGCATCGTTGTAGGGAGCGATCAGCGTATGGCCAGTGGTCTCGGCGGGCACCCCGGGGCTATCAGGCAGACCCATAGTGGCGACACCAGAGCCGGCCTGAACCAGGAGCATATCAGCGTGCCCATGATAGCAGCCGCTGAATTTGATAATCTTATTGCGCCCCGTATAGGCGCGGGCCAGGCGTAGGGCGCTCATGGTAGCCTCAGTGCCCGAATTGACGAAGCGCACCATCTCTATCGAGGGCACACTATCGACAACCAGGCGAGCCAGTTCGCTCTCTGCGGCAGTTGGCGCACCATAGCTGAAGCCCTTGGCAGCAGCCTCGCTCACAGCTTTGAGCACTGCGGGATGGACATGCCCCAGGATCATTGGCCCCCACGACTGGACGTAATCGAGATAGCGATTGCCATCCACATCGAAAAGATAAGGGCCGCTGGCGCGCTCGATAAACACGGGATCACCACCTACGCCACGAAACGCGCGCACAGGACTGTTGACGCCGCCCGGTAGAAGCTCCTGCGCCTCTTTGAAGAGGATGCGCGAGCGCTGTAGATTGATATCGGTTTGTTTATTTGCCATCTCTATCCCCCGATTGCCTCAAGAATTTCATTGAGCGGCTGGGCAACACAGGTGAACATGGGCGTATCGCGCAGGGTGTACTGGCTGGCCTCGGAACTGCGCAGTTCTTCGACAAGGTCCAGAAAGTCGCTGAGATTATCGGTCTCGAAGGCGACGACGAACTCCTGGTCGTCAAAGCCAAAGGAGTAGGTGGTATTGATTGAAACATCGCGGTACTTGATGCCAATACGAATATGCTCGTCCATCATACGCTTGCGCTCCTCCAATGGCAGCGCATACCAGGAGCGAATCTTCACAAAGGGATAGACGAAGAGATATTTTTTGTCGTCGGGGGTGATCACCAGGCGCGGATCATGGGCGCCACGGGCATTCTTCCCCACATATACAGAGCGTTTGGTCATGGAGAGAAAGCCATATACCTCGCGCAGGTAGGGACCCATAGGGCTGCAGCGGATCTTGCTATGCAGGCCTTGCAGATCAGCAATATCATAGGTGGCCTGCCAGAGCATAAAATCGCAGTCCGCGCGCAGGCCATAGAGGGCGAAGGAGCGCATCAACGTGTGTTCGCCCTGTTCCGAGACAATGCGGATCAATTCCTGCTTGCCCCGTTCGCGCTGTTCCAGGGGTAGCAACTGCCACTGAGGGTCAAGCTTATAGAAGGTAAAACGCACCATCTGGCGCGGCTGCTTCGGTTTTGCAGGCGTCGGCTGCTCCTGTGGAGCGGATCGCCGGGTCATAATGGTCGAATCGGTCATTTGTGGGTCTCCTCATAGTTGATCAGAGCTTCAAGCAAGCCCACGATGGTAAATTCGCGGGCCTCAACAGTAACTTCCAGGCCGAAGTCCCGCGCCGTTTGAGCGGTGACCGGGCCAATACAGGCAATCAGCGGGCGCGCAGGCCGCTGCCCAGGATATGCCAGCAACGAGGCAATATCCGGGGCTGCTTGTTCGAGCCAGCGCATAAAATGCTGGACGGTTGATGAACTGGTGAAGGTGATCGCGTCCAGATCCTGCGCGCGCAGGAGCGTGACCACTTCGCGCCCTCGCTCATCATCCTGAGTCACCGGCAGAGTTCGGTAAGCAGTAACCACCTCGACAGAGGCCCCGGCCTGTTCAAGTTCGCTCACCAGCACCTGGCGAGCCTCGGCAGCGCGGGCCAGGAGAATACGCTGGCCCGCCAGTGTTTCACCACGCTGTTCAGCCTCGCGGCGCAGCCCTCGCGCCACACTCTCGGCGATATACTCGTCAGGAACCAGAGATGCAGAGAGACCGTAGTTTGCCAGTGTCGCGGCCGTGGCCGGGCCAATTGCTGCAATACGAATGTTGCCCAGCACCCATTGCCCAAAGCCAAGCCCTCGCAGACGTTCCAGCACCATCTTTACTCCGTTGGCGCTAGTAAAAATCAGCCAGTCATAAGCTCCATCTCTGGCAATAGCATGCAATGCATGGTCTAGCGGCATCCAGTCCTCTGGAGGCACAATGCGAATCACCGGTAGCTCGACAGGAATTGCACCCGCCGCACGCAGGCCCTCGCTTAACACGCCAGCCTGTTCGCGCGTTCGCGTAACCAGCACTCGTTTCCCCTGAAGAGGCAAAGCCAGCAGTTGTGGGTCAGACATGTTGCTGCTCCCGCACGATGGAATCTAAAGTCGCGATAATTGCCTCTGCGCCTCGCTCAAGCGCCTCCTCTGCCAGTTCAATGCCTAACTGTTCGGCGTGCTCAAACCTGCTTCCGGGCATCCAGGGAATGCTCCTGCTCACATGTACCCGCTCGCACCCATCCAGGCTTGCCACAAGGCCGGTCAGAGTCAGTTCGTCATTCGCAATCGTCGCGTAGGCGGCAACTGGCAAGTAGCAACCTGCCCCCAGACGACGCATAAATACGCGCTCGGCGCTGGTTGTTGCCTGGGTAGCGTGATCGTTGAGCGGGCTGAGCAGTTCTAGCAACTCCGGCTCATTGCGCACTTCCAGGCCCAACGCCCCCTGACCGGGAGCCGGGAGTACCTGCTCAAACGAGAGATAGGTCATGCGAGCTGCGAGATCGGCGGAAATGCCCAGGCGCAGAAGGCCAGCCACCGCCAGGATGATCGCGTCATATTCTCCCGCCTCCAGTTTACGCAGGCGCGTATCCACGTTGCCACGCAATGGGAGAATCTCGGCCTGCGGAAAAAGTGCGCGAATCTGAGCGGTGCGGCGCAGGCTACATGTGCCGATGCGCTCTGGTGGAGTCGCGTCGAGCGAACAGGGATGGCGACTGATCAGAACGTCGCGAGCATCCTCGCGCGGGCCAGGCACCAGCAGGCACAAGCCCGGCGGCTGAATGGTTGGCAGATCCTTCAGGCTATGGACTGCAACATCGATACGCTTCTCAGCAAGGGCGCGCTCGATCTCCATCACAAAAACACCATCTCCGCCGATCTTTGTCAGCGGTACATGGGTTACAGCATCGCCCGTTGTGCGAATCTGTTCAACAACTATCTCCAGGCTGGGCCAGCGTCGCTGGAGCTGGGTTATAACCCAGCGCGTCTGCCGCATCGCCAGCTTGCTGGCTCGCGTCCCGATGATTAAGCGCTGATTCATTTTGCTGTTCTTTCAAATCAAATAGATAGCGTAAAGCTTCGGCATAAACATGTCCCAGCCCATCGGCGGCGGCGTCTTTGAGGCGACGTGTTGGCATGTGGAGGATTTTGTTCACCAGGCGAGTTGCTAATTCCTGCACCGCCGTGGCCTCGCGCTCAGAAAGGCTGGGAGCAAGCTGGCTCAGCGTGCGCGCCAGTTCCTGCTCGCGCAGTGCGTTAATCTGGCCACGCAGGTCGTTGATCGTATCAACAACGCTCAGTGAGGAGAGCCAGCGTTCAAAGCGAGCCGCCTCGTCTGCGATAATTGCCTCAACCTGCTCAACCTCCTGCAAGCGCAGGAGGAGACCTTCGTTGACCGAGCGCTGGAGATCATCCAGGTTATAGAGATGTACATCAGGCAGGTTCGCTACTGCCGGCTCAACATCACGCGGCAGAGCGATATCGATGAGCAGAAGCGAGCGGCCCCGGCGCTGATCTACGACGCCTCGCACCATTTCGCTGGTCAAAATCGCGCCAGGAGCTGTGGTCGAAGAGATCACCACATCGGCTTCAAGCAGCGCCTCAGGCAGTTCGGCAAACGTGCGATGAATCGCGCCAACCCGGCTGGCCAGGTCAACCGCGTGTAGCGGCGTACGGCTGATAATCGTCAAGCTCTGCACACCGTGAGCACAGAGATTCTGCGCCGCCAGCTCACTCATTCTGCCCGAACCGATCAGCAGGACACTGGCCTCCTGCAGACGGGGAAAAAGCTGGCGAGCCAGTTGCACCGCGACATGGCTGATCGAGCCTGCATTGCGGCTGATGCCGGTCTCGCTACGTGCTCGCTTTCCGGTTGCCAGTGCGGCTCGGAAAAGAGCAGAGGTGATGGGTCCCGCGAAACTTCCCCTCCGGGCCATCTCCAGCGCTTCGGCCACCTGACCCTGGATCTGCGGCTCGCCGGGTATCTGTGAATACAGCCCGCAGGCCACGCCCAGCAGATGGAAAATCGCTTGCTGATCGACAAAAAGAGAAGAGTGAGCGATCAGTTCGGGCAACGGTACCTTGCGCTCCTCGCTGATCAGGCTTTGCAGAAGTGCCGCGCTTCCGTCCAATTCCTGGCACACGGCATACAGTTCGAGGCGATTGCACGTAGAGAGCAGAACACACTCCCGGGCGAACTGGCGCGCCGCCGCCAAAACCTGGGGAACCTGATCTGGGGAGCAGGCCAGGCGCTCACGCAGGGCAATGGGTGCAGACGTATGGTCAACGCCAATACAAATAATATGCACACAAACCTCGTAAAATCTTCATAAAAATGCAAACCTATAGGAGATTTTAGTGATTTTTCCCGGATAGTCAAGGGGTAGAGGGGGATTTTTGCTCAGGTAGTCACCTTATTTTTTGTCAGGTTCCTTCCCCTTGTCGGTATCTACTCAATATGCTAGTATCCTCCCATAGCTATTTCCAGAGAACAGGACCTTCAGCATGCAGCAACAGGATCAATCAGAGCGGCTCGATACAGTGGAGATGAAGGAGCAAACGCTCGCCGATAAAGCAGAGCAGACCTCGCTCGACGAGATAGAGGAGAACGCGAGCGAAACGCCGATCGGTCAATTGCAATTGCGGCGTCAGGGCTTCGACTGGCCAGCGTTGATCGCCGCCCTGGCTATCGCCGCCTTCTTTGCCGTGACAGCGCGCATGAACAGCCAGCCTGCCCCTTCGTTTATACCCGCCGCGATATTTAGCGCGACAGGCTGCGGCCTGCTAGTGACGGCGATACGAAAACTGCGCGGCTGGTCAGGCGTGGGCCTGCGTGAAGCGGGGCTGGCCGGCTTTGGCATGGCGCTTTTTCAGTTCGCCATAGCCCTCACCTATCCAGGCGTCCTCACAAATATCGCCGAACTACCGGAAGACGGGCATCCTTTCCTGGTAACATGGGGACTGACCGCTCTTTTCGCAGTAGTGCTGAGCCTGGCCGGGGCCGCAATTGGGCACCTGGCTTTCGCGCCCCTGCGTCCACTTCCCGGACGCACGAAAGAGCAAGAGGGAGAAGATGAAGCGGGAAACGAGAGTGAAACAAATCAGGAGACTGAGGTAAGCGCAGAGAGAATGGAAGAGAGCGAAGATAGCCAGAATGAGGAGGAGGCACAAGACGAAACCACAGAAGCAGGTGAGATAGAGGAAACAGCAGACGAGGATGAAGAAGAGGACGAGGACGAAAGCGCACAGATTGCAACAGCCTCAGCGCAGCTCAGAAACCCATTGATCAATTACACGATTACTATCGTACTACTTGGCCTGCTGCCAATGATGGCAGGCTATGTTTTTGCTGCGACTTACGACTTCATCATGGGCGCTATGAACGTCGATAAAATCTCACCCGCGCTCTACCCAACATTGAGCCTGCTCAGCGGGCTGCTGCCCTGGAGGCTCGCAGCACCTATCAATCTATCTGGCGCGAGCGGATCGTTCATCGTCTTTACGCTGCTCTGGCGCATCCCGGACAGCGTGCTCGGCAACCCCAGTCTGTTCGACGTACAGGCGCTGGAAGCGCTGGTCTTCAATGCCTCAGCCCTGGCCTTTTTGCTTATCGCGATGTATAAAAGCGACAGCACTGGAAGCAAGCAGCAGGCCGCGCCCTGGGGCCTGTTTCTCCTGCTAGAGTCCCTGCTTGGACTCCTTCTCATCTTGCCGGCTAATCTCTGGCTATTGCGCGGCCTGGAGGGGATCTTGCAGTTGCAAAACCTGCTCGCGGCGCTGCCACCCATTCAACTGCTCAATCCAGCGACATTTATTCTGAACCTGGTGACAGGGGTCCTGTTCTGCGCCCTGGTCGGCGTGATCGTGAGGCGCCAGTACCACATGTGGAATTTTCAACCCCGCATGGGAGGAGACGAACCCCTGACCTCACAGGCCCAGCCAGAAAACAGGATGGATGCAAAATCCGAATAAGCTCAGAGCCTTCATCCAACTTTTAACCGGTGTAGCGGTAGGCCCGGCTAACCCGACGCCAATCAAGCTCGCGACCGCGTACGGGGCGCTGCTCGTTGAGCACTTCGAGGCGGTTGGTAGCCAGGAAGCGGCGGCGGAGATTTGACAAATCGATCTGTTCGTTGGGCGGAAAGAAGGCTTTGTAAAGCAGAGCTGCTTCGGCCAGTGTGAGAATACCATCGCCCCGCGCCGGTTCCCTGATCGCCCTGAGCGGGAGCGTTTGTTTGCTTTGAAATTCGGCGTTCCCCTGGGCCTGCCACCGCGTCTCTGAACTGGTTGCGACCATTGAGGCCATATCTGCCAGGTAGCGTAAGACAATTTCCGGGTCGCGCTGGATCTGTGAGCGCAGGGTATGCAACGCGGCCTCTACCATAGGCGCAACTTCAGGATCGAGCACGTAGCGTCCCCTCTCAATTTCGGAAACGGCAATCCAGCGCACATGCAGACTTGGCACCGGCTGGAGATGCAGGTTTGGGCGCAGTTCATCACGATTGGCCCGCAAGAGCAGTGTGTGAATCAGGGAAACAGCCGCGCCCTGCTCTGTGCTGTTCCACACGGAGACCTGCTGCTCTTGCCAGCCGGCCTTTAGCTGGATGAGCGGCGCGCTATCGTGCCAGACCAGCAGCGTTTCGATGATGCGCGCCACTGCATCGGTCACTGTTTCTGTGCTCAGCACCAGGCGCATGGGTGGCCCCCAGGGACCCTCGCGCAACAGCACCCAGAGCGACCAGTCGCGAATAGCGAAGGTGACAACGCTGGCAGTCACAATCAAACGGCGCGGCGCCAGGTCACGAGCCGGTTGTGGCCGGATTGGCGCATTCGACCCGGGCTGAGTGGTGTTCATATTCTTTTTCCCATGCTGATAAATAAAGTCATGCCTATTGATTTTACCCACAGACCAGACCAGGACGCAAGTTATTTTTAAGCGCGAAGAAATCATCAGCAGGCCCGATAGGATCCACTCTGGAGAACGCGAGCTTTGCGGGGTTTTAGGCTCAGAAGAGAGACAGCAAGAAATAGGGCGCATTAACATCCTGCCCAGGGATGCCATTGCTCAGGCCATCACAGAAGCCTGCACGCATTACCGCGCCCGGTCTGGCCTCTGACGCGTCATATGTTATTGTCGTAGGGAGGAAAGAGACCTAGCGGCCAAACACGAAGTAGAGTGTAAGCGCCAGGCCAGCGGCAAGTAAGATGGCGAGGAAAAGCAGCAAACGGATTTTTGTAAGCTGAGCGTGGTTATCAATAGCGATTGTTTTGGCGCCACTGCGCGGGCGAACTTGTTTCTCTGGCATAATCACTCTGCTCCCTGAAAAAGCTAGGAACGAAGCGGCTGGCAATTTGGCCATCTTCTTATCCTTTTATACGTTTGAGGGATACTCACGGTTGCAGAACAAAAAGATGGCAGGCCACAACTTTTTACTTGCTCTCCCCTGCTACGCGCTTTTGTTCTGCACGTCCTTGCAAGGAAGAAGCAGGCATGAGTGTGTCCGCAGAAAAAAGCTCGCCATGCAGTTCGAGAACATGACGTACACGCGTATCGTCGTGGTCGAGCAGAAAGCGAAAGCTCTGTTCGCAGAGAATCAAACATTCTGCGGCCGTAGCACGTTTTGTTGCAGTCAGGTTTCCCAGCAGATCATGGCGCTTAGCTGAGCGAAACAGGACGTGGATTTTCTCCAGGGCGCAAGCGAACTCAGCATACCGCTGCTTATCCCGCTCCCGGCTTACTAACATGCCCTGCACCCCGGCCAGAAAGTCAGCGCTTTGCACAATCACCTCGTGATATTCCGCGTGGCGGGCTTCGATCAACCCCTGGAGAATGCGCTGCTCATCCGCCAGGTCGCAGGCAAAGACAGTGAACAGGCACGCCTCTCCACCCATCTCATGAATGTCCTGGGCAAGTTGGGAAAACTGCTTTTCGACTTCTTCGGAGAAAGGCAGAAGATAGACGGAATTTTGAAGCGCAAAAGCTCCCAGGCTTTGTAACCGGCGCCAGACCCAGACGCGTTTTTGAGAAGGCTCGCTCGGCACTTTGTAGGTTAACTGGAGCCAGCGGATGGCTTCTCGCTCTTGCATCAGACATCCCTCAGCCAGACAATGCTAGTAACTAGCGCTACTTTTCCGGGGTATACTACTCTTCTGGACCATTGAAGTCAAGGCACCACCAATTTGCAAAGTTTTTCTTAGGGGCTAGCATTTTTGTTAGATAGTGATATAATAGAAGTGGCTTCGCAAAGGTTGGCAGAGGCTAAAAATCGGAGAATGCATTTCGAGAATCTGTACCATGCAGAGTAACCCTATCGCCCATTACCGACGTGGCCAGGCTAGAAAAACCGTCTGCACCGCGTGGTGATGATACAGGTCCTTTTTTATTGGCCCCTTTAGTCAGTGAAGACTGTTCTCTTTTAAGGAGGTTCGATGGTGTACAACTCGATGGATTACAGTGCCAAGGACACGTTGCTCGACGTCATACGCAAGGAAAGCGGCGATTTCTTCTCGATTGTTGATGATCCCAGGAACTGGAATGTGCAGACCCGCTGTGAGGAGTGGGAGGTGCGCGACATTGTCGGTCATATGATCGACGTGACCGAGGGCTATCTCACTCGCTGGGACATGGCCCGCAAGGGTGAGGAGGCTCCCGCGGCGTGGGGGCTGGTGGGCATGGATAAACGGCTCAACGAGCATGCCCAGGCATTTCGCAGTCTGCCGCGAGAAGAGGCAATTGCACGCCTCAAGAGCGATTATAACAAAATGTTTGCTATTTTTAGCGATCTGGATGCCGACGCGTGGAACAATTTCATGGTTGCTCATCCCTACATGGGTCCACTACCGCCCTTCTTCTATCCAGCCTTCCAGGTCATAGACTATGGGATCCACACCTGGGACATGCGCTGGGGTCTGGGCGATAAAAACGGTAAGCTCGACGAGCGTACAGCCGGCGTGCTTGTGCCCCATATGTTTATCGTGATGCAGTACACCGTTGACCAGGAATCGGCCAGGGGGCTGGATACCGTATTTGGCATCAAGATTGATGGTGAATGGGGAGGTCAGTGGCGCGTCACGATCAAAGATGGTACATTTAAGGCCGAACCAGGCGACGATCTCAGCGGCACGTCCGCTCTCTTCCACTTCAAGGATGCCTCAGACTTTGTGCTGACGGTCTACCAGCGTTTCCCAGGAGGCGAGACGAGCGGAGATCCAGAGATCATTAACCGTATTCGGCACCTGTTCTTCAAGATCTAAGCGAAATCCTTCTCAGAGGTGTTTTATGGCAAAAATTCAGGTCCAGGGCGTGCATCACATTACGATTGTTGGCTCCAACCGTGAGGCCACTATTGATTTCTATCAAGGCGTGCTGGGCATGCCCCTGGTCTTCGAGCAGCCGAATCTGGATGTCCCAGAGGAAACGCACCTGTACTTCGATGCCGGAGATGGTCGGCTGATTACCTTCTTTGTACGTCCTGACCGTGTGAACGATCCAACGCCCAATCCACAGGGAATTGGCAATCTGCATCACCTGGCTTTTACGGTTTCGCGAGCCACTTATACGCAGATTGCCCAGCGACTCAAAGAACGCGGCATCTGGAATACCGGCAACATTGACCGGGGCTTCATGGATTCGATCTACTTCCGGGATCACAACGGGCAGTTGCTGGAAGCGGCCTGTTATAAATTTGTGCCGCCTGAGGGTTATACCTACGTCGATGTGCTGGCAACCGCGCACCGGCTGCGCGTGGCCGCAGGCGACTACAACATCGACGATAAGCATCTCGCTGACGCCATTGCTGAACTGAGTGAGCGCAAAGCTCCCGCGCTTGCGGAGGTTTCGCCGGCATGAGTCAGTCCTCTGAGCCTGACACGCAGCATGTGGGTCTGTTCTGGACGCTGAGACTCGATGGGCAGCTTCCGCCCGTTACCGAATCCGGCGTCCCGGCGACCTTTCTGCACGCAGGCCCAGAGCTTGCTGGCGAACTCGCGCAAGCCATGGGCCTCGCTGACCCGGTTCCCATCTTACAGCGTTTTCAGCAGGGAAAGCGCTGCCACATTGCCAGAGTTGCGGACCAGCTTGTCACCTACGGCTGGATCACCTTCGATGAGGAACATATCGGCGAGTTGGGCCTGACTGTGCGCTTGCTGCCCGGCGAAGCCTATATCTGGGACTGCGGCACCCTGCCGGAATATCGTGGCCGGCATCTCTATCCCGCGCTGCTGGCTCATATGCTACGTGAGCTGCAGAACGACGGCTTCCGGCGTGTCTGGATCGGCATGGACGCGGACAACCTGCCTTCCCAGGCCGGCGTAGCGCGCGCAGGCTTCCAGCCTATCGTCGATATTCTCCTGACCCACGACGGCCCTACACGCACGCTCTTAGCCAGAGGCTATCCCGACGTTTCTACGCAGGATATACAGGCCGCGCAGTACGCGCTGTTTGGCCAGCGCGAGGCAAGCAGCATTACGATAGCGACCCCGCGCTAAAAGGGTCCCGCCTCTATGGTGCAGAAGTTCTTTCTGGCTGACAAGAATGGAGAAGCCAGGTGTACCCTCATGGTACAATAAAAGCGGCGTACCACCAAAACACGCCATCGAGAAATTTGTATGATCTAGAGGCTGATTGTGTGATGAGTGACCGTAAGTATTTTCAAGAAGAGATCGAAACCCTTGCTAAAGATCGTCTGCAGAGCCTGCAACTGGAGCGTCTGCAAGCTATTGTAGAGCGAGCTTATATGCAGAATGCGTTCTACCGCCACCTGTATGACGAGGCAGGAGTAAAGCCCTCTGATATTCACACGCTCGAAGATATCCAGAAACTCCCCTTTCTGGAGAAAAAGACGGTGCGTGAAGCTTATCCCTATGGGATGGCGCTGGCGCGTTCCGGCACGGAGGGCGGCGCTTTAGAGCTACACGCCACCAGCGGCACTACAGGCAAGAGCGTGCCAGTATTCGCGACGAAAAAAGATATTCTCTACTGGGCCGACCTGAATGCCCGCGAGTTGTGGATGACGGGCTTTCGTCCCGGCGATATTTTGCTCAACTGCTACGGCTATGGCCTGCCTACCGGCGGCTTTGGTTTCCACTATGGCGCGCTGGCAATGGATGTGATGGCCATTCCTATGGGCTCCGATGCTCGCCAGTATGATCGCATGCTCGATTTTATTATCGATTTTGGTGTGACAGGCATGTGCATGACTCCTTCCGTCGGCCTTTACGTAGGGAATAAGGCGCGCGAGCGTGGAGTAGACTTCGCCCGGACAAAACTGAAAATCGGACTCTTCGGCGCGGAACCCTGGCCGTGGGAGACCCGCCTGAAGCTGGAGGAGCTTTTCAGTATCACAGCCTACGACGAGTTTGGGATGACCGAGTTTCTGGGCCCGGGTATGACCTGTGAGTGTGAAGTGCGCGAGGGTATGCACGCCTGGGCCGACGCGTTCCTGGTCGAGTGCATCAATCCAGAGACCGGCGAATGGGTCAAGGAGGGTCAGGATGGCGAACTGGTCTGGACATGGCTGAGTGGCGATGGCACAGCTATGATTCGCTATCGCAGCCGCGACCTCTCGCGCCTGTGGTGGGAGGAGCGTTGCGCCTGCGGACGCACTCACCCGAAAATCGGCGCGATCAAGGGGCGCAGCGACGACGCAGTCTCTATTCGCGGCCTGATCGTCTTCCCAAGCCAGATCGAAGCGGCCCTGGTGAAGTTTCCCGAAACCGGCGCGAATTTCCGCATTATCGTGGATAAGCGCGACGGCCTGGATACCTTCGACCTGAAAGTTGAAGTCAAGGAGACCGCGATCCTGAACGACGAGGCACGTGTGCAGCGCCTGGCCCGCGAGATGGCCGAATCGGTCAAGACAGTCACCGGCAACTCGCCCAGAGTAGAACTGGTGCCGGCCGATAGCCTCCCCCGCGCAACCGGAGGCGAATCAAAAACAGCGAGCGCCCGCGTCGAAGATCGTCGCAAGAAGTAGGCTTTGCGCATCCGCAAGACACCCGCGGTTATTCGTTATCGTCCTACCGTGCGTATGCGTTCTGGCCGTCTGATAAAGAAGTAGAGGAGGGCGCCAATAATATTGGTAAGAATGATTATCAGCAGCCAGACAATCTTATTGTTATCGTTGGCAGGCTCCTTTGTCGCGCATTCGTAGATCATCCAGATCCAGAACGCGAAGCCTGCCGCGGCAATATAGGAGCCGAGGTTTCCGCTAAACAATGTCTTATTTCCTTCCTTGATTATTGTTGCTTGCTATCATACCAAACGTCGTGGAGACACCATCCGTCTCCCATAAGCTTTGGATTGCAATCTGAATGCCAATTTCTACCCAATTATGCATTCAGCTTTATATACGTCTTTATGGTTCAGATCTACTTTTCTCCGTGTGAGTTTGCGACGCTTGCAAAAAGTCTGTGATCGCTTCGGCAACTCGCGGAGATTTCAAAAGACAAAAAGTTCTACCACATAGCCGTCGGGGTCGCGGATAAAGATCTGCGTGACCCCATCGCCGCGAGGTCTTGGACCCCCAACAATCTCGACGCCATGTGCTTTGAGATGACGCTGCGCATCCTCCAGGTCATCTATCTCGAAAGCAAAGTGGGTGACGTGACCACAAGATAGTTCGGATGGAACATAGCTGCCAGTGTAGGTCGTATCAACGCGGCCGGGCACATCTTCGCCAATGAGATGAATCTCAGCGCTACCTTTGCGGAACCAGGCACCGGGAAAGTCGAAATTACCTGGACGCGGCACTTCCTCCATGCCAAGCACCTGGCCGTAGAAGCGGCGTGACCGCTCAACATCTCGCACGAGCAGCGAGGTGTGATTGAGGCTGCGGATCGTAATCATCTGATTTTCCCTCCCTTATAGGCTTGCTTTTCTCTCTGCAATAATCGTATTACTTCACATTCGCGCTGAGACGATTCAGCCCTTGATTCTAACCACTTACCATTCTAATGGCTTTCCTAAAGCTAGTCAAACGGAAAGAACAGAGCATTTCTGCGAGCCATTCGTTGCAAGCTTCTCCTCTCCGAAAAAAGAGCGGCTCTTGTGGGCTGAAGCTGCAAGAGCTGTTTTCTTCTTTCTGGTGTTCCTTCCTATTGTTCTGCGACATCTGGTATAGGTGTCTCGGCGATTTTCTCCAGTTGGGCAGTAGCTTTTCTGATAATTTGCTCCGCAATTTTATCTGAGAGCGATTCCAGCGATTCCGGCAGCATGAGCACCGGCACTTTCTCTTTTCCCTTCCCTGCTTCCGCGACCGGAACCAGAGATGAAGTGCAGTACGGGCAGCGAGTGGCTTTGACGTTCACGCTCTGGAAACAATAGGGGCAATCCTGAGTCTTTGGAGGAAGTGCTGCTTCTTTCGGTTTATAGATTTTCATCAGGGCATTAACCGGCTGGACCACGAAGTAATAAAGCACTGCGGCAACGATCAGAAAGCTGATAATCGTATTGATAAAAGCGCCATAGGCGACCTCTGCTCCACTTGCCCACGGAACCTTCCAGGTAGCATTGGAAAGACTCCCTTTATAGACCGGAATAAGCGGAGTAATGACATCGCTCACCAACGAGTTAACCAGCAGCGTAAAGGCACCGCCAACAACGATGCCAATGGCCAGATCGATGACGTTGCCGCGTAAAATAAACGTTCGGAAGCCCTCCAGGCTTTTCAATGCGCCCTTGCCGACCTTACCGAGATCCTTGCCAATCTCGGCAAATTCAGTTTCGAATGGGGACTCCTGCGGGCTTGCAGTCGTTGCGGCCCGCTCTGGTATGATTTTGGCTTTGATCAGGGTAATATCACCCTCGCTGAGTTCAGAAGAAGACATAATTGCTTTACCTCCATGATATGTATTGCTCATAATACTGCAATAGTAGGGAAAATCACTCTACACACATTCCCTATATGCTACAACGTTCGGGCAGCGAAAAATTACCGTGAAACTGCTCAGTATGATTACCTATATCTACCCCTTCTTCCTGCGCAGGTGCAGCCGTGCTGGCCGATGGACAGGGCAAAGGTGCATATCCGTTTTGCTACCTTCGTCATTATCGTAGGACGCTGAAACGAACCAGCGATTGCAAAGACGCATCAAGCCCCGCCTATGAGGTGGGGCTTGATGCGTCTTTACTCCAAGAGGGGTCAGACCGTTACGGATAACTCACGACAGCGACCGGCGTATCCGGGTTGGCGATGGTCGATGATCCACCGGTGTTGTTGATTACGTTCAGAATGCCGCCAGAGCCGGCAGTGGACAGGAAAATCGTGAACAGATCGTGCAGACTGCCCGCCGGCAAGGTCGAGGGAACCTCAAAGGCGTTGGCCGCGTAAATGTTCACGCCCTGATTGAAAAAGCTGTAGCTGCCCATACCATAACCGTGAAAGCTGGTCACATCGTTAGCTACCTTGAAAGCAGCCCAGCCATCGACGCCTGGCGCCTCCATCCAGGCCGCCTGGTTGGGAGGATCATAGGGCATCTCGTTCTGGAAGAAGATGTCCGTACCGCCATTGCCGTTCCAGATCACCTCGTATTGCTGGTAGTGCTCAACGAAGAGGCCATACGCCGTGACATTGTTGCCGTTAACAATCACGCCGGTACTGGCGGTGTTGCTGGTCCAGCCCACGCCGTTACCGTGATCGGCTCGCCAGGCCCAGATGTCATCGAGGATAACGTTATCACTGTTGATCACCAGGCTATTCGTCGCACTGCCGGCCTGCGCGCCGCCAATGCGGAAAAACACATCCTGAAGGGCTGTCGGATCGGAGGCATCATGATCGCTACGCCCGTGGCCATTTCCGACCTGGAGCAGAGCCGGGGAGGTCGTTGGGCCCGCGTCGAAAATCATCCCGGAGAGCAGGACCCCCTTTGCACTGGCGACTCTCATTGAGACGATGCCGTTTTCGGGAATCAGCGTCGGGAAGCCGAGGCCGAGCACCACGGTATCGGGGCGAGTGATCTCAAGGCTCTGATCCAGGTGATAGACGCCAGGGGTCAGAATGAGATCCTTGCCGAAGTGTAGGGCAGCATTGATCAATGCTGCGGGATCCGTTGGCCGGGCAATGAAGAATCTCTCGATTGGGATAGACCGGCCGGGCGTTGCTCCATTGGCCCACGTTGTGCCTGCAGAATTGCGCTGCACCGAGGGTACGAAGATGTTGTAATGCCCATGGGAATCCACGTACAAATATGGCTCTTCGCGTGTCACCGGACTGGTTGCAAGCGTGGTGTATGGGCCACCACACGATGAGGCTGCGGGGAAGCACTGAGCAGGCGCACCTACCACACCAGAGAATACCTGGTTCCAGACGCCATTGGTCCAGCCATCAAGCTTGCTGTTTCTGACGATCCATTGCTGCTGAGAACCGCTAATCACCGTGCCGCCATCGAACTCTGAATCGGCGATGAAGCCGCCACTCGCGTAAGACGGCGCAGTGCAATAGTCCATAAGAGTGGCAGGTCCGTTGATCTCAACGCGGCGAATCGGCGCGGCCTGCGAAACCGCCCAGAATTCACCATTGTAGCAACCCGCGTTGGGCGTTGTGACGTTGATGGTCAGATTCGACAACGAGCGCCAGAAGTTTACGAGTGCCGTGCAGTTGTTGGCTCCGAAGCATTGATTGTAAACATCAATGGACCCATTGATGACCACATCAGCAGGGGAAAGACCGAGGCCCGCTACGGTGGTGTAGTAACCAACCTGAAAGTTGAGAGGATCAGTGCTGGACCCATACGTACCAGGCTCGAACAGCAGTGCATAACGCTGAGTTCCAAACTGGTTCGAGACCTGCTGATTTGCCACCGCGTTGACCGTCGCCTGGATCTCGCTCTGTGGCATTGTGGGATTGAAAATATAGACATTTGGGCCGAAGATTGATTGGCCAGACACCGCTCCCGCGAGATTCATTTGCGCGCCTTGCCTTTGCACACCAGCATGGGCAATGGAAGGCGGGTACAAGAGCGGAGAGGCTGCGCAAAGCCCTATCACGCAGCAAAGTAACGTAATCATCCCGATCAGCCGTTGAACAGACTTCCGGCACTTCAAAGCACCGAGAGGACGTGCATCCATGGCATCTCCTTTTTCTCTCTTGCATACCAGATATCTGGCGCATTGAGAGTCTCGATATTTTCCGAAATCAATATCGGTTCAATGTTACGAATATAACGTATTTGTCGGTAGCTGTCAAGGAGGATGCATCCCTCAATAGTCGGCGTCTCGCTTTCTCGTTGATCGACTCAAGCAAGAAAGTGCTGAGCAGCCTCCACGAACTTTTGTTAACAAGAGCAGAGAGTTCGCCGGTTTACGCAAAAAGAGGAACCTACATATCTGGACGGACGTGTTTTTCGTAAAATTTCGACCAAAGAGACAGATCCGGGCATCCGAAGAGCGCCCGGAAAGAAGGACGCGAGCGAGGCAACCTGCCACTCTTTCTATTTCCCTGCCACGCGGTTGATGCGAATCTTCCACTCCTCTGGTTCCCTCTTCCTGTTGATCGAGTTCCGGTTAATCCGTTTTTAGATGGGGAGGGGCGGTCAGCACGTAGCCAATGCCTACCTTCGTCTTGAGGTACTGAGGACGTGCCGGGTCTCGTTCCAATTTGTGCCGCAGCCGGTTCACGTTAACCTGGAGCATGTGGCTTTCCCCAAGATAATCCTGCCCCCACACATGCTCCAACAGAAGATCCTGAGTCACCACTCGCCCAGCATTCTGCGCCAGATATGCTAGCAGGCGATATTCGGTGGGCGTGAGCTGCAGCTCCTGGCCAGAGAGCTTCACCAGGTGCTGGGCGTAATCAATGGTAAGATCACCAATCGTGGTCGTGCTAGTTCGCCCGGCCACCAGGGTACTCTCAGGCTGAGACCGCCTGAGGACGGCGCGCACCCGTGCCAGGAGTTCCTCCACGCTAAAAGGTTTGGTTAAATAGTCATCGGCTCCCAGATCCAAACCTTTGACTTTATCCTGGTCCTGTCCGCGTGCTGTGACGATAATGATGGGAACTGAGGAAAATTCGCGCACCCGCTGGCAGACTGCAAAGCCATCCATTCTCGGCATCATCACATCGAGCAGTACCAGATCAGGGGAAGATCGCTCAATCTGCGCAAGTGCGCTGGTTCCATCGCTAGCAGTCAGAACCTCGTAGCCCTCAAATTCGAGGTTGCGCGCGATCAGGCGCAGCAGTTGAGGATCGTCGTCGGCTGCCACAATCTGGGTTTTCTTCACCGTCATTTTGGTTGCTCCGTTCTTTATTTTCTTTCTCCATAGTTAGAGTACCTCAGCGTCGGGCAACGTTCTACCTCGCGAGAGCACGATGTGAAAGGCGCTCCCCGCTCCCACCGCGCTCTCCACCCAGAGCATTCCTCGGTGGTGAGTAACGATGGCCTGGCACAGCGCCAGGCCCAGGCCCAGACCGTTGACCTCACGCGTAAGGCGTGTATCCCCTCGGTAAAAGCGGTGAAAAATGAGAGGAAACTGCTCTGGGGGAATACCTCTGCCGTGGTCTCGCACCTCGATCTCCAGCAGAGCCTCGTCCTCCCGAAAGCTCGCGGGCACAATCAGAGCCACATGCATCTTTGAATCGGCCCTGGTATGCAGCGAGGTGAGAAGATGAGCGGAATTACCCGGACGTATGTGGATCTCGATGAGGCTGTCTGGCGCGGAGTAAGCAACGGCATTCTCCAATAGCAGATCCAGCAGGATACGCAGGAGCCGCCTGTCTCCTGAAATTGCCAGATCCTCATCTACAGCTTGCTCCCGCTCTCCTGTCTTTCCTGGTGAACCTGTCTTTGTCCGAGAGGATTCCTGCAGCAGGATATGGGATTGGCCCTTTCTGACGGCTGTCATGGCCTCATGAGCCAGTGCAGCCAGATCGACCGGAGCAAGAGCAAGGGAAAAGGTATGGGTCTCTAACTGGGCGAGCTGCAAGAACCGATCGACAAGCGTACTCAGATGGGCTCCCGCCTGCTCAATGGCCTGAAGAAACTCCCGGCGCTCTTCCAGCGAGAGATGCTGCTCATGATGCAACAGGGTATTCGCATAGCCCTGGATGATGGTCAGCGGTCCCCGGAATTCATGGCCCACTGTCGCCAGCAGTTCAGTTGACAGAATCTCCTCGGATGGCTCCTTTTGGGGCTGCATGTGCTCCTCTTGCCTTTCTCGTTGCGCAAATGCGCAGCGGCTCGACTCCAGTCATAAACCCCAGTATAGAGAAGATACCTCACAAACCAGGCACAAAAGCAATGACAATCTCACAATCTCATCACAAATTCTCCAACGCTTCCCTCTCCTCTCGCTTCTCACCAGGATTGCCACCATTCTCCTGCGCATGCTTCTGCTAGACCCAGTTGTGCCTGATGAACGAAAACCTCTTCTTCGTATTCTTTGTCGAACAAATCGTCGCCCAGTCTGCGTGGAGAACGTCCTACAGTCTCATCGACAATCCCAAAGAACAATCAGGTTTGTCGCGGCCTGGCCTTTCTTACCGACGCTTCACTGTTCTATACTAGACTTGCTATGAAACAAGTTAGAATCAAGCCGATTGGTTTGGAAGTCAGCCTCATCTACCCAACCAAAAATCTCCGTGTTGGACCCTCAGAGCGTTAGCCAGCAACGTTGACACTCACTTTTAGCGACAGGTACAATAAGATAGCCGATAAATTCAGTGGGCAAACTCTACCCCTGTGTTCTGCACAAAAACAATGAGGCAATAAAACAATGAAGATGTATGTCTGCGTTAAACAGATTCCAGACCCTAACACCGTGGTTAGCAGGCTTGATCCAGATACAAAACGGCTTGTGCGTAGCGGCGTCTCGCTGGTGCTCGACCCAGGAGACGAGACAACTATTTCTGCTGCGATTAAGCTGCGTGATACATCAGGCAATAGCGAGTTGACGGCTGTCTGTATGGGGCCCGCCAGCGCGAACGAGGCGATGCGCCGCGCTCTGGCAATGGGTGTGGATAGGGCTATTTTAATAACTGATCCCGCCCTGGCTGGCTCTGACTCGCTCGGCACAGCGCGTGTACTGGCCGAGGTTTTGAAAAAAGAGGGGGCGGACCTGATCTTCTGCTCGACCGAGAGTACCGATGGTTATACCGGTATGGTGCCTGGCGCCATCGCCGAGTTCCTGGGCATTCCTCAGTTAACTTTCGCCCGCGAAATCAAGGTTGAGGGCCAGAAAGCAACTATCCACCGCGTTACCCAGGCTGGCTATCAGGTCGTAGAAAGTACGTTGCCGGCGGTGGTGACGATAGCCAGCGGCTCCTTTGAGGCGATTTATCCAACCATGAAGGGCATCATGAGCGCCAGGAAAAAGCCCTTTGTGCAGATGAGTCTGGCCGATGTGGGCCTCGATCCCTCTCAGGTGGGCGAAGCTGGCGCGCGCGAACGCGTGCTGGCGATTGGCAAGGCCGAGGCGCGCGCAGCCGGTCAGGTGATTAAGGACGAGGGTGACGCCGCTCAGAGAATCGCTGATTTCTTGCAGCGCTACCAGCTACTTTAATGAAGAGGAGAAACAGGTAATGACAAAAACTATCTGGACACTGGTCGAGATCGAAAACGGTCAGCCAGCTCGCTCCTCGCTGGAGGTGCTGGGTAAGGCTGCGAAACTAGGCCGCGCCGAGGCTATCGTGCTTGGCGCGCAGGCCGCAGAGGTAGCTCTCATGCTCGGCGAGTACGGCGCTCAGAAGGTCTATGCTCATGCGGACGCAACATACGATACATATCTGACCCTGCCCGCGACCGACACAATCAGCGATCTGTTGCAAACACGGAAACCCGATCTGCTGCTCTTCCCAACTACCTACGATGCCCGCGATATTGCGGCTCGTCTGAATGCGCGGCACAGGCTGGGGCTGATTACCGACGCTACCGATCTACAGTACGAGGACGATGAACTACGAGTGACGGTGCCCTGGGGCGGAGAAAATGTAGTGACTGCGACCCTCCCACATGGTCCTGGTATCGTGCTGGCTCGTCCCAAAGCGTTTGGCGTGGAAAAGGTCGCGAGCAACACTGCCGAGATCGAGACGCTTAACAGCCCCATCAATAGCGCTTCACAGTCGATTAAGATTCTCGATCGCGTTGAAGTGGCGAGCGAAGGACCAGCGCTGGAAGAAGCTAGCATCATCGTCAGTGGCGGGCGCGGTCTGGGCAAACCCGAAAATTATAAACTGGTTGAGGAACTGGCTAAAGTCCTGGGCGGAGCGCCAGGGGCAACGCGCGCGATTGTGGACGCTGGCTGGCTGCCCTATAGCTACCAGATCGGCCAGACCGGCAAGACGGTTAAGCCAACGCTTTACATTGCCTGTGGCATCAGTGGCGCGATTCAGCATCTGGCTGGCATGAAGGGTTCCAAGTTTATTGTAGCGATCAACAAGGACGAAAATGCGCCTATTTTTGCTGCGGCTGATCTTGGTGTGGTAGGAGATGTTTTGAGCATCTTGCCACAACTGATCGAAGAAGTGAAGAGACGCAAAGCGCATTAAGCACTCCCTCCCGGATTGTTTAAGGCTCTGCAGAAGCCACTAGACGGAGGTTCTATCGTATGACCCCCACCATTTCACCAACCGGGAACTGGATTGGTGTAGTACTCTTTGTCCTGCTGGCCATTGTAGGTATCGGCATTTTTGCCGTGCGTGCCGGCGAACTGGTCGCGTTGCTGATCAAAGCGCGCCGCGAGGACCGCACCGATCACCTGGATGACCGCATTGGCGATTTTTTCAAGGTTGTGCTTGGCCAGAGCGGCGTTCTGCGCGACCCGATCCCCGGCATCGCCCACTTTCTCACCTTCTGGGGTTTTATCATCATCCAGATTGGTCTGCTCGACCTGATGGTGCGCGCCTCTGGCTTCGAGTTCTCCTTCATTGGCGGAAATCCTGGTTTTGTAGCTACGCTCGACGTGTTTATTCTTCTCGTAGCCGTTGCCCTGGTCGTTTTCACCATCCGGCGCGCGTTTTTCCATCCCAAACAACTCCAGAGCTTCCGGCACGGCCCTCTGGATGCCTATGTCATCCTGCTCTTGATTCTGGCCGTGCTGGTGACGCTTGCCTTTACCGAGGCGTTTGAGTATGCCGCGAGCAATGGGGCTGAATGGTCACTGTTTGGCCAGTGGTTGGGGCCTCTGTTCAGCGGCCTGGGCACCACCACTAGCATCATCCTGTTTCGTGTCTTCTGGTGGCTGCACATTGGCATCGTCTTCTTCTTCCTGTGCTACCTGCCGCGTTCCAAACATCTGCACCTGATGGCCACGCCGTTCAATGTCTTCTTCCGCAATCACAAGCCAACCGGCGCGTTGCCCTTCATGGAGAATATCGAGGAGCGCGAAGATTACGGCGTTTCAAAAGTCGAGCAGTTCACCTGGAAACAACTGCTCGATGGCTATGCCTGCACCGAATGCGGGCGCTGCAACACCGTCTGCCCGGCTACCAGTACCGGCAAACCCCTGCTGCCTAAAGAGATCATTCTGGGCGTCAAAGAGGCCCTGTTTGAGAATAGCGCGGAGGTGCTGGGAAAAGATAGCCTCTGGGTCAAACTGGCTCCTCTGGGCACGCGCGCGGGCGAGATGGTGCGCAAAGGCAAAGAGCCGGAACCACTGGTCAAGGGTGCGATCTCTCCCGATGCGTTGTGGGCCTGCACAACCTGTAGTGCATGCATGGAGATCTGTCCGGTTTCTATCGAGCATGTGCCCAAGATCGTAGATATGCGCCGTCACCTGGTGATGGAAGAGAGCGAATTTCCGCCGGAGGTCACTTCACTCTTCAACAACATCGAGCGCAACGGCAATCCCTGGGAAATCAATAACGACACGCGCGCGCAGTGGGCTGCCGGCCTGGGTATCCCGCTGATGTCCGAGCATCCAGACGCGGAGGTGCTCTACTGGGTTGGCTGCATGGGTTCGTTCGATCAGCGCAACAAGAAAGTTGCGACCGCCGTGGCGAAGATTCTCAAGACGGCCAACGTCGATTTCGCCATTCTGGGACCTGAGGAGTCTTGCACAGGCGATCCCGCCCGACGCATCGGCAACGAGTATCTGTGGCAGATGCAGGCACAGCAGAATATCGAGACCCTGGACAACTACGGCTTCAACCGCTCGAAAAACGAGGAAAATAGGCATAACGGGCACAGCAATGGCGCGGCGGCTATCAGGCACCGCATTATCATCACGGCTTGCCCGCACTGCTTCAATACTCTCAGCAACGAATACCCGCAGTTAGGTGGCGATTACGAAGTCGTGCATCACACAGTCTTTATCGACCGGCTGCTAGCAGATGGAAAGCTGAAGCTGCCGGAGGGCTTTGACGAGCGCAAGCTAACCTACCATGATCCCTGCTACATCGGACGCTATAACGGCGTCTATGACGAGCCGCGCCGCGTTCTGACGGTTCTGAACAGCAACGGCGTGACGGAGATGCCGCGTCACCGCAACAAGAGCTTCTGCTGCGGCGGTGGCGGCGGTCGCGCCTGGATGGAGGAGAAGATCGGCAAGCGTGTAAACCAGACGCGTATGAAAGAGGCGCTGAACACCGGTGCCGAAGTCCTGGCTGCGGCCTGCCCGTTCTGCATCACCATGTTCGACGATGGTATCAAAGGCGTCGAGGCCGAGGGCCAGATGCAGATCGAGGATATCGC
>DATGKW010000124.1:0-9218 GCA_035294465.1 Ktedonobacteraceae bacterium | reverse complement strand
GCCCGCCGCTTTTACAATATGATCCTGGGACATCAAGCTATTATGAGTGACAAGGAGAAACGAGAGGTCTCGCTCGAAGAGGCTGCGCGGCACTGGTATACGCACTATCATCTACCAGCGATTCTACTTCTGCGCCAGGTGCTCACTGTCGGACAGGACCCGCTCAAGGCATACTTCGACGTCATGCTGCACAAATGGAAACTCAGCGAGCGAGCAGGATATGAGATTCCTCTTGACGAAGCTGTAGTCGACTGGTCGATGCAAAAGGCCCAGACAGGCCGATTGGGTGAGATCGATCCTGCACTCCTCGCGCGATGGTGGCACGAACTCGAACCGGACGCGCAAGTGCTGGAGCCGCCACTGCTAGAACGGGAAGAACTTGATCCACTGCTCTCAACCGGAGAAAGACCTCTGGTCCATCAACTGCCATCTGAATTGACTGCGCGACCAGTGGAGAAAGTTGAATAGTTCCCCGGTGAGCGATTTTCTCCAGCCTGTGGTCATCTACACTTTTCTTGCAGATGAGCAAGAGGTATTATAAACAACGATGGCACGCACAAATGATGTATAATGATGAGGGCCTGCATAGCTTTGTTGAAATGCCGGAATACAGACGCGTTTGTAAAGACATCGACATCCATCTCATAAAGAAAAGCCTGGGAAAGAGGTTTTAATCTGATGATTTGTCCACATTGTGGAACGGAGAATAAACAGGGCGAGCACTTCTGCACGGAGTGCGGTGCGCAGCTTGTAGACAACTCATCCACAGTTACAGTTACAAGCAACGGAGGGAAGGGGCCGGCAGCAGGGCTTGCTCCAGGCACAAGCCTTCAACAGGGACGCTATGTGATCGTGAAAGCCCTGGGCGAGGGCGGCATGGGCTCGGTACTGCTGGCTAAAGATACACGCCTGAGCGATAAACTGGTTGTAATTAAGGTGCTCAATCCTGAAAGCACCGATCCAGATAAATTGCAAGAAGATATGCGCAACTTTGAGCACGAGGTAGATACCCTGGCCAGGCTCAATCACCCTCTGATCCCTGACGTAACGGATCGCTTCGAGGAGGAGAAGCGCTACTATATGGTGATGGAGTATGTGGAGGGAGAAAATCTGGAAGACTGGCTAGAACGCTCGCACAAGCCTATGGAAGAGCAGGACGCGCTGCGCTATACCCTGGAGGTGCTGGATATTCTGGAGTACCTCTCGAAGCAAAAGCCTGCGATTGTTCACCGCGATATCAAACCAGCGAATATCATCATTGGGAAAGGCGATAAGCACGCTCATCTGGTTGATTTTGGCATTGCGCGCGCCAACGTCATGGTCGCCGGGCAGCGGAGAAAAACAACGGCTCTGGGCACGCCAGGTTACGCGCCGCCGGAACAATACCAGGGCTTCGCGGACCCGCGTTCGGACCTGTATGCCCTGGCCGCAACCCTGCACCATCTGGTCACGAATCGTGACCCGGGAGAGTACGCGCCGTTCCAGTTTCCTGCGGCCAGGACGCTCAATCCGCGGGTTTCGCCCCAACTGGAACAGATTCTGACCAGAGCGCTGAAGCCTAACGCGAACGAGCGTTACCAGACACCAGAGGAGATGCGGCGGGACGTTGAGTCGTTGCTGGCTGGAACGTCCATCCTCGGTACAACCGACGCGTACCGGGTGAGTGGCCCGTTGCCGTCGCGAACGCTGAAGCCGCAGCAGGCCAGGCCCGCAACAGGCCCCTCACGTTCGTCCAGCGACTCGTTCGGGACGCTCGCGCACGAAGCCGAAAGAAGGCGGCAAGAGCAGATGGCAGACTACGGCGATTCAGGCTACTATCAAAGCGCGCAGCCACCTCGCCAGCAGCAACGCCAGGTTTTCCAGCAGCGCCAGAACTTCGGGCCATTTGCCCCACCGCGCCAGACACGAAACCAGTGGAACCAGTATGGTCCTCAAAATAATCTGTCGCCCCAGCAAGAAAATCAGATCATGTGGCGCTTCATTCTTTTCGTGGTGGCAATCTGCATTATTGCTCTGGTGGCATTCCTGCTGTTTAATTCGATTAGTTTCTACTAGCAACAAACGTACTGTATGCTTCCCCACACAATGGTATACTGCAAAAAAGGAAGATTATCCGTTCGCTCTAGCGGATTTCGCTGAGCGGCGAGGAATAAAAAGTCCAGAGAAAGTGAGTAGTGAGCAGGTATGGCAGCGACGTTTCGGGCATATATCGTGAACAAGACAGGGGAAGGCTTTAGCGCGAGCCTGGGAGAGCTGAACCGCGCGGATTTGCCAGCGGGCGAGGTGCTGGTCAAGGTGGCATATTCGGGCGTGAACTATAAGGATGGGCTGGCCTCGATCCCAGAGGGTAGGATTGTGCGTACTTATCCCTTTGTGCCTGGCATCGACCTGGCCGGCGTGATCGAGGAGTCGAACGACGCTCGTTTTAAAGCGGGAGACGAGGTGATCGTCACTGGTTACGAGCTGGGAGTCAGCCACTTTGGAGGCTTTAGCGAATACGCACGGGTCAAGGCGGACTGGATAGTACCAAAGCCGCAGGGCTTGACGCTGAAAGAGTCGATGGCTCTGGGAACAGCCGGCTTCACTGCTGCCCTGGCTGTCCATCGACTGGAGCAGCACGGCCTGGAACCAGAAAGCGGGCCGGTTCTGGTGACAGGCGCGACCGGAGGCGCGGGCAGCATTGCGATCAGTATTCTGCGCAACCTGGGCTACCAGGTCGCGGCCAGCACGGGTAAAACGTCCGAGCACGAATATTTGCGCGAACTGGGTGCCGACGAGATCCTTGATCGCAGGGTAACTTCTGCGGAGAGCAATCGCCCGCTGGAAAAAGAACTCTGGGCGGGCAGCGTTGATGCAGTTGGTGGCTCAACCCTGGCCTATTTGATCCGCACAACGAAATATGGCGGCTCAATCGCTGCGTTTGGCAATACTGGCGGGATCAACTTTAGTACGAGTGTCTTCCCCTTTATCTTGCGCGGGGTGAGCCTGCTGGGCATCGATTCCGTCCTTTGTCCAATGGAGCTGCGGCGCACAATATGGCAGCGGCTGGCCAGCGATTACAAGCCGGCACAATTGCTCACCGCAATTGGACACGAGGCTAGCTTCGAGGAATTGCCAGAGGCCCTGGCGCGGGTGCTCAAGGGTGAAGCACGGGGACATACAATCATCAAAATAGCCGGAGATAACTCTTGATTATCATCAACCCGTATCCTCTATTCGGGGTCATAAAGTAGTTGCCTGAGTACACGGAAAAAGCCCATGAGAAAATTTCTGCTCTACTCTATTCTGGCGCTCGTCCTTGTTATTGGCGTCGTACTTTATAACTTCACGCATCACGTTACCGCCAGCACCATTATTTCGCCGGCCGCGGAGCCATGGCAGCCGGCGAAGCTGAGCATTCCGGCCATTCATGTGGATGCAGACGTGATGAACGTAGGCAAAACCGCCCAGGGGTTGATGGACGCACCGGTCTCTCAGGCCATCAATTCGCCCTACTGGACGCATGTTTTCTGGTATGCCCCTGGCGCAGCTCCAGGCCAGCCCGGCAACGCAGTGATTGCTGGCCATGTTGACCGCGTTGGCGGCGACCCGGCGGTCTTCTGGTATCTACGGGACCTGGCCCCCGGCGATGATGTCTACGTTACCACTATCCAGGGTTCAACCCTGCACTTTGTCGTCAACCGCGCCGTCTCCTACCCCGCGACTGCCTCCAGTGCTCAGGTTCTCAACGCTGTCTTCGGTCCAAGCACAGCACATCACCTCAACCTGATTACCTGTAGCGGCGTCTGGACGGGGCATGGGTATGATCAACGACTGGTTGTGTTTACAACACAGGTGGGTTAGGAAAACGCGTTCATCCCCGTAATGGCCTGACCGATGACCAGCGTGTGAATATCATCGGTGCCTTCATAGGTAAAGACCGACTCTAGATTATTGGAGTGGCGGCTGATTGGGTATTCCAGGGTAATGCCATTAGCGCCCAGGATCGCACGAGCCTCGCGGGCCGTTTTCAGCGCCTCGCGCACATTGTTGCGCTTGGCTACCGAAATTTGTACAGGATGCAGGAGTCCTTCATCTTTCAGGCGACCGAGCTGGAGCGCGAGTAACTGAGATTTGATCAGTTCGGTGGCCATGATGGCCAGTTTCTGCTGAACCATTTGGAAGCTAGCGATTGGCCGGCCAAACTGGACGCGCGTTCTTGCGTAGTTGAGCGCCGTCTCGTAGCAGGTACGCGCCGCGCCGTTCGCGCCCCAGGCGATACCGTAACGCGCTTCGTCCAAGCACGAAAGGGGACCACGCAGGCCGCGCACATTTGGCAACATACTGGCCGCCGGTACGCGGCAATCGGCAAAATGCAGTTCCGAAGTAACCGAGGCGCGTAAGGAGAGCTTCTGATGAATATTGCTGGCACTAAAGCCGGGCGTGCCGCGCTCCACCAGGAAGCCTCGAATACCATCTTCCGTCTTCGCCCAGATTACGGCCAGATCAGCAATGCTTCCGTTGGTAATCCACATTTTGGTGCCGTTCAGAATATATGTATTGCCGTCGCGCTCGGCCCTGGTCTGCATGCTCCCGGGATCGCTGCCGGAATCCGGCTCGGTCAGGCCAAAGCAGCCAATAATCTCACCCTTCGCCATCTTTGGCAGCCAGCGCTGCTTCTGTTCTTCTGAACCAAATTTCCAGATCGGGAACATCGCCAGCGAACCCTGTACCGACACAAAGGAACGCAGGCCGCTATCGCCCGCTTCCAGTTCCTGGCAGGCCAAGCCGTAACAGACCGCGCTCAACCCGGCGCAACCGTAGCCCTCCAGATGCATACCCAGCAGACCCAGTTCAGCAATCTCAGGAATCAGCTCGCGCGGAAAAGTGCCGGCTTCAAAGTGTTTGCCAATAATGGGTAGCACGCGCTCTTGCACAAACTTGCGCACGGTGTCGCGCACCATTCGCTCTTCCTCGCTAAACAGATGATCGATATTATAGAGATCGGTCGCCGGCGGCATCTGCACCGGGCGGGAGGTGATTGTCTCTGCCATAGGGATTGTACCTTTCGTAACTCTACCTGGTTGCCCTCTAGTATGCTCCGCGTTGAGCAGCATATTCCACCTGTTATTATAGCATCTTCGGTTCGCGTAGATCGGCCCTGCTGCCATCGGGCCTCGTAAGCCACCGGCTTGACCGCTTCCCACACAACATCCTCCTGCACATGCTCGACGGCAGCAAAGCGTGGCAGCAAGTGGCGCCTGAAGAATGACTGCCACACCTCCCAACTATTTCCCTTGCATCAGAACATTCGGCCAGATCTGGAGATAAAAGAATGCATGAATACCAACAGCCCGCTTCTCAGTATTGAAACAATGTGAACGATGCCACTGCTGTCTTATGCAACACCTCATAGCAGTCAGACGTAAATCGATTAGAATAGATTTTATTGGATAAGCGAGACCTTTTTCGTTGGGACGCGGAGAACATCTTCTATGCCCAAGGTAAAAAAACAGCATAAGCGACGGGCCCTTTCACATAAACGGCGCTCTCATCCTTCATCACTCTCTCTGGTTATCGGCTCTACCCTGATCATTCTGGCCCTGGGAGTTGCCTGGCTACTGAGCAGCCCCAATTCCTTGAATAGCGGCATCTGGCTCGATACGCGCTACGAAGTGACGGGCGTCCCTACAATCGATGCGGACTTCATTAACCAGGTACTGGACTTCTACCGCTCGCCCGCGCGCGGCAAAGGGCAGTCCCTTTATGATCTCGGCGTGCAGTACGGCATTGATCCCGTCTACGCCCTGGCTTTTTTCATGCAAGAGAGCCGTTTGGGCACAACTGGCGTGGCCCAGGTGACGCTTTCCCTCGGCAATATTCGCGCCACGCCCGGCTATGCCAGCTATGACGGCTACCGCAAATATAAAACCTGGGAAGAAGGCTTTGAGGATTGGTATAAGCTGATTAAGGTGCAGTATGTGGAAGAATGGAAGCTTACAACCATCGATCAGATCGTTCCGGTCTACGCCCCCAGTTCAGATAACAACGACGTGTCGGCCTATATCCAGGGAGTTGAGGAAGCGGTAAATACCTGGCGCAGTGGGCAGATCCAGGTTTGACGCCGGCCAAAACGAAAAATGCTTTTTTTTCTTCTGGGCGCGAGCCGTGTGAATACTCCTTCGAGGCAACATGTGCGCGGATACAGCGGTTTTTATTCTGGCTTTTTTTTGCACTGGGCTCCTCCTATCGCCTGCCGGATCGCGCTTGATCGGTACAGCATGCTTTGCCCAATAGGTAACGAGATCAAATTCTGCCGGTCGAGTAAAGTGCCGCTCGGTCAGCTCAGCAGCTCGAATATGCGCCACATGCACCACGTGGATCATCCCCGCACTCGCCCCGACCAGATACCATGTTCCGTGCCGCGAGACAAGACCATACGGATCGAAAAAGCGCCTGTAATATCCTTGATAGGTCAGGCGCAAGGTGCAATCATTCCAGATCGCCTCCTGGATGCATCCCAGATGGGAAATTACCCGCCCGGAATGAGCCGGTTGCGCTGTATCCATGTAGATACGCTGGCGTACTTGCACGGCCTGTTCGCGAGAAGGTGCAGGAAGCGCCGCAGAGAGTTTGAGGAGTGCATCCTCAAGCGTCTGATCAAGTCCGAGATCGGCTAGAGGTGTAGAAATGCTCAGCAAGAAGAGCGCGCGGACCTCCTGGATGGTTAGGCCGTTCAGTCTTGTCTGGTACCCATCGAGCAATTCATAGCCACCGCCCGGCCCATGTTCGCTATAAAGCGGGATGCCCGCAAAACTAAGTGCCTCGATGCCGCGGTAAATGGTCCGTTCAGAAACCTCCAGATGCTCCGCCAGCGCCTGAGCAGTCATCCGCCCCCTGGTTTGTAAGAGCAGGAGAAGAGAGAGAAGTCGATCTGCTCGCAAGAAATCCCTCCATGATATGTCGCGTGGGAAAACGTGTCTACGATGCAACTAAGTGTACCACAGAAACCCTGTCAAAAGACGTCAGGATTTGGATGGTATGCTTACCATACTGTTTTCAGAGAAGCAGGAAAAGGACCATGCAATGCAATCACGCTTTGACGTATGCCTGCAAATTGTGGGCGGTTTCTTCCAGTACAAGGCAAAGAAAGGATAACCTCATGGAGCAGAACTTGTTTGACTACTACTGCACTTTCAGCCAGTTCACCTATCCTGGCCTCTATCAGGAAAACTTTCAGCGCGATCTACCCACCGACATCGGGCAGGCGGGTCGCCTCGTCAAGCAGCAGGTGATCTCCATAGCCTCTCATTGTCTGCGAGCAGAGAGGGCGTCCAGACCAATCCCGCCTACGGGAATATCCGCGAAGTGCCCTGGGAAGACGACTACTTTCCAACCGCCGTGGCTATGCTCGCCGAACTCTATCGCCGCGATCTGCGTGGCTTTGTCCCTGATCGGGCGGTAGAAAACAAAATCATCATTACCTGCCGTGCCGTGGCTATTCTCATGGCTACAATCTTGAAGACCAGAGGGATACCCGCTCGTGTTCGCGCCGGCTATGCTCCCTACATTCGCTCTGATAGGATGGAAACCCACTGGATCACTCAGTACAGGCACGCGCCAGAGAAACGCAGGATTACCATCGATGCCGATACCTCGCTAGAAAATCGTCCTTTCGATCCTTTCGACATGCCGCCTGAGACCTTTCACTTTGGGGCTAATGCCTGGTTGGCCGTGCGCGAAGGTCGCCAGAATGCCAGCCTGCTCATCGAGGACGGTAGGAGCGCGCTGGAAAATCTCGCCAGGTTGCTCTTCTTTGATTTCCATGCCCTGATGAACAACGAGGTCACCTACACCCAGGTCCCCATTTTTATCGCCATCGATTTCAACACAGTTGAGGAAGAGAAATTGCAGGAGATTGATGCTCTTGCATGCCTCTTGCAGCAGCCCGACGAAAACTTTGCTCAACTGCAAACTCTCTGGGAAACCAGACGTGATTTTCGCCTCCTGCATGGCTCACTCGTCTAAGAGCATCGCTGATTCTGAATACCTTCGCTCTTTTCCAGCGGAATTCGCGCGGCTTCGCTGCGCAGGGAAATATTGTATGTACGGTGGAACCATGCACTTCGCGCATGGTTCCACCGTACATACAATAAGAGGCAAAGCTATTTGACTGGTGGCTGCAAGAGATGTGATGCAAACTGACTGCCAAGTGGCTTCTATCTGTTCTCGTCTCCTACGCTTTTGTCTTGTATACTTGGCTAAAAAGAGAGCAAGGAAAGGATGTATTTCTTCAAAGGAGGGAAAAGAGAAAAAAGCTCAAGAATCGATCCCAATGACGCTTGTTGTTGTTTCTACGGAAAGGAGACACGGATGCTCAAACCGTATAAGAGGATCATCTGCTCGATCATGGCGACGCTGATGATCCTTTCTGTGGCACTTGTGATGAGCGGGAGCGGGACCAGGGCACTGGCCGCCACTGCTAGCAGTCATCCCTTAAAGGACCTCGTAGTATTCGGTAATACGGAATATGATCAGTGGGCTGGTTCAGGCTCGCCGCTGAGCCTTGAAACCACGTCCAGTAGCGAACTTCCAGTCGATACGAATGTGACCTACAATGGCCTCCCCTCGATGCGTTTCAACATTACCTCGAATGGGAGCGGCTGGGGCTGGTGGTCAATGATCCAGTCTGACAACTGGGAAACCTACTCATTAGTTCCGTATTACGCCAATGGGGCACTCGAGTTTAACATCAAGGGTGCTGCGGGTGGCGAAACGTTTACAATCAGTATGCAAGATCATAACCTACGGCGCAACCCTGCCAGTTACAATACGCCCGCGATTCAGAGTAGCACCTACGTCACGGTCACCACCGATTGGCAACATGTGCGTATTCCCCTCAAAGACATCATCCCACAGGGCAGTATCTTCGATCTGAATCAGGTGTATTTGCTCTCTTTTGGCAACGCCAACAACAATGCTGAGGAGTTCTGGTTGAATGACATCAAGTTCACCTCGCCAGATCCAGAACACAGCGCACCTTTTATTAAAGTCAACCAGCTCGGCTACAGCATTCTCTCGCAAAAGTACGCGCTTGTCAGTGGCTATGCCGACGAACTCAATGCGGTCGACGGCACACCTTTCATGGTGAAACGCACCTCTGATAATGCCGTTGTGTACACCGGCCATCTGAAACTGGCCACCGATTATGACACGCAATCGGGCGAAAGGATCTTCAA
>DATGKW010000123.1:0-40055 GCA_035294465.1 Ktedonobacteraceae bacterium | reverse complement strand
CTAATCCCGCGACCGGCGAGTTGCTTGGCTCCTTTCCGCTCTCCGGCGCGGAGGAGGCAAACGCGGCAGTGGCGGCGGCGCGCAAGGCTTTCGAGACCTGGCGGCTGGTGCCCGCGCCCAAACGCGGCGAGATTCTTTTTCGTGCAGGCGAGTTGCTCAAGCAGCGCAAGGAAGACCTGGCCCACACGATGACAATGGAGATGGGCAAGATTTTGAAGGAGACGCGCGGCGATGTCCAGGAGGGCATCGATATGGCCTTCTATATGGGCGGCGAGGGCCGGCGGCTCTTTGGCTATAGCGTGCCGGTCGAGTTGCCCAATAAGTCCGGCCTGGCAATGCGCGATCCGGTGGGCGTGGTGGCCTGCATTACGCCCTGGAATTTTCCTATCGCCATTCCGACCTGGAAGATGTTTCCCGCGCTGGTGGCCGGCAATACAATTGTGTTCAAGCCGGCCAGCGATACGCCGCACAGCGCACTGCGCCTGGTGGAGATTCTTTACGAAGCCGGCGTGCCGGAGGGCGTGGTCAATATCGTCTTCGGTCCCGGCAGCACCGTCGGCGAGGCGCTGCTGCATCATCCCGATGTGGCTGTGGTTTCTTTTACCGGTTCGACCGAGATGGGACGGCACGTGGCTATCGAGGGCGCGCAGACGCTGAAGCGCGTCTCGCTCGAAATGGGCGGCAAAAACGCGGTAATCGTGCTGGATGACGCCGACCTCGATCTGGCCGTTGAGGGCATTCTGTGGAGCGCCTACGGCACAAGCGGGCAGCGCTGCACCGCTTGCAGTCGCGTGATTGTGCATAAGGCGGTGCGCCGGCAATTGCTGGACCGGCTGGTGCCGCGCATCGAGCAGTTGCGCCTGGGCAATGGCCTGGATGAGAGCGTGGATATGGGTCCCATCATCAATGCCTCGCAACTGGAGAAGATTCATAGTTACATCGCAATTGGCAAAGCAGAGGGCGCGACGCTGCTCACCGGCGGCTCCATCGCCAACGAGGGCGAGCTAGCCAGAGGCACATTCTATCGCCCCACGCTCTTCGCCGATGTGACGCCGAACATGCGGCTGGCCCAGGAAGAAATCTTCGGGCCGGTGCTTTCGGTCATCGAAGCTGACTCGTTCGAGGAGGCCATCGCGATCAATAACGCCACAAAGTACGGGCTATCCAGCGCCATTTATACGCAGAATATTCACAACGTCGAGCGGGCCAAACGCGACCTGACCACCGGCATCATCTATATCAACTCCGGCACCACCGGCGCAGAAATCCAGTTCCCCTTTGGCGGCACACGCGGCACCGGCAACGGCCACCGCGAAGCCGGCCTGGCGGGCCTGGACGTTTTCACCGAGTGGAAGGTCGTGTACACGGACTATAGCGGCAAGCTGCAAAAGGCCCAGATCGATCAATAACCGCCGGAAGAAAAACGATTGCCGGTGTATCCCGCTCCACCCCACTTCACTGGCGGTAGACAGCGCCATCACGCGGGCAAGAGAGGCGCGGCATGCCTCCCTTGCTGAGCTACAGCTTTTGTTATGAACGCCTGTGAAATACATGGTCCCCGAAACGTAGTAAGTCTGGTATAATCTAGGCGTCGATATCAGGCAGAACGTTGCTCGTCATTTCATTCGCCGGCAAATACTGAGGAGCTTTGCTATGGAATCGGTCCAAATATTGAGTGTAGTCAATACGGAAGAGAACATCCCGCACGACTGGCTTGTCTTTCCACTTTTGCGCCAGAAAGTCCTGATTGGTATTTTCGGCTGGATTTTCGGGGTCGTTTTCGGCAGCTTGCTGTTTGCCCTGATGGCGCCCATCATGATCCCGCATAATTACCTGGCAGGGATAGCATCAGCCATCTTTACGACGATCATCCTGGGCATTGTGCTGTTCGTCGCGGTAGGCAGCCTGTGGCAGTTGATTGTCGACATTATACGCTTGCGCCACGCGGAAGAGCACGTGATTATCATCACTCCAGAGGATTTCGTCAAACAGGAAGGCAAAAAAATCATACACGTGCCCCTGGAGCATGTCAAACATGTTACAGCCAGAGGCACACCGCCACCGGATCGCAGCGCCGAAGCGGCTCGCCTCGACGCACGCCCTCCCACCATTGGCGAGAATCTCGGCGGCCTTTTCATAGGCCGGCGGGCAGCCGAATCGGGGCGCAGGGGCCCGACGCGCCGGCGTATGCGCACCCCTACCTCGCTGGCCTTTATCGATAGTCGCACGGACAGCGAGGTGGTTGTCGTCAACGATAAATCCTACGGTGATCCCTTCTCCATCGCGGCCCTTCTGAAACAATATGCCTCGCGGCGTCAGGAATCGCTTTAGCCCGCGCTTCAGGCTTGCTAAAACACGATGGTTTTGTTTTCGTAGACCAGCACGCGATCCTCTGTATGCAGGCGCACCGCTTCGGCCAGCACACGGCGCTCGACATCACGACCCTTGCGCACGAGGTCTTCGACGGCATCGCGATGGTTGCAATGGATCACATCCTGGGCAATGATCGGGCCTTCGTCCAGGTTCTCCGTGACATAGTGGGCCGTCGCACCAATCAGCTTGACTCCGCGTTCAAAGGCACGATGGTAAGGATTGGCCCCCACAAAAGCGGGTAAGAAGCTGTGATGGATGTTGATAATGCGAGATGGATAGGTCCGCACCACAAACGGCTCCAGGATCTGCATATAGCGGGCCAGGATCAGGAAGTCGATCTTGTTGGCAACGACGAATTCGAGCAGCCGCCGCTGATCCGCCTCCCGCTCCTCCTTGCGCATAGGAAAATGATGGTAGGGTACGCTGTACATCCGCGCCAGCGACTCCAGATCAGGATGATTGCTGATGATAAACGGGACCTCCATAGCCAGTTCGCCGCTTTTCCAGCGCCAGAGCAAGTCGGTGAGGCAATGGTCCAATTTTGAGACCAGGATAGCGGCGCGTTTGCGGCGGCACGAGTAGGAAACGTGCCATTGCATCTGAAAACGGTCCGCGATTGGCTGAAAGTTCGCGACAAGCGCATCGGGAGTCAGCAAAAAGCCCTCTTCCGCGAAGCTGATACGCATAAAAAACTGGCATTCCCGCTGGTTGGTCGAGTGCTGATCAGATTCCAGGATATTGCCGCCGTGCTCAAAGATAAACTGCGAGACCGAGGCGACAATCCCAGGGCGATCTGGGCACGAGATAAGCAGCGTGATTCTTGCTTGCTGTGTAGACATCTTCTGGATACCCTCCACCTGTTTCCTTGCCGATCTGGCGAGAGAAACGCCGACCAGGGCGTTTATCGAATCGGCATAAGAATACCTCACAATCCGCGTTTCACCGGCGTTTCCTGATGTATTCTAACATCCGCTGGCAAATAATGGGAGTTTCCTCCTATTTTTGGGTCATCTCTCGCTCAACAAATTGACATACGCAGACATATTCAGCTAGGCTTCTTTGAGAGTATCGATCAAAAACGAGACTCGGAAGAAGGACATTGAGAGAGGCATGTATGCAGCAATTACGCCCGTTTTCGCAGATGGATCAAGTGAAAGCGGCAGCACGAAGCGGCACCGAACCTGTACCCACCACAACAGACGTTTTCTCTACCGAGGACCAGCCACAAACAGCCGGTTTGTCATCGCTCTTTCCAGATCCATCCCACGCTCCCGCCGATCAGGCCGCTCCCGCGACGCCCGTCACGGATAACTTGTTGCCTGTTCTGCAAGGAGCTTCTGGCATAACCGGACCGGCCAGGCCCCTTGTAGTCATTCGTGCTGAGAAAAAGCGTCAAAAGCGAAAGAGGGCAGATGATGCCCCTGCCAGGCATTTACGACCGCGTTATCGCCAGATGATCGTGCTCACAGCGCTCGTACTTTTCCTGGGCCTGACCCTGGCGACGCTGGTACCGCTTGCCGCCGATCAAAGTCCTTTTTCCTTTTTTTCGCCACTTGGCAACCTTATCCATCCTCCTTCAGGCAATCTGGCAATTGAGGCTTTGCAGACCGAAACGGCTTCCCAGGGGCTGCCGCCCCTGACGCTCTCACGCAGCCAGTACGTGGCGATTGCCGAGCAGGATGCGATCAATGTTGGCATTTCTCCCGTCTACTTTGTGCGCCAGATTCAGGTGGAGAGCGGCTTTAACCCCAATGCCGTCTCACCTTCGGGGGCAGTGGGAATTGCCCAGTTTTTGCCGAGCACCGCCGCCGGTCTGGGGATCAATCCCTGGAACCCGATTCAAGCTTTGCAGGGCGCGGCGAAGCTCATGGCAAACCTCTATCATCAGTACGGCGATTACGCGAAAGCTCTGGCCGCCTATAATGCCGGCTCCGCGAACCTGAACAACGCCATAAGCGCCTGCGGCGCTAACTGGCTGAGCTGCATGCCTGCCGAAACCCAGCACTATGTTACAACCATTATGGGCTGACTCTCTTTCCACTCCTGACAAGAGGATGTATGATAGAGAAAAGGCGCGAAAAAGGCTCATTGAGGAGGTCCAGCATGTTCACCTATCAGGGCAAAACCGCTCTTATTACCGGCGCATCTTCTGGAATCGGCCAGACCTTCGCGCGCGCCCTGGCAGAACGGGGAATGGCTGTGGTGCTGGTTGCACGCTCCGAGGAGCGCCTGCGTGCGCTGGCAAGCGAGCTTTCTGAGCGGCACGGGGTGCAAGCCGAAGTCATTGTCGCCGATCTGAGCCGCGAGCAGGCCGCGCGCGAGATTCTGCAAGAGGTGCAGCGGCGCGGTCTGGTGGTCGATTTGCTGATCAACAATGCCGGCTTCGCTACCAACGGCTTCTTCGAGAAGCTTTCCCCAGAAGTCGATCACCGGCAGGTCATGGTAGACGTGACCGCCGTTGTTGATCTGACGCACGCTTTTATCCCCATGCTGCTTGAGCGCTCTCCGGGGGCAGCGCTCATCAATGTGGCCTCCACCGCCGGTTTCCAGCCGTTACCCTACATGGCGGTCTATGGAGCCAGCAAAGCCTTTGTGCTCTCTTTCTCGCAGGCTTTAGCCGAAGAGTATCGCGCGCGCGGCCTGCGGGTGCTGGCTCTCTGCCCTGGCCCGACCGACACGCGCTTTTTCGATATCGCCGGGGAATCGGCCTCGTTTGGCCGCAAGCGTAGGCCGGAGCAGGTCGTAGTCACAGGCCTGCGCGCGCTGGAACGAGGGCGCAGCGTTGTTGTCGATGGCTTCACCAACGCCCTGCTGGCTCAACTGGCTCGCTTCTCTCCTCGCCAGCTTGTTGTACGCGGAGCGGCCAAAAACGCTCGCCCGCAGCAGGCGTCAGACGCTCCGCCGCGCCCTGCAAGCGGCTAGGCTCGCGATCCGGTCCACTCTCATAACTCTTCTTTTGCTGCGAGGAGGCTGTGCTCATGGCTCTGCTGATCCTCTGTCATGCTCTGAAGAAGCGTGTCATAGGCCGCACGCGTCTCCTGCGTTTTAGGATGTGCTGGCCCAAGCATCTCTTCACGTATCGTCAGGGCTCGCTGGTAGAACGAGAGAGCTTCTTCGTTGCGCTGCTGCAATTGATAGAAGTGAGCCAGAGAATGGAAGCTTTCCGCAACATCCGGGTGCCTGGGTCCCAGCGCGCGCTCAAATATTTCCAGAGCACGTTGATAGAGGGACGCAGCCTGCTCGTAGCTGCCTCGCTCCTTATACAGTTCGGCCAGGTTGATGAGCAGTTGGGCCACAAGCGGATGCTCCGGGCCTAACGCCTGCTCTCTGACGCTGAGAGCACGCTGATAGAAGGTTTCTGCTTGCTCATAGTTGCCTTGCTTTTTAGCGATGTCAGCTAACCCGTGAAGCGGATAAGCTACGAGCGGATGGTCCGGGCTTAACACCCGTTCTCTGATGTTCAGCGCCCGCAGATAGAAGGTCTCTGCCTGCTCGTAGTTGCGCCGTTCTTTACAGAGTACACCCAGGTTGGTGAGTAAAGAGGCGACGTGCGGATGCTCCGGCCCCTGAGCATGCTCCAGGATCTGCAATGCTCGTTGATAAAGGGCTTCCGCCTGTTCGTGCTTCCCTTGCTGGCTATAGAGGATACCCAGGTTGTTAAGGGGCGCGACCAGGCGTGGATGTTCTGCGCCCAGTATTTGCTCTCCCATGCGCAATGCTCGTTGATAGAGGCTTTCCGCTTGTTCATGTTTGCCCTGTTGCCAGTAAAGGAGGCTGAGATTGGTGAGCAACTGAACAATGAGGGGATGTTCCACTCCTGCATTCTGCTCTTGTATATGAAGCGAACGCAGAAAGAGCGGCTCCGCCTCCGCGTATTTGCCCTGCTCTCGGCAGGCTTCGGCCTGTCCATACAGCGCTTCGGCTACCAGCAGGTGCTGTGAACCCAGAAGCGCTTCTCCTACGCGCACGCAGGAGACAAAATGGGCCTCTGCCTCGGCATACTGCGCGCGTTTGCAGAGAAACATCGCTACGTGGCATCGCAAAGAAAGGCTCTGCACCTCGTCCTGCTCCCACTGCTGGCTGAACGCCAGGGCCGCCAGCGCGTGAGAAAGCAGCCGCTTGCCGGCCTGCCAGTAGTCTCCTTGCGTCGCCTCATCGACCGGAAAGAGGTTGTTCAACGCATCGATGATCCTGCGGATCCAGGCTCGCTGAACTTCCTCGGACAGCCGTTCTCTGAGGACAACCTGAACCAGTCGATGGATAGTCAGGGTACGCGCGGCGGGATCGCGCTGGAGCAAGGAATAGGCGAGCAACGTCTTGAGCGCGTCCTCAAAGATCTGCGGATCAGCCGCCAGCGCCTCGAACGTTGACTCGGACTGAGGAGCGCCCTCCAGAAACAACGCCTCGGGAATAGAGTCAGGAGCCAGGAACGCGCAGACCGTCAGGATCTCTGCCGCTGCCGGATTCTGTTGCTCAACGCGCTCAAAAGCCAGGGCGAAGGTTTTGCTCGCCGAGAGGGGATGGCCGCTGGCGGTATCCTGTCTATCCAGCAGGCGGATCTGGGAGGACTGGAACAGACGCCAGTAGTCGGACAAACTGCATCGCGTCGTGTCAATGAAGGCTCCGGCCTGCTCCAGCGCCAGGGGCAGCCCGTCCATAGCAGCCACGATCTCCTGGGCGGCGGCGTGCTCGTGCGAATTGGAGACAGGACTCAACTCGCCTCCTGGCTGACGTCTGGCTCGCGCGAGCAGGAAAGCCAGCCCTTCCTCTCTGCTCATCGGGGGCAGTTCAATTGATTGTGCCACTGCCTCCAGAGCGCGCAGGCGCGTGGTGATCAGGAGCGCTCCCTGGCCGCTGGCTGGCAGAAACGGCTTGAGCAGCGCAAGGTCTTCCACATTGTCGAAGACAAGCAACCAGTTCTGGTGCTGGCCGAGCCAGCGCAGCACGGACGCCACGACTTTGCGCTGATCCTCCTCGCTTCGTTCGGGCAACTCCAGCAGTTCCGCCAGGGCGACAAAGCCAGAGGTCAGCGTCGTCCGGGTCTCGGCTTCAACCCACAGGACTGCCTCATAGGTGGCGCGAGAGCGATAGGCATATTCTACCGCTACCTGCGTTTTGCCGATCCCGCCCAGTCCATGCAGCGCGTAGGGTTGAGTGAGTGCGGCTGTCCGGCTGGCCCCAAGCTGCGCATGCAGCGCCTCCAGGATCTGTTCGCGTCCGGTGAAAAACGGGTTACGCGCAAAGGGCACGTTCCAGTAGGAAGAGGTGGTGGTTAAACTGGCTTCGAGCAACTGCCGGGTCGCCAGTTCGTTCAGGCCGAGTTGCCAGGCCAGTTCGAGCACCATCCCTTTGCTATCGGGTAAATAGACGCCCTGTTCCCAATTGTAGATCGTGTTACGATGCACGCCCATCCTCTCGGCAAGCGCCTGCTGGCTCAGATGTTTCTCTTTCCGCAGGGTTTTCAGAAGGTTTCCGAACGGTCTCTCCTGCATGGATTACTCCTTATCAATAAAGATCGCCTTCTCAGGGAAAGCGCTCGTGTTCTGTATCTGCTATGTTTTTCTTAGAAAGAAAAAGTGAGCGGACCCTCTGAAGATTAAACGCTTGTAAGCCAGAGAATTTTTGCCATCACCTTTTTGGGGCAGGTTTCCTGCCAATCTGTGTATGATGCCGTTTCCGAACGGGCCGCAAAGAATAGTTGGGTGAAGAGATCCATTGGAGAGGGAAACGCATGATACAAACAGTTACGCCCGTTCTGCGCAAAGATAAGACACGCCAGGAGACGCTTGACGCGCAAAACCTAGCCGTTGAACGCGCCATCCAGACCATGCACGCCTATTTGCACGAGGCACTCACTCTGGAAGATCTGGCCGCCGCAGCCTATCTCAGTCCTTTTCATTTCCATCGCGTCTTTTGTCGCTTAATTGGCATTCCTCCAGGCGAGTTTCTTTCAGCGCTGCGTTTCCAGATGGCCCGGCACCTGCTTCTGACGACTTCGCTCAGCGTGACCGATATTTGTTTCGAGGTTGGCTATACCAGCGTCGGCTCCTTCACCAGCCGCTTCACGCAACTGGTTGGTCTGTCGCCGCGTCTTTTGCGCCAGCGTGCGCATGCCTTCGAGCCCCCGCTAGTAGAGCTGGCAGAGAGTGTTCCCAGGAGAGCCGCGCGCCTCCCGTTGAGAAACGTCCTGCCAGGTCAGATCAGCGCGCCAGCAACCTTCCGCGGCACGATCTATGTGGGCCTGTTCAGCGGCCCTATTCCCCAGGGCAGGCCGGTCTGTTGCACCAGACTCAGCAGGCCAGGCCCCTATCTCTTGCAGGGCTGCGCCGATGGCGTTTACCATCTGCGGGCCGCCGCTTTTCCGGCTGCTTCAGACCTTCACTCAGCACTGCTGCCTGGCGAGAAGCTGCTGATTGGGAGGAGCGCGAGTCCGCTTATTCTGAGCAACGGACATGTCTCCGGCGATCCCGATCTTGTCCTACGCCCGCCTCGCCTGACCGATCCGCCCCTGGTGATGGGAGTGCCTTTACTGTAAACAATTCGCTTGCTTTCCCATATATACTAGATGGTATGAAAGAAACCCAGGAAGACATCGAGCGCTTGCAGGCGCTTTTAGACAACAGCATTGAGCGAGCGGGCACGTTCCTGCGTCGCTCGTTTCAGATGCCGGAACACTCGCTCTCCGCTCGACAATTGATCGATTGCTGGCAGAATGTGCAGACCGTCGCGCTGGCAACGGTCACAACGAAGGGCGAGCCGCGCATTGCGCCGATCAGTGCGCTGCTCTATCGAGGTGAGATCTATATTCCCACCGTTGCCACAGCCGCGCGCACCCGCCATATCATGAAGCGGCCCGCCGTCAGCCTGACCCTCTTTCGCGAGAATGAACTGGCAATTATCGTGCATGGGCACGCGGCCGCTATCTTACCTGAGCACACGGACTTTAAGATGTTGGAGGACCTTCTATACGCATATACACATACAAAGGCCGGCGAGTGGGGCGAAGGCATCTACCTTCATATCCGAGCCGAGGCCATCTACACCTATAACCGTCATCCCCATCGCCCCAGCGAAAGCCTTCCTCTGGAAGTGAGGCCGCTCACTCCCGAAGATAGCGCGTGGGTGCAGCAGAGTATCAGCGAAGATTGGGGCGCGGCCATCGTCGTTGCTCACAGCAAGGTCTACCATCCACATCTGCTGCCCGGCTTCGTCGCCATCCTGCGCGGGAAGCGGGTAGGCTTGCTTACATACTCTCTTGAAGGTGAAAACTGCGAGATCGTGACGCTTAATAGCGCGAAGCCGGGGATTGGTATCGGTACGCGATTGATCGAGGCAGTCGCGCAGGCAGCCCGCGAGGCAGGCTGCAAACGGCTCTGGCTGATTACCACAAACGACAATCTCCACGCGCTGCGCTTCTATCAAAAACGCGGCTTCGCGCTCGTCGCCGTCCACCGCAACGCGGTCGATGCCGCCCGCCAACTGAAGCCGAGTATTCCGCTGATCGGCGACGATCAGATAGCTATCCATGATGAAATCGAACTTGAAAAGATGTTATAGCCCTTGAAATGCCAGATTTAAAAATACTGAGGAGGAACCTATGTTTCGTCGTTTTTTCCAGCGGGGCGGGCAAGGACAAACACCCGAACCGCAGAGGCCAGACCCACCGAGCGCCGATGAGGTGCAGCGAGCGAGAAACAGTTTACAGGGACTCGCCAAACAAACGCAGGATGATGGCGTCCATCGCATGATGATGCGCGCGGGGAACCAGCCGCTGCCCGAAGATCCCGACGAGCAACTCTATGAGAAGGATCAGGGAGAGCACGCGGAGCTTGCCCGCAATGCGTTAGAGGCGGGCGACCTCAAACGCTCAATTTACCATCTTGGGCTGGCTCTGGCCGATGATCCCGCGCGCGCTGAATGGCTCGCGCTGCTCGACCGCTGGATTGCCGCGGCAGGACCACGCGCGCTTGACCTGGTTCCGCTGAACGACGAGCAGTATTTTGCTACCATCCTGGCCAGCCGGGAGATTATGAGGCGGGGAAACACGCCCACTCATCGCATGGAAGTGACGCCTCTTGTTGGCAAGAATTATCACGCGAAGGTTGCCGTCCACGCCTCTCTTCTGGCCGCGCAGGGCAAAGTCAAAGAGGCTGTGTCTCTGCTTTTACAACTTATCCAGGTCAAGCCGGAGATTCCTTATATCCTCTGGCTCTCGCGCTGGCAGGATCAGCCGGGGTTTGTGGACGCGCTTCAGCCTGAGAGGGTTCTCCCAGTTGTTGTACCGGTTCTGCAAAAATATCGCGGAACCTATGTCTTTGCAGAACAGGGCCGGGCAGAGATGAGCCGCTATTTACCGCTGCTCCGTCAAACCTATGCTGCTCTCCCGCTGAGGCAAATGAATGAAGGTGCCTCTACTCTCGCCTTTGCCTACGCGACGCTGCTGCGCAAAACCGGAGCATTTGCAGAAGCTGCTGAAGTCGCCAGGTCTCTGCCCGCGTCTTATCAGACGTGCGTTGCGCTCGCTATGGCAGAGGAAGCGCTGGGCAATCTCGAGGCGAGCGTAGCCGCCTATCAACAGGCGCTGACCTTTCAGCCTCATGACGTAGCGGTGCGCAACGATCTTGGGACGCTCCGCCTCAAGCAGGGAAAGCTGGCCGAAGCGCTGGCATTCTATGAGGAAAGCGTCCGGCTCGATCCCAGCGATCCGTATCAGGATGCTTTTGCCTTTATCGCCTATCTCCATTACTTGCAAACGCCCGCAGAAGAGTGGCTGGAGAAGCTGAAACCGCTGGCGCAGAGCCAGGAAACCGCCGGCAGGTTTCTCTATCTCTTGCAGGCTCCCTTTATCGGAAGATTACCGTATCCAGGCGAGGCGATTATCAATCTGATGCGCAACATCAAGGAAAGAAGCGCTGCCGGAGAAGTGAGTTTGAAGGCAGGCTCGAAGCTCAGCTTCGCTTCGAGTTCTCTTGAAGCGCCCAGCGCAACGCTGGCAACGCGACTCATGCTCGACGCCTTTGGGGCCTCCTATGAGATAAGCGCTGCAGAAACGCTCTCACCCGACCCGCGCCAGCCACTGCGCCCGGTGGAGTATCAGATCTGGCGTTACGAAGGCATGACGCCCATTCCAGCCGTTCCGCCGCCTGATCCCGCCGTCGCGGAGAGCATTGCCACACTCGCGCAGACGCCCTACGCGCTGGAACGCTGGTACGCGCGCGCTCGCCCGCTCGGCCAGCGCCTGGGGCCAGACGCGCTGATGAGCTTACTGGGTGTCATGGTCCATCCGCCGGCGGTGCCGGAAGGTTGGGAAACGTGGGACTGGCTCATCGCCGTTCAGATCGCCAGCGCTCTCACCATTGCCTCGCTTGAAACTGGCTGGGAAGGCTCGCGCCGCAAGGCCGCCCTGACCTCGCTGATCTACGGTCCGATGGATTGGTCGGGAGCTGCAGCGCTCAGCGCCCTGGCGATTCTGGCCCGCCAGGATATGCGCATCCATATCGAATTTGATCGCATCTGCTGCGACCTCTGGCAATTTGGGCGGGGCAGCGCCGAATGGCCGCACGAACAGGCGATGGTCTTTGGCCTGATCTTCCTCAACGCGTACAGCGATGAGGCAAAAGAGCATATAAGCGCGTATTTTGAACAGCAGAAGCAGAGACCTGAGCAGGAAAAAGAGCGCCTTGAACAGAAGCGAAAAGAGTATGAGCAGAAGTTGAGGGAAGAGCGCTAAAAAACAATAAATTGGCTGTCTGGAGACAAGCTAATGGCTGTTTTCCCGCGCCGGATACATCCGGTAGAATTGTCCCCAGGAAGAGTTTTCCGTAGTATTCTTGAGGAGGAATCAATCATGACAGATATACTGCCGATAGTAAAAGCGGTTCTGGCGACGACCGCGACCCGCTGGCTGAGCATGACAGAAACGTTGCCAGCTGACCTGCTCAACCGCCCGCCCGCCGAGGGAGAATGGTCGGCCACCGAATGCCTGGTCCATCTGCTCGATGTCGAACGCTATGTCTTTCCTACTCGCGTGCAAGCCCTGCTGGCGGGACAGGCAATCTCCGCCTTCGATCCCGATACGCAGGGCACAAAAAATTCGGCGTCCTCACCGGCGGAGCTTGCGCGCGAGTTTGCCAGCCTGCGCCAGACGAGTCTCGCCCTGCTGGAGCGCGTTACACCCAACGACTTCAGCCGCAGCGCGGAGCATAGCGAGCTTGGCACCATCACTCTGGGCCAGCTTCTGCACGAATGGGCCGCGCACGACCTGAATCACACGATTCAAGCCGAGCAGGCCATCATGCAGCCATTCATTCAGGGCTGTGGCCCCTGGCGAGTGTATTTCCGCGACCACGAAGCGTGAGATAAGATCCATCGAGGTCATATTCCCTTGCAGAAGGGGCAGAGGAAATTCTATCGTCTCGCTCAGAGCATCTATCTTTCCTTCATTTTTTGAAAAAAGTTGGTTTCAGCTTGTCTTTTATGGTAGCATGAGCCTTTTCACAGATTGATCATGCATTTTATAATGCTATTGGTTTTTTGGCACAATTTCTAGCGTGATCGGTTTGTGGCCCAAAGAGAAGGAAATAGCATGCAGCAAGAACCGTTCGGAGAGTTGCTAAAAACGCTGCGCAAGCAACAACGCCTGAGCCAGCAGGCTCTGGCTGAGAAGCTCGGCGTTCATCGCAATACGATCTGGAGTTGGGAGCAAGGCGTGTATTTGCCCGATAGCAAAGGGATGGTGCTGGAACTGGCAAAGCAGCTTGGCCTGGATGGACAGGAGACCAGCCAGTTGTTAGAGGCCAGTCTTACTTCCGTCTCATCCTACTGGCAGGTTCCCTTTGTACGTAATCCTTTCTTTACCGGTCGCGAAGATATTCTGGACCGCCTGCATAGCCTGCTTACCCAGCCATCTTCCGCAGCGGCTCTTACCCAATCCTACGCGCTGCATGGTCTGGGAGGGATCGGGAAAACGCAACTGGCGGTGGAATATGCCTATCGGTATCGCCACGAATATGAGGCTGTCTTCTGGGTTCAGGCGGAGACGCGAGCTGCCCTGATCTCCAGTTTTGTCGCGCTGGCCGATCTGCTGGCGTTACCAGAGAAGGCCGAAGAGGATCAGCAAAAGCTGGTAGCAGCAGTTCTGCGCTGGCTCAACCGGCATAAGGGCTGGCTGCTCATTTTTGATAATGTAGAGGATCTCAGCCTGCTCAAGCCTTTCCTGCCGGCCACAGGACAGGGGGCCTTGCTGCTCACGACTCGCTTACCTACTCTGGGTAGCCTCGCGCTCACCCTCGAACTTCCTCCACTCTCGCGCGAGGAAGGCGTGCAATTGCTCCTGCGCCGCGCCAGACGTGACCATCCTTCATCCTCGCCTGAACATCCCGAAGCCGAACTGCTCACGGCCGCACAGACCCTGGTAGATCTGATGGATGGTCTGCCGCTTGCTCTTGATCAGGCGGGGGCTTATATAGAGCGAACAGGCTACTGTCTGATCGATTATCTCTCCATGTATCAGCAAAATCAGTTGCAATTTCTTAACGACCGTCACGAGATGGCCGATCACCCTCACTCGGTCGTCAAAACGTTCCTTTTTTCTTTCCAACGACTGGCGCAGGTGAATGCAGCAGCGGCGGACCTGCTGCGTATCTGCGCGTTTCTCGCTCCCGATGCCATTCCCGAAGAGCTTTTCAGGCGGGGCGCTGCCGCGCTTGGCCCATCTCTTGAGCAGGTTGTGACCGACCCTTTTCAGTTCAACCTTGCACTTGGAGAAGCGTTCTATTATTCGCTCCTCCACCGGCAGCCTGAGCACCAGACCATTTCGCTGCATCGCCTGGTCCAGGTTGTCCTCAGAGAGAGCATGGACAAGACGACGGCTCGTCTGTGGACGAGCCGCGCAGCGGCGGCTATCGCCGCCTGTGTCGCGAGCGAAAGAGACAGGCATATCGGGGAACATGACGGTCGCTATGTTCTGCATGCGCGTGCCCTTCTTGAACACATTCGGCAATGGGACACGTGGGAAGAACGCGCTCTCCTGATCCCCATCTGGTATTATCTTGGTTTAATGGCCGAACAGTATGGTCAAACAACTGAAGCCAGGGATGCCTATCTGCAAGGGCTGGAACTCGCACGTGACCTCTCCCACCCGCTAGAAGCTGCGCTTCTGGTCCATATCGGGTATATGATCAGCGACCTGGGCGACGATCAGGAAGCGCTTGGATATCTGGAGCAGGGAGCGCAACGAGCCAGGCAGGTTCAGGACAACGCCTCCCTCAGCTTCGCGCTGCTTCAGCAAGGGCAGATTCAGGACGATGTGGGCAACTATCAACAAGCGGATGCAATCTACCAGGAAGGGCTGGCCATCGCCCTGCACATGCAGGATTGGGCAATGGCGAGTGCCTTTGTGCAGAACAGAGGCTTGCAAGCCCTGCGGCGCGGGGAGTATGAACAGGCGGCCTTGCTCTATCACAAAGGGCTGGCCTATGCCCAGAAAAGTCAGCAACTGCGCCGTCAAAGCGCCCTCCTGAGGAATCTGGGCATGCTCGCCATCGAACAACAACAATACGATCAGGCGCTTACCTATTCCCTGGAGAGTCTTCGCCTGGCCCGGCAGACCAACCACTGCCATCTGATCAGTTCCGTCTTACAGAATCTGGGGATCGTCTCTCGCTTGCTCGGTCAGTGGGAGCAGGCGCAAGCCTACCTGGAGGAGAGCTTGTGTCTGGCCTATGAACTGCAAAACCGCTGGGCCATTGCCGAGACGCAGGGCGAATTTGGATGGCTCTTTTTAGAGCAGGGGCAAGCTGCTGAGGCCAGAGAACAGTTTGCGAACATGTTAGCAGAAGCCCAGCAGATTCAGGCCAAAGAACTCGTGGCCCGCGCGTTCTTTGGCCTGGCCCACGTGGCAGCACAGCAGCAAAGATGGGAGCAAGCGCGATCTCTCGCTCAAGAAAGCCTGGAGCGCTTTACGCAACTTGGCGATGCCCATCGCGATCACGTCTCTCAGTGGATGCGTGCTCTCCCCGCCTGATGAAAAATGCGCAGGCTGGCGATTTCCCTACTCTACTGTTACCGACTTCGCCAGGTTTCGCGGCTGGTCCACGTTGCAGCCGCGAGCGACGGCGGTGTGGTAGGCGAAGAGTTGTAACGGGATGACAGCTAGCAGCGGGCTGAACATTTCCAGAGTAGCAGGTACGTAGAAGATGTTGTCGGCGTGCAGGCGAATGGCCTCGTCACCTTCGGTGGCAACGGCGATCACCCGTGCGTCGCGGGCGCGTACTTCCTGAATATTGCTAACGACTTTGTCGTAGACGCGCGAGCGGGTAGCGATGGCCACCAGCGGCGTCTGCGGATCGAGCAGGGCAATAGAACCGTGCTTGAGTTCGCCCGCCGGCAGGCCCTCGGCGTGAATATACGAGATCTCCTTGAGCTTGAGCGCTCCCTCCAGGGCGATTGGGTAGCCAGCTCCGCGCCCGATGAACATGGCGCTGCTGACGCTGGCCAGTTCGCGGGCCAGCGGTGCGATAGTATCCCCTGGACTATCGGCGCGGTTCAGGATTTGCTGAACCTGCGCGGGCAGGCGCTCTAACGCATCGAGCAGCGGCCCAATCTGGTCGGGATCAGGCCGGCCGCGTGAGCGTGCCAGCCAGATACCAAGCAGGTAGAGCACCACGACCGAATTGAGGAAGGTCTTGGTGGCAACTACGCAGATTTCGGGGCCAGCTTGCAGGTAGAGCACGGCGTCTGCCAGGCGCGTGATAGCGCTGGCGACCACATTGGTTATGGCGATTACGGGCGCACCCTGCTCGCGGGCCTGGCGAATACCGACCAGCGTGTCGGCTGTCTCACCGGATTGCGTAACCGCGATACACAGCGTCTCAGGTCCAACGATAGGATCGCAATAGCGAAACTCGGCGGCGGTGATGACCTCGACCGAGATGCGCGCCCATTGCTCGATGGCGTATTTGGCGACCAGGCCGGCATGGTACGAACTGCCGCAGGCCACAACTACCGCGCGCTGAATCTGATCGAGCTTGCCAGATGCGCGCAGTCGCTCCAATTCGGCCAGATAAAGCTGCCCCTGGCGCACGCGACCGGTAAGCGCGCGGCGCAGCGCCTCTGGCTGCTCGTGAATCTCTTTCAGCGCGAAATGAGGATAGCCGCCCTTCTCAGCCGCCTCGGCATCCCAATCAATTGTCAGCGGCTCGCGTTCAACCCGCGTGCCATCCATGCGAGTAATGACCACGCTGGTAGGACGGAGAATGACCACTTCACCTTCGTCGATCACCAGGACGCGGCGGGTATGCTTCAACAGGGCAGGTATATCTGAGGCCAGGTATTGCTCCTGCTCGCCCAGGCCAGCGATCAACGGGCCACCGCCATAGCGCGCGCCAATCAGCAGGTCGGGCTGCTCCGAGCTAATTACCGCGATGGCGTAAGCGCCGGTGACGAGGCTCAGAGCCAGGCGCACGGCTTGTTCAAGATCGCGCTCGGCCTGGCCAAAGTATTCGCGCTCGATCAGATGGGAAAGCACTTCGGTATCGGTTTCGGAGCGGAATGTATGCCCCTGCTGTATCAGTTCCGCGCGCAGTTCGGCATAGTTCTCGATAATGCCATTATGAACCACAGTGAGCACGCCGGTGCAATCAGCATGCGGGTGCGCGTTGGCGTCATTAGGGCGTCCATGAGTGGCCCAGCGAGTATGACCGATGCCAAGCGGGCCAGGTTTCGGGCGTTCGGCCTCGGCTACGGCAGTCCTCAGGTTGGTGATTTTGCCGGCTTTGCGATGGACGGCAAGCGTACCGGTGGAGGTGAGGACGGCAATTCCGGCAGAATCGTAGCCACGATATTCGAGTCTGGAGAGTCCATCGAGCAATATGGTAGTCACATCGGTCCCTTTCGGGCCGACATAGCCAATGATACCGCACATGAAGGTATCCTTTCTTCTGTTGTTCGGGCACGGCGAGAGGCCGTAATGAATGAAGGAACACGCGCCGCGCTCCATCTGGTGGCCCGCGTCGCCGTCGCTCTATTCACTGCGTCACCGAGAGCCTTTTGTCCCAACCGTTGCCGGTCGGTTTTGTCAGCCCTCTTCACAGGGTGGTGAAGCACCCTGGAGGCTCCCCGCTGATCTGCTCCGAACAGCCTCCACCTCGTCAACCGGACCCCCTCCTCCGGTCCGGCCCATGCGCTACTCAAATCAAACGTCAACCTTATGAGTGTAGTATACCATTACTGATCCAAATGTTTTTATGAGATGGATCACAAGGGGCCCGATCTTCCCTCTCTTTCCTTTTATTACCACTCTCGCCTCGCAAAGAAAGAAGACAGATCTTGAGGAAAGATATCTTTCCTGGCGCGTTGACAGCTTCTCAACCTTCTGTTAAGGTGTTACACAAATTTTTTTAGCGCCATGATCTTACAAACAAAGCAGATATGAGATCGGCGAGACGGCGCCTCTTTTCTGCTCAAGACATGTTTCTTAGCAAAATCATGGCCGTGAGAGACGCCGTTCATCGCCGCTCTCATGCCGGAAAGGAAAGGCACGATGTCTTATCAACAAGATCCGTATGCTCCACAAGATATCTATGCACAACAGCAGCGGTTGGCGCAGGGCGATCCTTACGCTCAGCCGGGTACCTATCCACCAGCGCCACAGCAGCCGTATGCCCAGCCGAGTACCTATCCACCAGCGCCACAGCAGCCGTATGCCCCAGGCATCGCGTATCCGCCGCAGCAACCGGGGGCGCGCATGAAAAACCCCTGGGCATCGCGGGCGCTCTTTAGCGGCGTGTTCTCTGTCATATTGGGCGCGATTACGCTCGCCTCGCTGATCGGCTTTGCGGGGCTGATCACCGGCACGTTTGCTATCTGGCGCGGCATAACGGCCATCAATTATGCAAAGGGGCTGCCGGGGAATCCCGGTCGCGGCATGGCCATCACGGCTATCGTCCTGGGTGCGCTGGGCTGGATATTCGTGCTCCTCTCGTTTGTGCTGCGCGCTTAAATAGAGGAAGCGATCCCGCAACTATATCACCTCTCGATAGCGATTTGTCATCGGCAGCCTGCGATCCCGTCCAAATGCGCGCGGAGTAATCTTCACGCCTGGCGGGGCCTGGCGGCGCTTATATTCGCTGAGATCGACCATACGCGCCACGCGCTGCACAGTGGCGCGGTCGAAGCCCATAGCGATGATCTCCTCGATGCTGCGGTCTTGCTCAACATAGGCGCGCAGAATGGGGTCGAGCAAATCATAGGGCGGCAGGCTGTCGGTGTCCTTCTGATTCGGTCGTAGTTCGGCGGAGGGCGGCTTGTCAATGACTGTCTGGGGAATGACCGGCCTGGGGCCGATGGAGTTGCGATAGAGACAGAGCTGATAGACTACCGTTTTGAATACATCCTTGATCACAGCGAAGCCGCCAGCCATATCTCCATAAAGCGTGCAGTAGCCCACTGCCATCTCGGACTTGTTGCCGGTTGTAAGGACGATGGGGCCAAGCTTGTTGGAGATGGTCATGAGAATATTGCCGCGAATACGCGCTTGAAGATTCTCTTCGGCCAGACCAGGATCTCCCTCGCCGATGGCCGGAATCAGAGTCTTGAGCGAGGTGCGGAAGATCTCTTCAATTGGGATGGTAAGGAACTGGATGCCCAGATTCTCGGCCAGCTCCTGGGCATCGGTCTTGCTGCCCTCTGAGGAATAGCCGGAGGGCATCGAGACCCCCAGCACGTTTTCGGGGCCAAGCGCGTCGGCGGCGATGGCGGCGACCAGCGAAGAGTCGATGCCACCGGAAAGCGCGATCAGCGCCCGCTTAAAGCCCGTTTTATGCACATAATCGCGCGTCCCCAGCACCAGGGCCGCGTAGATCTCTTCCAGGTGATCCATAACAGGCTCGATGCGCTGTGGAGCGCCGATTACGATGGGTCGGTCGCTCTGGATCATGGCTGGCGTTGGCGCGGGCTGGCGGCTGATTACATAGAGCGGCACGTCTTCGGGATTGACCTGGAGGCGTTCTTTGCGGCGACGCGGGTCGTGCAGTCGCGAGCGGAAGACCGACGCGGTGTCCAGGTCAACGATCAAGAGATCTTCCTCGAACTGTTTGGCGCGCGCGATCAACGTGCCCTGGGCGTCAAAAACCATGCTGCCGCCGTCGTGAACTATTTCATCCTGGCCGCCCACCAGGTTAAGATACACCATGATCACGCCGTTATCTGCCGCGCGCGTGGCCAGCATCTCTTCGCGAAATCGCCCCTTATCGGCGTGATAGGGCGAGCTATTGATATTGAGAATCACTTCCGCGCCGGCATGGGCTTGCATCGCAATCGGCCCGGTGGGATACCAGATATCCTCGCAGACATTTACTCCCACGTGTACGCCATTGATCAGAAACAGCGGAGCCTTGCGACCGGCCTGGAAGTAGCGATTCTCATCGAAGACGCCATAGTTCGGCAGGTAATGTTTATGATAGGTAGCGATCAGCCGGCCTTCGTGAACAATCGCGGCGGCATTATAGATATCATCCACGCGATCGACGAAGCCGATTACCGAGGTCAGGCCGGGTAGGTCGCGGCTGGCCGCAACCAGGTCTTGCAGCGCAGCCAGGTTGGCCGCGACAAAGCCGGGCTTGAGCAAGAGGTCTTCAGGAGGATAGCCGGTCAGGGCCAGTTCGGGCAGGCAAACAATATGTGCTCCGGCGGCATGGGCGTCGCGCATAGCCTGAAGAATCTTCGCCTGATTGCCAGGTAGATCGCCTACGGTCACATTCACTTGAGCCAGCGCCACTCGAAGCGGTATGATATTCATAACAGGACAGATCCTTTCTTCTTTCTCGAAAGAGTTCGTCGATTCGGGCGTATTTCGTCCAGAACTAACCCGCCAGAGAGAGGCAAGCTAGCTTCTGGTTGATACAGAGAGTGGCTGAAGGAGCTATTTTCTCATGGATATGCAGTTATATATGTTACATGTTGTGCCAGTAGTTGTCATTTTCTATGGTGTATTCGTCCTTTTCATGCATCCGCCGGTAAAAGTCATCGCTGCCACGCTGGCCGGTGGGCTGGTGATGGCGCTGCTGAATATGGCCGGCGATCTGGCAGCCATTCATGCCTCTCTGTGGTATTATAACGCGAGCGGGCTGATTGCTCAGTTGCCCTTGCCATTTTATATCATACCATTCCTCGTCACCGGAGGACTGGCTTATCTCCTCATCTGGCGCTTCTGGCGCAGCACCTACCACTGGCTGGCCCTGCTCTTGCTCTGCGGCGTGCCCGCGTACATCTTTCTGAGCAACGCGTGGCAAGGAGCGCTGGACACCAGCAACAGCTTTTTGATCTGGAAAGGCTCGGCAGCCTGGCCAGCCGATCTTGTTCTCTCCCTGGTCATGTTCTTCGCCGGCTACCTGGTATTTCGCGCCATTGCCCCAACGCGGCAGGAAAGAGCGAGGAGCGAAGAGAAGCAAGAGGCGAGTCCATCCGTGATGAACGAGCAGAAATAATTTTCTGCTTACAAGAGCAAACGCAGGTTGTGTTATGAGTGGCCGAGCCATACTACGAAGGATTCTCGCTTTTCTCGCGGCTTAAAGCAGCAAAAAGTGGCCGGGCACGCGCCCGGCCACTTTTTGCTTGTTTGAAGGAAGAGCCTACGCTTTGATCCCAAGTATGTTAGCCATCTTTTGTAGATCGTTAGCAGCCTTGTGCAGATCGACGCGAGCCGTCTTCAGGGCGGTATCGAGAGCTTGCCTGGTGGACTCGTAGGACGTGCGGTTCTGATTGAAATTCTCAGGAGTCATGGCGGGGAAGTCGGTCTGGGCCGTGTCGAGCTGCGTCTCGGCTGCGGCGACTTCCTTCTGATAATCGCTGAAGAGGGCGTTTAGCCTGGCCTGCTTGCTGGCCGGGGCCTTAGAGATCGCGGCCTGAATCACCGGCGCAGCCCCCTGCATGACTGCCTTTGCGTTGATCTCGATATCCATTTCGAGGCGGCGATAGTCGCGCGGGAGCACTACGGCGTAAATGCGGAACTGCAGGAAGATGTTGACGACATCCTGGCGAGCAGCCGAGGCGCTTTTTTCAGCATCGAGTTTGGTCTTGAGATTGGCAAGGCCGGTCTGATTGGTACTCACATCCGACTGAAGCGCGCTGGCCTGATCAGCGGTGATTTTGTGCGAACTGAGATCGGAGGAAACTTTGCTGTTCAACGTGTTTAAAGCGGTCTGGCGATTGGCAATGAGCGTATCGCCAGCAGTAATCACGCACTGAACATCGCCGGCAGCACATTTGGCCGGTTGGGTGCTGGCAGCAAAGGCAGTGGCGGGGATCAACGCGCCAATCGCCATCAGAGCCAGGACGCCAAACACGGCAAAACGTTTCGAGAAAGTGCTTAGATTGAATTTTTTCATTTTAATAGAGCCTCCTATATCCATTCATTTTGTATGCGACTACATGAAGCGACGCCCCTTGTATGCGTCATGCGAACTCAGGGCAGCGTCGGGGTGCCACTTTCGGTGGCTGCGGTTGCGTCAGCGCTATTGACATCGTTCTGCGCGCTATCAACGGACTTTATGGCGTTCTGTACCTGCTGGTTCGCTCCCTGAATAGAGCTGCTCGAAGAGCTGGAACTGCCAGAGGTTGATTGAGATGTTGTTGTGCTGCTCGTTGAGATGTTCGAGTTGCCGTTGCTGCTGGCACTTGTGCTGGAGCCGCAAGCGACGAGCAATAGCGACAGCAGAAGCATGGCTACAACGGCAGACAGCAGAAGCGCCCGCCGCCATATACTGGCTATCCTCAGAGTCATATGTCTCTCCTTCTTCTTGCTACGTTGTTTCGTTGATCACAGATTGGTAAAAGTTTTGCTTGACCTTTAGAGCTTTTGCTCTTCTACGCGTGAGCGACCATACGTGCTCGCTGGAAAAGCTCAAGCACTCCAGGGGGGCTGCGCCGTCGCTTATCGTCCGACGCGGCTCCTCACAGAGGTTTATGATAGCAGGGAAATCTCAAGAATTGGTCAAGGAGGAATAAATGTTTCGTCAGCGTGTCCAGACGCCCTGGGGATCGCACTCGCGAATCATGCGCAGTTCTTCGGCGCCTGGGGGAATGGTTTCGGCGCAGCCGGGGGCGAGACGTAAGGGCCAGCCGGTTTGCTCCTGAACTTCTTCGATGCTGCTGCCTGGATGGTAGGATTGAAGCAGGGCTTCGCCGTTCGTAGGATCGAAAGTAAAAACGGCCAGGGTGGTGATTAGAGCGCATGGACCGCCGCGCGGGAGACCTCGACGGGTGCGCCAGGAGACGCCGGCTGGCCCGTCAGCATCGGGATAGCCGTAGCCGGGGCTGGTGACAAAATCGACGCGTTCGCGCAGGCGGCGGCGTTCGTGGGGCATGATGATTGCCAGACGATGAGCCAGCGAGGCAATGTCTGCGCCGCCGCCACTGCCCGGCAGGCGCACTGTGGGCCGTTCCCAGTCTCCAATGAGCGAGGTATTCAGATTGCCATAGCGGTCGATCTCAGCGCCTCCGATGAAGCCCAGGTCGATCTCGCCGGCGGCCATCAGGCCGATGACATTCAGCGTGCTGGTGGCCCAGAGACTGCCGGTGATATTGGACGCGTCGGCCATGGTATAGAGCAATTCGGCGGCAGGCGTATCGCGCAGGATTCCAGACTCGAACAGGCCGACGCAGTTGGGCGCGTGGGTGCGCCTGGCCAGGGCAAAGGCAATCAGCGGGAGGCGCATACCCACAAAAACGCGCTCGTTATCTCGGATCTGCCGCGCGGCGCAGACGACCATTAGCTCTTTATCCGTATATTCCATAGCAACCTCATCTAATAACCGTAATCGACTGCCGCCGCGTAACGGCGCTCTTTGATTCTCAATCCCAACCTGCGCTCTGTTCCAAGCTTTGCCAGGTACGTGGCACGATCTGGCACGCCCAGCACCCATTCATCCAGCCATGCCTGGTAGCCCTCAAGAGTGCGCGTCGCGGTATGATATTCGTGGTAGAAGGCATGATCGCGGTTGTAGTAGCCCTGGACAGGCGCGGGGTGCGCTCCCCACGGCTCGTGGACCACAGCCCGGACTTTGAAATAGGGTCCCAGCACGCGGTTCGGATCGCTGCTAATTACCGAATGTGGCACGATCTCTTCAGCCACAAGAATGACATCGCGCGCGGCCATCATGGCCTCCTGGGAGATGCCAGTGTTGCCCCAGAGGTGCGCGTTGCCCTCTTCATCGCTGCGCTGAACGTGAAGAATGGCTACGTCGGGTCGGAGAGCGGGAACAAGCACTACTGGCGAACCATCCAGGGGCGAGGTGTCTACGCGCAAATTGGGGTTAGCGCGCGGGATGTCGCTGCCCAGCAGCGAGCGCGTCGGAATGTAGGGCGAACCCATAGCCGCGGCAAAGAGAGCCAGCCCAATGGTGAAATTGCTATACGCTTCGGTGATTAAGGGATGAGGGATCGATTTTTCCGCAGCCCGGCGATAGCAATGTGCGAGGCCCTCGCTGACATTGCCAACCCAGGCGGCCTGAACTTTCTCGACACAGCCCGCGCCAATGAGCTGATCAAAAAGAATATCAGAGATTGGTCCGATCAGTGTGAGATTCTGGCGGCGCTGGCGAATGATCTCATGGGCTGCCGCGTGCGGAATAAGCGCTTCCAGGGCCAGTCCGATTGCAACCGATGAGCCATCCGGCACGTAGCGGGCGATGGCTTCGGACATTGATAGAAGTTTACTCATAGGGCTATTATACTACGCTTGTTCGGCAAGCACAGGGTCAAGCTCGTCCAGCAGGTGATGGACGGACTTGAGAGGCGCTCCGCTGGCCTGCCGTCGCTGCATGAGAATTTCGGCTGCGATACTCAGGGCAATCTCGTCGGGAGTCTCGGCACCAAGATCCAGGCCGATGGGCGCGTGAACGCGCTCCAGCGCCTCGCGTGAGAAGCCTTTCCGCAGCAGCGATTTGAAAATATTCTTGACTTTGCCTGGGCTGCCGATCATACCTATATAGGCAGCCTCCGTGGCCAGAGCTGCGCGCAGGGCCTCTTCGTCCAGGTGATGGCCACGCGTGACAATTACGATGAAGCTGCTCTCGTCCGGCTCCAGAGCATGTAAGGTCTCCGGGATATCACCGAAAGTCAGTTGCACCGCGTCGCCAAAGACGGCGGGATCGGCCAGGTCGCGGCGATCATCGACGACGACAATGCGAAAATCGAGGCTGTGCCCCAGGCGAGCCAGGGCCTGGGCTACGTAGCCAGCTCCGGCGATGATCAGGCGCGGTTCCGGGCGCAGGGCCTCAAAGAATACTTCGAGCGTCGCGCCGCAGCTTCCTACAGCCTCGCCCTGGTCGGCATCCAGGTGGATATGGTTCAGGCCCGAATGCCCATCGCGCAAGAACTGCAAGGCCGCTTCAATAACTTTTCCATCTGTGCGCGGACCAGCAAAGCTGCCGCCGGCCGAACCATCGGCTCGCACCAGCATCTTTGTCCCAACTCCACACGGAGCAGCCCCCATTGTTTTGACAACGGTTGCCACCACTACCTGTTCTCCGCGCTTCAGCGACGCCTGGATCTCATTGTAGAGCATGGTGTTATTCATTGGCTTTCTCCCGCTATATACTCAGTGGGTGAGTAGTAGAAGCTTGTGTAATTCATAGTGTACAACATTATGAGAGGGGAGAATATTTCGAGGATGCTGACGGGACTACACCCCCCCAGAAGCATTCTCGCGCGTGACCCGTACAAGGCCGCGATGGATCTCCTGACGAGAGGCGCGAGAGGAATGAGAATGGTGGTTCCTGTATACCACAAATTTACTGAAAGCTCAAAAGTTTTGCAGTCATATGAGCCTCTTTCAGACTGAACAGAATAGTACTCACATAGTTCAGCGCTTTACCTCCCCTGGGCTGTCCAAAAAGAATGATTCCTCAGACGAGAATAAGGATCAGCATCCTCCAACTTGACAGAATGTATGGTCACTTGTATAATAAAATGGAACAAATATTCTATTAGTCTGGGATGAAGGAGCGCCGCATGAGTGAACAGCAAAACGGCAATAATCAGGGAAAATTGACGCAGAACGCTTTCCTGTTCAGCCCGACTGAACATCTCATACAGATCAAGGGCCGAAATGGCATCGCTGATTACTTGCCGGTCCAATGGAGGCTGGTCTGGTTCAGATCAGTCTATCCAAATGGCAGTATTGAGACTGAGATGCTGCATTATGATGCCAACCAGGAAGTCGAAGCCGTAACTGAGGTCTGGAATGAGGAGAAGCAACAGGCTGAAAAAGTTGTTAAGCGTAGCAAAGGTATGGCTATTTTCAAGGCTGTCGCAAAGGATGGCCAGGGAGGAGTAGGCACAGGAACCAAATCGGAAACGGCGGCAAACTTTCCTGATTTTATCGAAGCGGCTGAAACCGGAGCCATTGGACGAGCGCTCGCCTCTCTCGGTTTTGGCACTCAGTTTGCCCCTGAGCTTCAGGAAGAACACCGCATCGTAGATAGTCCCGTGGTACGGTCACAAACCTCTTCGGGCAATGACCGCCGAACTGCGCCTTCCGGTACTGCAAAGGTTGCGGAGAAGAGAACACTCTATAACTCAGGGAGCGGTAACGAAGCTAATCAACCGATGACAGAATCGCAGCTAGCCAGCCTCCGTAGATTGTGCGAGCGCCTGGGCAAAGCCGAACCAGAGAATGTTAGCGCTTTGAACTACCTGGCCGCCAAAGAACTGATCGCGCAACTGAGCCAGGAATACAGGCAGAGCCGCAGCAAAGCCTCGTAGACAGATATATGTATTCAGTTTTGTTTTGGCGTGAGAAGCGCGTGAATGGGCTTCTCTAGACGCCAGAGGGGGAGGAAACAGGTCTGGAAAGCAGGTGACATGACTTTAGCACAGGTCCAATATGCTGAACAACAAATGGTGCAGCAGTGGCACGACCTGGTGATGGCGGAGCAGGCAGGCCAGCCTCTGGAGACACTTGAGCAGATGTATGATCGCTATATCCTCCTGGTGGAAGAGTTTAATGATCGTATGGAGGAATATCAGCATCAGAAGCAAAACAGGCATAGAGGTAAAACCAGTGGCTCTGCTTCTCGCCCAAATAACATCACCGGGCCAGTTCTACCACACCAGAGTAAGAAGCAGGACACGAAACTGGCCTCATAAAGACATGCGTAGAGCGGATCAGGCGACCGTCGAAAAGGTCGCCTCTTTTTTTTCTCATCCGCTTGCAAAAAAATGATAAGATAGAGACCGGACGGCTGTACGAGAAAAGGAAGGATGCAAAGAAAGCGAGATGTCGCATATACGCACCCGGCTGCATAAAGATATCCTCTGGTTGATCCTGGATCGCCCCCCGCTCAACATTCTCTCTATCGAGATGCTCGATCAGCTTACGGCGGCTCTGCGTGACGCGCTCAGGCAGAAGCCGCGCCTGGTGGTGCTGATGGGAGCCGGCGAGCGGGCTTTCTCAGCAGGCGTCGATATACATGATCACCTCGATGGACGAGAGAAGGAGATGCTGCGCGCAGTGGCCGATAATTGTGCCGCCTTTGCCGAATTACGCGAGCGTGGCGTTGCCACCGCCGCGCTTGTCAAAGGTTTTGCGCTTGGCGGCGGCTGCGAGCTCGCTGCACTGTGCGACACAGTTCTGGCTCACGAAAACGCGACCTTCGGCCTGCCAGAAATTGGTCTGGGCGTATTCCCGCCGGTGGCTGCGGCCTGTTTTCCCAGACTGCTGGGATACCAGACAACCATGCGCCTTCTACTCACCGGCGAGATCATTACAGCGCGCGAGGCCCTGCGTCTTGGTCTCGTCCATCAGGTTTTGCCTGCCCGGCGCTTTCTTTCCGACACGGAAGAACTTCTGGTCATGCTTGCCTCCACCAGCCATTCGTAAAACGCCAGATAGGCGTAGAGTGATAGGATTGGGAACTTTTTCCCTGAGCGCTACGTCCTCTATTTGTAAATGGTTTGATCTTTCCTGGCATTCGGTCTGAAGAGACATATGAAGGAGCTATCCACAATGCAAACACGTGTTTCAAAAATACATCGGCACTCATTGCTCAGCGCGATTTCGTGCGCTGCGATCCTTGCTTTGGTTCTTGCGGCCTGCGGCACCAACCCCACAACGTCTGGTAGCCCTGGCTCCTCACCCACACAGGCTGCCACTTCGACGCAGGCCCTTGCTCATGGCTGCCCAAACACGACCATTGTGAGTACCCCACCGCCTGCCGCCAATGTCATTCTGACTTCCACCTCCGCCAGCAAAACAGCCAGCGCGCAAAAAGGTGATACCATCGAGATAGATCTGCCCTATGGCGCATCCTGGGCAGGGCCGATGAAGTCCTCAGACCTGCTGGCCTTACAAAATCCGGCTGGCTACGATTCGCCCACTGCCAAAGCCTGCGTCTGGCGTTTCGTCGCAAACGGCACGGGCACTGCTCAAGTTTCTTTCACCGCCAGAGCCCTTTGCAGGAAAGGCCAGGCTTGCCCCATGTATGTCAGGGTCGTTTCGTTTACCATCGACATCAAGTAGGGCAGTTCGCGGCTTCCTTTCTTTCCGCACCGTTGTATCGACAGGACACATTCGTTCGTGTACATACGTGTGGTGTACTCCTTGTCGTTCAAAGGGGAAAGGGAGCATTCCAGAGCGAGCCATTCTTTCTAGCTAGATGCTGAGAGAATGGCTGCGGGCGGACCGGCCAGGTACATCTGTTACGCTCTGTTTCCTTCTCTCCTTATGGAAAGGATTAACCAGATTATGGCAACAGAAAGAAAGACTACAAAGATTGTTGGCAAAGAGGATCTGAGCCACCTTGTCGCAAGCAAAGCCCACGTGCCTTTGAAAGAGGCCGATATGGTTATTGACGCCCTGACAGAAACTGTACGGGAAGAGGTATCAAAAGGACACCAGGTTCGCCTCATCGGCTTTGGTTCCTGGAAACTGACCCCCGTCTCGGCGCGGACGATCAAATCGATCCGTGGAGGGGCGCCCATTCATCTCCCCGCGGGGAAGCGTGTCAGCTTCACAGCCGGCTCGCTGCTCGCCGAGGCAGCGAAAGCGCGCAGTTCTTCGAAGAAGGCCACGCCTCCCTCGAAAAAAGGAAATAGATAACGTTATTGTAAACACCACACGACAAGATACACAACGGGAGCAGAAGCTGGTTACGCGGCTTCTGTTTCTTCGTTTTCTCCAGCCTTCTTGCTTCCTGGCAAGCTTCTCTTCTTAGGGATACAATGAAGAGGTCTGCAAATGTTATTTCAGGAAAGGAAGAAACGTACCATGAAACTAGCTACCGGCCTCGGCGCTCCCTATGCCTCCGACATCAAAGAGATTCAGTTAGAGAACCAGGTCGCCTACGTGGTTGAGGCCGAGCGTCTCGGCGTTGATAGCGCCTGGTCGGCTGAAGCCTGGGGCTATGACGCTGTAACGCCTCTGGCATACCTCGCGGCCAGAACGAGCCGCATCAAATTGGGAACAGGTATTATGCAGATTGGCTCCCGCACGCCTGCCATGATTGCCATGACAGCGCTCTCGATGGCGGCGCTTTCCCATGATCGTTTCCTCCTGGGCCTGGGAGTGAGCGGGCCACAAGTGATGGAAGGCTGGCATGGCGTGCGTTTCGCCCGCCCGCTGCAACGCACACGGGAGGTCGTCGATATTGTGCGTATGATCGCTCGCGGCGAGCGCCTGAGCTACTCTGGCGAGATCTACCAGTTGCCGCTGCCGGGAGGCGAGGGCAAAGCGCTGATTCCCGATGCACAGCCTCGCCCGCATTTGCCCATCTATTTAGCAACTCTGGGACCGAAGAATCTGGAACTGACCGGCGAGCTTGCGAACGGCTGGATTGGGACATCGTTCATTCCAGAACACGCCCAGATCTTCTTTGGCCCGCTTGAGACGGGAGCGCGCAAGGCCGGCCGTTCCCTGTCCGATCTGGATCTGCTTGTGCATGCCGGGGCCATAGCATTCACCGATGAATTAGAAGACCTGATCGCTTCTCTCAAAGTACCGGTGGCCTTCTACATGGGAGCCATGGGGTCGCGTAAGCACAACTTCTATAATGAGGTGTTTCAGCGCGCGGGCTACGTAGAACTGGCGCAGCAGGTGCAGGATCTGTGGCTGCAAGGCCAGCGCAAGGCAGCCATCGCGCTCATTCCAGATGAACTGGTGCTTAAAACGAATCTGATCGGCACAAAGGAAATGGTGCGCGAGCGCCTGCGTGTCTACAAGCGAGCCGGAGTGACCACCATCAGCGCTTCGCCAGCCGGACGAACCCTGCACGAGCGCCTGGATACCCTGGGCCAGCTAGTCGACCTGGTGAATGAAGTCAACGCTGAAGCCGGAGAAAGCGCTTCCAATGGTTGATATGCTCTGGCATCAGAACTGGATATTCTCCGTTTGATAAACATTATCCCCGTTCGTACAGTCCTCAGCAGAGAGTGTGATATTGAGTGTGTAGGTTACACCAGGTTGCGGAATAAGAGCCAGCGTTGGACTCTCTTCTACCTGAGTGCCGGAGTTGAGAGACCAGTTATCGCTGACCTGCCCGCTGGTCTGGTATTGCGTGCCGGAAGGATCTTCAAGCTGGAAATTGCTAAACGAAATCCGATTGCACGCACTCGCTCCATTATTGGCAATAACGAAATGCCAGACAGTCGTGCTCCCGGAGGAATTAGCGGTAATGCTGGTCAGCGCCAGCGTCAGTTTAGGGTAATTGCACTGCACACAGGAGATAGTTAACGGAAGTCCAGGAGTTTTGGGAGTCAGCGCCGTTGAAGGCACAGGCTGCCCCGTCAATGGTCCCTGCTCAAACTGCATATTTTCCGTCTGGTAGATGTTATCGCCATTGGTACAATTTGCAGAGAGAGAAACGTTCAGTGTATAGATAATGCCAGCCTGTGGAATCAAGGCAATCGTGGGACTCTCATTTGTAGAGGTTCCAGCATTGAGAGACCAGCTATCGCTCGCCTGCCCGCTGGTTTGATACTGTGTGCCGTTTTCGTCTTCAAGCTGGAGGTTACTGAACGAGATTCTACTACACTGGCTTGCTCCGTCATTTGCAATAGTGAAGACCCACAGCGTTGTACTATTTGCAGCGTTTGCTGAGATGCCTATTAACGAGAGAGAGAGGCCAGGATAGCTACAACTGACACATTTGATCACAAGCGGAAGCGCAGGGTTGCTCACAGTCAAAGGCGTCGTCGGAGGGAGCGTCGGAACCGGGGTCGTATTTGACGCGGGTGTGAAAGCCGGTGAGGTAGCAGTTGGAGCTGGCAACGTTGGTGACTGGCCCGACGTTCCTCCCTGCGTGCCTGACGAGGGCGAACCGGTATTTCCCATCCGCTGGCGAGCGAGGGAAATACCCACAAGTGTTCCCACGGCTATAATGACGATAACCAGGATAAGACTGAGTACCTTGAGCAGCGTGCTGAGAGCAGATTTAGGCGCGGCAGGCTTCATCGGAGCTTCCGCAGGCTTTCCATACACTCCCGGTGGAGGCGTGGAACCTGACGGGCTGCTGGATGAGGGAGAAAGTTGAGGCGAGCTGCCAGAAGAGGGAGGAATCGGCGTAAAACCGGGTCCTGGTGCTGGCTGCTGAGGCGTGCTCACAAAGGTAGGTGCATTGATATCAACCGTGGAAATACTAGAGAGTGACGCCGGAATCAAACCAGGCGGGGGTGTTGGCTGAGGAGCGTTGACGAACGCAGGTGCGTTGGGATGGGAACCGGAGACTGGCTGAGACGCTGGGATGGCACCCGGTGGGGGCGTGGATGGCCGCGGACTCACAAACGTTGATGTATCTGCCTCAGCCAGGGCGTTTTCCAGGGCATTGGCGAATGCTCTAATGTTACCGAAGCGATCCTGGGGATTTTTGGCCAGCGCGACAAAGACGGCCTGTTCTACAGCGAGCGGAATGGCAGGATTGCGTTCACACAGCGAAGGCGGCGGCGCAGACATATGCTGGCCGAAGATCTCCAGGAAGGATCCTTGAAAGGGGCGCTCACCACAAAGCCATTCGTAGACGACGATGGCCAGCGAATACTGATCACTGGCCGGAGATGGCTTGCCCTGTAACTGCTCAGGAGCCATATAGGCCACAGTGCCCACGACATCCTGAGTACTTTGATAGTGGGAGCTCTGCATTACAGCAGCAATCCCAAAATCGCTGAGCAGCACCTCCTGGTTTTTTCCTAACAGCATATTTTCCGGTTTCACATCGCGATGGACTAGATGTTGAGCATGAGCATAGTGCAGGGCATTGGCGACCTGTTTCACATACGGCATAATTTCAGCGAGTGTGAGCTGGGAACCTTTCGGATAAAGTTGGCGGAGAGTGCCATTGACGGCACGAGTCATCACAAGGTATGGCAGACCCCTCTCAATCCCAAAGTCCCAGACGCGAATAATATTCGGATGCTCCAGGTGGGCAATAGTGCGAGCCTCGTTCAGAAACTTCTCCCGGTCGTCGCTGGCAAGCCGTGTGCGCAGTATTTTGATCGCGGCCTGAGTTTTGAGATGAATATGCTCGCCCAGGTAAACATCAGCGAACCCTCCCTGCCCTAATAGATTGACAAGACGATAATTGCCAAATTGTTGGCCAATAAAATTTTCCTCCTGGTTTGCCATGCGACAGCCTCCATACGTTCTGTGTCTGGTCTGTAGTTTCCCCTGGAAAGAATGAACATTTACTCGATAACTTATTGAAAGAGTATCATATATCTTTTCTCTCTTCCACTTTTGACATCCATCGTAGCATGTTTGGAAGAATTGCCCGCCTCCTCAAGTTGCAATGAGCATAGGACCGCGGAATGAAGGAATAGCTACGCTCTCTTCGCAAACTCATCTGCGTGTTGCAAACGTTTGCGAATCGATGGATGGCTGTGGAAGAGGATTTCAATGAGAGGCGCGGGTTCGGCTTCGGCCAGATTCTGGTTGGCCAGGCGCGTCATCGCGCTCTTGAACGCCTCGACCTTATGGGTGGCTTGCAGCGCGTATTCGTCGGCCTGATACTCGATAATCCGGCTCAGCCCGTTGCTGATGGGCATGACTACCAGCCCGAAGATTCCCATTAACGCAAAGAGAAACGGCAGCGTGGCAGGATCGGCGAAACTCTGGTAATAGTGCTGCGCCTCCACGACCCAGTGAAAAGCCAGGTTGGCCAGGTAGAGACCGCCTGACATCAAGATCGACTGGCTAACGAGGAGTTTCCATATGTCCTTGTGGACGTGGTGTCCCAGTTCGTGAGCCAGCACTACTTCTATCTCATCAGTTGTGTACCTGTCGAGCACAGTATCGCCTACGACGATACGCCGGGTGTTGCCCAGGCCCATCACGGCTGCATTGGCGGCGGTAGTTTTATCGCTCAGGTGCATGGTAAACACTCCGCGTACATGGGTGTTCGCGCGCCTGACCAGAGCCAGCAGGCGCTCGGTCAGCTCGCCTTCGGGCAACGGACTGAATTTGTAGAAGAGCGGCAGAATGAGCACAGGCGCTAGATTGGCCATCACCACCGAAAAGAAGATCAGCACCAGAGCCACCCAGAGCCACCAGCTCTTTGGCTGGAAAGCCAGCAGCACATATATGAGTTCGATGATCGCCCCTTCCAGCACGATCCCCAGGGCCAGCCCCTTCATCTGGTCTCTCAACCACGCGCTACGACTCATGGTCGAAAGGCCATAGCGGCGAGAGAGCACATAGCTATAATAGCTCAGCGGCGCTGTGATAATTTCATAAGCTAGAAAAATGATCAGGAAGTAGGCCAGGATCTGCCACGGATACCAGCCAGTTGCCGAATGCCAGGCCAGCCACGAGAGACGCTGTAATACAGTGCGCAGCCAGTTTCCCAGGCCGCTCAAGAGCAGCACCAGTATGCCTGCCGCGCCGATCCCTATCCCGACTGCCGAAAGCCGCCGTTTGATACGCGCGTACTGTCTGGCCTTTTTCTGCTTTTCGGCATCCAACATTACCTCTGTCTGCTCAATGGGTGTATCCATAGCGTAGCTCCTTTCTCTGTTATAGACGCTCGACCTTGCTTGCCAGTATAACATACAGTACGATCCCGCAAACCTGGACGGGATCGGCCTTAACCTTTTCGCGCCTGGAGCGTAAGTAACGTAAAGAGAGTATGCACAGAGGTACGTCAATGAGATATAATAAGGTGAGATATCATCCCACTATGGCCCGCAGCATCTACGTAAAGTAGCGGCACGGAACCGAACCACTTGAGAAACCGCGCTAGAAGCTAGCGTGGTCGGAAAGCAAGGGGCTTATCTATGGAGAATATACCGGCCAGACGACTCTGGCTACAAAATAACAACAACACACCCGGTCCCCGCCAGCAGAATCAGATGCGCCCGAATTCGGAGCAGAACCAGAACCAGGGGCCAAATGGGCAGCCTCCGCGCCGCAATTCGTCCTCGCTCAATCGCTGGCTGCTTATCATTGTGCTCCTGATGCTCGGCCTCTATCTGTTTCAGTTTTTTAATAACGCGAGCAGCAGTAGCACGCCAACGGTCGAGGAACTACAATATAGCCAGTTTTACCAGCAAATCAACAACCATAACATAAAAAGTGCCACGATTATCGGTTCAACCGACATTACTGGCCAGCTTTGCAACGCCATCGATAAAACCGGCCTGAAAAACTATCATGTAGTGCAGATGCCCAATGGCGATCCCGGATTGATTTCAGCCTTGCAGGCCAGCAAACCTAGCTGCGCCAGCACACTGACAATCATCAGCCAGCCGGCCAGCGACAACGGCTTCTGGCTAAACCTCCTGATCGCGGTCTTGCCCTGGGTGTTTCTGATCGGGCTTTTCTTCTTCTTCACACGCCGCGCCACCCAGGGGCAGCAGGGGATCTTCAGTTTCGGCAAGAGCCGCGCCAAGCTCATCCTTGAGGATCGTCCCAGCACGACCTTTGCCGATGTGGCCGGGGTAGATGAGGCTAAATACGAGCTGCAAGAGGTTGTCGAGTTTCTCAAGACGCCACATAAGTTCCAGCGCCTGGGTGGCAAGATTCCGCGCGGTGTCCTGCTGGTTGGACCGCCAGGAACCGGTAAGACGCTGCTGGCGAGAGCTGTGGCCGGCGAGGCGGGCGTGCCTTTCTTCTCGATGTCCGGTTCAGAGTTCGTTGAGGTGCTGGTTGGCGTGGGCGCCAGCCGCGTGCGCGATCTCTTTGAGCAGGCCAAGAAGGCTTCACCCAGCATCATCTTTATCGACGAAATCGACGCGGTAGGCCGCCAGCGCGGTTCTAGCATCAACACGAACGACGAGCGCGAGCAGACTCTTAACCAGTTACTGGTAGAGATGGATGGCTTTGAGAATCACCAGGCGGTTGTGGTGATAGCCGCGACAAACCGCCCCGACGGCCTCGACGCGGCTCTCCTGCGTCCGGGTCGCTTCGACCGGCGCGTGACGGTGGATCGCCCTGACTGGAATGGTCGTCTGGCCATTCTCAAGATCCACGCGCGCAATGTGCCGCTCAGCCCGGACGTCGATCTGGTCATGATCGCGCGCTCCACGCCAGGAATGGTGGGCGCTGACCTGGCCAATCTGGTAAACGAGGCAGCTCTGCTGGCCGCCCGACGCAATCTGGACTACGTGAACCAGCAATGCTTCCTGGAGGCCCTGGATAAGATCTTGCTTGGCGCTGAGCGCCCGCTGGTTTTGAGCGAAGAGGATCTGAACGTCGTTGCCCATCATGAAGCCGGTCATGCCCTGGCAGGTCTGCTTTCAGAATATGGCGATCCCATTACCAAAGTGACCATTGTGCCTCGCGGCCAGGCCCTCGGCGTAACTATGTCCACGCCCCTTGATGATCGCTATAACTACTCGAAAGAATACCTGCTCTCTCAGATCACCTATGCGCTGGGTGGACGAGCCGCTGAACAGGTAGTTCTCGGTCGTATTACCACAGGAGCCGAGAATGATCTGCAGCGCGTCACGATGCTGGCTCGCCAGATGGTAACGCGTTGGGGCATGAGCGAGCGCCTGGGTACCATCTCCTTTAGTGAGCGCCAGAGTCCTTTCCTGGGCGGCGGAGATACCGGCGCTCCCACCGATTATAGCGAGGAGACCGCCGAATTGATCGATGAGGAGGTCGATCGCATCGTGCGCACGTGCTACGAGCAGACGCTCAACCTGATGGAGACTCACCGCCCGACCCTCGAACGCATTGCCCAGGAGTTGCGTCGCCACGAAACTATCGATGCTGCCCAGCTTCAGGCCATTCTAGAGGAAACCGGCGTGCAGGCACCGCCCCATCGGCTCACCCCCAAAACAGGGCCTTTGACGATTGCTCCAGATCCGCCACCAGAGAAACCGCCGGTGGTGGAGGAGCAGCCCTCCGCTAACAGCGACCTGTAACCACCTGAGAAACAAATGGATTTCTCAGATTTAAAGGCAGAGATACTCGACAAACGAGTATCCCTGCCTTTCATCGTACAGCAAGGTTTGAAATGGCCCTCCCTCTGCATGTTGTCTTTGAGCAGTCACGTTTGTTGCTTTGGCTACCTCCTTCTGATAGAATCCAGGAAATAAAGATGAAGGAGATACAGGGGGAAATGGTACAACAACAAACAACACTTCGTAATGGTAAGATGAATAAAGTTCAGCCAGGAGATCGTGAGGCACACAATTGGTATAGATCTGTTCTCTCGTATCCACCTCATTTAGTTCGCAATTATCTTGAAAAATTCAGCGATAGATTGAGACAGTAACCTTCGCAGCAAGAGAAAGTGATATGCTACTCATGGTATCGTATGCAATCAGCCACATCTCTTGAAAAGATTAGCTGCCCCGTAAAGGCATTCCAGAAGAGGTAAGAACTATGGACGAGAACAACCAGGCCGGCGCACCACCTTCCGACGAACTTAAAAAAAAGCTCAAAAAGCAGGCGAAACGCGAAGCCAAAGCCATGCAGGCCGTCGAGCAGGCCAGAAAAGATGTACAAAAAGCTGAGCAAAAACTTGCCAGGGCCAGAAGGAGGCTGGAGGAAGAAAAGACTCGCTTGCAAGCTTGCGAAACAAACCTGGATGCGATTCGCCTGACCCTACACACCCTTCAGGCTGGATCTGATATTTCCCCGGCGAGCGCTGGCGAGAATGCTGGCCTGCCGGAAGCAAATGTCGCTGAGACCATTACCGAGCGAGTGGCCGAAGAACTGGCAGATCTGATAGAAGAGGAGCTGGCGCAGCAGGCCATGCACGAAGTCGTTACCGAAGAATTGACCAGGGAAGAGGTGGCTCTTGTCGAAGAAGAACTGGCTGAGGAGTTGGCCAGGGAGCACACCGAGGAAGAACTTGACAAGGAATTGGCCAGGGAAGAAGAGGCTGTGAGTGAGCTTGTCGAGGAAGAACTGGCCCAGGAGGCCATCCGCGAGGTCGCTCAGGAAATTGTGGAACAGGAGGAGATGCTCAAGGACCAGGCTGTTCTTAACTTCAACGCAATTACCGGATTTGATGAGGTTCCCACGGAGCAGGAAAGCCCGGTAGCTGAGGCATCTCCACAGGCAGAAGCGCCTGCTGAGACCGCGAAACCTTCCGCGCGCGCCTCGACCAGCAGGCGCTCAAGATCTACTGGCACTTCCGCGTCACCGCGCTCGCGAACAAGCGCATCCTCGTCAACACGCTCGCAGGCCAGCACGTCTTCGACGCCACGTTCTACCACCCGCCGGCGAACTTCGTCAGATCGCGGGAAATCAGAAGAGGTAGATGGAGATGGCAGAGTCTGAAGTCAAGATCCGACCAGCGCGCGCGGAGGACCGCGAGGCGGTCCTGGCCTTTTGCGCGCATACATGGGAGTGGGGAGACTATATCGAGTTTGTTTGGGATGAGTGGCTGAGCGATCCATCAGGCCAGTTACTTGTAGCGCTGTATGACGACCGGCCGGTGGGCATCGTTCACCTGCGCATGCTTAGCGCGACCGATTCATGGCAGGAAGGGATGCGCGTCGATCCGGCCTACCGCATGCAAGGGGTTGCCCGGCGGCTCAGTCTGGAGGCCGGAGCAGAGGCAATACGCCGGGGAGCAACCACTACGCGCCTGCTGACTGAAGCAACAAACGCTGCTTCTATCCATCTGGTTGAGCAGCTCCATTTTCGCCAGGTCGGTGCTTTCGCTCCCCACACAGCCAGACCGGTGCGCGTGTCGCCCCGTCATACCTACGGCCTGGAAGAGCCAATCCTGGCTGCTTCCGAAGACCTGGACGATATCATTCATTACCTGGATGTTTCCAATACGTTTCCCGCAGTCGGCGGCCTCTACTATGCGGGCTTCACTGGCTATCGTATCTCTGACACCTTGCTCAAGGAGCAGATCCAGGCCGGACATGTCTATCTGCTGCGTCGTTGGCAACGTCTGGATGGGCTGGCTATCGCTGAACCACGCGAAGGCAGGCAGGAAAAGCACCTCTTTCTTGGCTATATCGACGGCACAACCGAATCAATCAGCCTGATTGCCTATGCCCTGCGGCGCAGGCTGCCTGAGATGGGCCTGGCAGAAGTGCGCGCCGCCGTGCCGGATCTGATGATGATACGCGACGCGTTCACCGGTGCCGAGTACGAGTGGAGCGGGGATATCTTCTACACGTATGAACGAGGATTGGTTTAAGAGGGAGTGACCCCGCGAGCAGTGAGCGAACGCTCACTGCTCGCGGGATCACTCCCTCTTAAACTGTAGGCTGATAAACCTCTTCCATATTCTCAAATTCATGGTAGGGCAACAGCCAGCAGCCATAATTCATGCCGCCGCCGACGGCGGGCAAGGCCATCCATTGCCCATCGTGAATTTTCTCCTGGCGGATAAGCTCGATCAAGGCCGTTGCGATGCTGGCGTTGGAGAGATTGCCGTAGTAGCGGAAGTTATCGACCAGTTTCTCCATCGTTGATTCGGGCCAGCCGTAATCGCTGATCAACAATTCGCCCAGGCGGCGCGTGATGCGAGAATTGGCCTGGTGAGGAATGATAAACGCCAATGTATCGGGGCTGAGACAAGCATGCCGGCAGACCGCGTCCACCGACTCGGCCATAGCGCGTGGGGCTTCGCGGAAGACCTCGCGACCGTTCATCTTAGTATAGCCAATCAGATATTGAGCCAGGATCTTATTCAGCTCGGCTCCCTTGCCGTCCTGGAAGAGCTGGCGCATGCGGAGATCCACTTCGGCCATCTCGACTACATCTTTGCGCAACGGTGTCTGGTAATAAAGAGAAGGACCCTGGCTGGCGTCCGCGCCATTAATCACATAGGTCTGCTCGTCCCCGCGTTCCAGCAAAAATGCGGCAGCCCCCTCGCCAAAGAGCGAACTGGTTTTCCAGTCCAGCACATTCATGATATTGGGCAAGAGTCCCTCCGCCGTAACCAGCAGGACCAGTTTCGCGGTACTGGCCGCGAGGATCTCCGCGCAGATCTGGAACGCCTCCGTCTGGCAGGCGCAGGCGCCTTTGAGCATTGTCGCGCGCACCGGTCCCAATCCGAGCCGCGTGGCTACCTGGCCGGCTACGGTTGGGAAAGCATCGTTATCGGAGGAAGAGGCCCCGATCACCGTATCGATCTCGGAAGCGTCGCGCCCTGCGCTGGCAAGCGCGCGCCGAGCCGCCACAAGAGCCATATCGACCAGCGTTTCGTTTTCAGGTCCGTCACCATCGATCAGGCCGGGGGCATCCGCGCTCGCCATTTTACGGCAAAGCGCTATTGTGCTTGCCCGGACATGGCGGGTTTCCAGACCGGTAACGCGCTCAAGATCTTCAGCGCTGCGAGGATCGCCCAGTTTTGTAGAAATAAAAGCGAAGAACTCGTTTGTAATGATCCCTGACGGGGCATAATTCCCCAGCCCGACCAGGCGTATACCGGCCCTGGTGTAAACCTGCGGGACAATATATGTATAGTTGGGCCATGCTTGCTGGGATGGCATTTGTGTCATTGAACAGAGACCTCCAGGATAAAGAGAGGATGATTACGGTATTTTGTCAGTAGTATAACACAGTTTTTTCAGCCTGAACCAGTGTAGTTCTTGCTAAAAACAGGCAATAAAAAAGTAGAGACGGCCAGAGCCGTCTCTACGCCTTCTTTGTTACCAGCGGTCCCAGTTATTATTTCGGTCACGTCTGTCGCGGCCGCCACGGCTACCGCGACCGCTTCCGGCATAATCGCCGCGAGGGGCACGGCTCGCGCGCTGCTCCTGGAAGCAGTCGCTACAATAGACGGGGCGATCTTCGCGTGGGATAAATGGAACCGTTGTTGCTTTCCCGCAGGAAGCGCAGATGGCATCATACTGTTCGCCACCGCGCTGGCGCGAGCTGGTTGATTGGCCATTTCGGCGAGCCTTACGGCATTCGGGGCAACGGCTAGGGGCATTCGTCAGACCTTTGGTCGCGAAAAACTCTTGCTCGCCGGAGGTAAAAGTGAATTCCTGGCCACAGTCGCGGCAGGTAAGGATACGGTCCTGGTATCCCTCATAGGATGTCATGGGTAATAGTTCCCCTTCTTTGACGCTTCGCCTTAAACAAACAAAACGTAGGTAGAGAGCTGAGTATCAGGAGATATCAGCCTGCAAGAGCGTCCGAACTCACATAGACAGGGTTCAAGACGTGGTTATGGAACCACTGAAACAGTCAGTCAGGCAAGGTCTTTCCCAGATACCGATGGCGAAGCGAAACCGGGGCCCGGATACTTACTTACCCTGTTCAAAACCACACA
>DATGKW010000122.1:0-25181 GCA_035294465.1 Ktedonobacteraceae bacterium | reverse complement strand
ATGGATACGCGGCCTATTCGCACCGGGTCAGATGAGGAGCAGGGCGTCTTACAAGCGCGCGAACGCAAGCCAGATCTGCCTGTTCATCCAGTTCTTACTACAGACTTCGCCTTCCTGCGCTACATTGGCCATACCAGCAGTGAGATTAACGCGCCTTTCCTCGAGGCATGGGCCACACACCTTGCCCAATGGTATAAGCAGGGCATCACGCTCTACGTTTTCTGCCATTGCCCTTTCGAGATTCACTCGCCTGATATCTGCTCTGAGCTTTACCAGCGTTTGCAGCTGCTTACACCATTGCCAGAGCTACCGTGGGCGCGCGAAAGGCATGCAGCAAAACAGACTGGGAAATTTGAACAGGGCAGGTTGTTTTAGCCTGCCCACCCTCTAGTCTGGATCGTCCAGCACTTGAATAGCCCTTGCCCTTTCTCCAACCTGCACACTCAGAACTTCCCAATGCGACTGCTCGCCTTTACGCCAGAAGCGTAGATTGAGCAGATTGCCGCCCACACGCAAGCGCTGAAGCTCAATATCCGGCAGCCACGCAGGCAGCGTTGGCTTGACATAGAGCTTCCCATGAGGTGCATCGGCCCGCAGACCCAGGATTGTGCGCAGCATATGGAAAATGGTTCCTGTAGCCCAGGCTTGAGGAATATTCGCTCCACTGGGATAGAGCACGGGAAAATCGAAGCTGCCATCCCGCCTCACCCCGGCGAACACTTCTGGAGGACGACGCCCCTCAAAATGTTCTATCGCGTCAAAAATCCCGCTGATTACCCGATTAGATTCTGAAATCAAGTTGTATCGCTTAAAGCCTTCGGCGATAATTCCGTTATCCTGCGGCCAGATCGACCCCCGTTGATATGACAGAGGATTATAGGCAGGATTCTTCTCTGAAAGCGTGCGAATCCCCCACCCGCTCCACATATCATCCTGGAGCAAACGGCGGGCAGTACGCACAGCCTTATCAGGCTCAGCAATGCCACTCCACAAGCAGTGACCAGCATTTGAAGCAATCGAAGTAATCTGCTTCTTATCGGGATCGAGGCCAAAGGCATAACAACCTTCTTCTTCCATCCAGAAGGCCTCGTTAAACCGGCGTTTGAGGTCCGCAGCCTGCCTTATAAGGTCATTGGCCCGCTGCTCGTCTCCCAGCGCCTGAAAGATCTCAGCCAGGCGCAGTTTGGCATCGTAGACGTAGCCTTGAAGCTCGCAAAGCGCCTTGGGCTGTTTGACCTGAGTCCCATCGGCATAGACAACAGCATCATGAGCATCTTTCCAGCCAAGATTTTCATAGCCCACCTGCGAAAAGGTTTTATACTCCTGAAAACCATCGCCATCCAGGTCGCCATAGCGATCAATCCACAGCAGGCACTTCTCCGCCACCTCGCGGTAAGCCTTGAGGATCTCGGGATCACCCAACCAGCGATACGTCTCAGAAAGCACGATAAGATAGAGAATGGTCGCGTCAGCAGTACCGTAATACGGAGTAAACGGAATGCGATGGAAGTGGGCCAGCTCTCCAAAGCGAATCTCGTGAAGGATCTTGCCGGGCTGAGCATCGCGCCAGTCATCTCTCTCGCTGGCCTGATAATCGGCCAGGCGCTTGAGCGCTCCCAGAGAAAAGCCAGAAGAGACAAGCATATTCTGATAGGCAACCAGCAAACTATCCCGCCCAAAAAGCGTCACGAACCAGGGCACACCGGCAGCCGGCACCCATATATCCTCTGATACATCCATATCGTAGATGCGCAGCGCTCGCATATCATCGACCGCTTGCTGGTACATACGAAAGACAATATCATTCGAGGTCTCGATGCCAGTGCTGAGGAATTGCCACTCGGCCTGCCAATGGCCAAAATCAGCCCGCGAACCAGGCTCGACATGTATGACCCTTGAGCCTGGGAGACGACAACAACCGCTATCGAGCGGCCTTACAGACACCTTATCCTGTTCTAAGATCATCTCACAACAGGTATGCCAGTACTGGTTCGGCTCTAAAGTAATCGCGAAACTAATCCGACCGTTTGCGTAAGTCGCCGGAACATCGTCCTGAATACAGTAAACAAGCGCGCGCACAAAATCTCCGTAGTTATAGGAAGTACACAAGCGTTTGTTTTCCGTATCCCAGGATGTCAATACTTCGCCGCGGCGTACAATGCGTTGCCCCCTTACCTCAAAGATATCGGCGAAATCGGAATAAAGAGTCACCTCCAGCAGAAAACTCACCGTTGTTCCCGTGTAGTTAGCCACATCCAGATCTTCGTGGATACCATCCTTCACCATACGATTAATCGTTACATGCAGCGTCTCTGGTGCCAGCACACCGGTATCCAGATTGATGAGCGGATTTGTCAGGTGAAAACGCGCAGCGTAAAAGGTGAGTTCGTTGGAATTAATAATTTTAAGAGAACTACCGTTGATAGCGAGACGATAGTCGCTAACAAAACGGGTGTCGTTCATATAGACGCCCTGGGCTGTTGTGGAATCGATTCCTCCGCTGAGATCGGTCACCATAAAGGTGCGGCCCTGGCTAATTGTAATCAGTGGTGGACCTACTTTTATCTCAATGGGCATGAGTTTCTCCTCTTCTCAGGCCATTTCGTGGGCCTTTCTAGAAATATTTTATTCTACCCTGCAACCTTTAAAACAGGGCAACCAGATTAAAATAGGCTGAAGATAGCATGAGCCAGAAAAAAGTGAGGACAAGCTCCCCTCTTGTTCCCATCACACGAAGTCGCTAAGGCTGCAGGTATTTCACCAAAAGCGCGACCGACTGGGCATTACAGAATCTCCCGACAATGTTGAGATCATGAAGCATTGAGAATCAGGCCCACGCCTCATCCGGCGGAGGAAACTCGCGTCCCTCCATGCGCTCGAACGCAGCTCGCATCATAGGAGGAACAGGCATGGGCCTGCCCGTGCGATAGTTGCACCAGACCATGACAGTCCGCCCGGTTGCGAAAATGCGCTGGTGATTGAGGATATCGCGAATCTGGAGTTCCATCACAAAACTGGTTCGCCCCACCCGTGTCACCTGTACACCAATCTCCGCCTTGTCCGAACGGACGAGCGGGAGATGATAAACACAAAAATTCTCTTTGATAAGCGAGCCATAGTGCGCGCCAATAGAGGTAGTCTGGATACGCGAAGTATGCAGCGCCCTTTCTTCCTCTTCACTGGGATGGATCAGCTGATCTTCCTCTCTGGACGGCCAGCGTTCCATCTGAAGTTGATCAAAATAATAGCTTCTCGCCTCTTCAAAGTAAGTAAAATAGACCGTATTGTTGACATGCGCCAGGGGATCAAGATCGCGAAAACGGATCTGAACCGGATACCAAACATTCATAAATGCCGCTACCCCCCCTGCTTATTCTGTTTTTCAGCGATCTCCTTCACGCGCTGGACAGAACTCATGTGGCAGATCACCGTCTTATCGTCCATCTCAACAACAACAATATCTTCCAGCCCGATTGTGAAGATCTGGCGCTGGGTATTGTTATAGACGAAGATATTCTGACTGCCCAGATCTTCATGCGTACCCATGCGCTTCACGCCCTGCTCATCAGAGGGAAAGAGCGCGCCATACTGCTCCCAGTTACCCACGTCATTCCAGCCAATGTCGGTGGGGATTACTGCAAACCGACTGGTCTTCTCCATGACGCCGTAATCGATGGAGATAGGCTGGATGGTTGGCCAGATCTCGTCCATAACCGCTGGCTCCCGCGGCGTGCCTGTGGCTTCCACAATCTGATCTATTTTCTGCATAGTTTCGGGCAGGTACGTGCGCAGTTCACGCAGGATAGTCTTGACCTGCCAGATGAACATACCGCTATTCCAGACGTAGTGGCCATCCCGCAAATAGCTCTGAGCGGTCTCTCGGTCAGGCTTTTCTACGAAACGCTCACCGGAGAAAGCCTGGTGTCCGAAGCCCTCGCCGATCTGCGCAGCGTAACGAATGTAGCCATAGCCAGTTTCCGGCGCTGTCGGCTTGATGCCCAGCGTTACGAGATGCCCCTGGGCAGCCATTTTCTGCGCCAGGCTCAGCGCCTGCCTGAACGTCTCTCCCTCGGTAATCATATGGTCGGCAGGCAGCGTGATCATCACAGCTTCGGGATCCTGGCGCGCAATTCTGGCAGCGATCCAGGCAATCGCTGGCGCAGAATTGCGCCCCATTGGCTCGCCTAGAATATGTTCCAGCGCCAGAGCAGGCAGATGTTCTCTCACCAGCGGGGCCATACTCTGGCCTGTGACAACCCAGGTCTGGTCGAGCGCGGCAAGGGGCGCGACACGAGCCAGAGTTTCCTGTATCATACTGTGGCCGTTGGGAAGCGGCAGAAATTGTTTCGGAAAGTCCGGAGTACTCAATGGCCAGAGACGTGTCCCACTTCCACCGGCCAGGATAACAACATTCAGATGGTTCATAACCAGCTAGCTTCCTCACAAAAAAATTCTCTATTTCAGTAGGGAGATCATCTTCTCTCATGTTGCGACTACATAGTGAGGATAGCAGAGGAAAGGTAAAAAGACAAGGGAGTCCCTCTCAGCCCGCCTGGTTGCTACATCGTCCACACCCTGGCATAGGTATACGCCGCTTCTGTAACGCCTTGATCATTGGGTTGTCCAACAATGACACCGATGTTTCCACTGTCATAGTGGCTGTCTCTTATCTGGGCGATAGTAATTGCGTTGGCATAAAAGGTCAAAAGGCTGCCATTTGCATCAACAGCAATGACGTTGGATATACCGAGTCCTGTGTGAATAGCAAAACTGCTGCCCGCGCCGAGTTGGACGGGAGCTGTGTGCAGTGAATCGATGCGTAGAACAAAGAAGCGCCCGCTGGTCGTGATCTCAAAGATATAATACGTGCTGGCCGTCCCATTGTCGCGGAAGATGATCCCTCCTGCCTGGCCCTGGACAATTTCCATCTGGATCTGATAGGCAAAGTTGGCGAAGTTGGTATTGTACACCGCGCAATAGTTTGGTCCCTGCGATGACATATCATAGGTATGATTGATGAAAAAGCAGCCGTGCGCTTGCCCATGGGGACTGACATACCATTGATAGGGGGGGCTATTGTTCTCGCCGGTCAGATCATTGCTCAGAGCTAAGGTATTTCCAGCGCCATAGGGATCGACCGTACTTTGCGGATTAATGCCTGATATAACAGTAATGGCAGGAGTTGGATGAGCGTCCGATGAAGTAGATATCCTGGGGAATGTGCGTTGGGGCTGGACGACTGTCAGCATTCCGTGATGCGTAGCCTGCATGGCCACCAGAGTTACACCTAGAATAAGCGCCACGGCTATCATCCCCCCGGCAAGCCTGACCCACAAACAGCGTCCCGCCAACCTGGCTCGTGGCGTTGCAGGGCGATCGTTGTACTGAGAAAAAGCGGGAGAGGAAGGAACTTGCTGTATCGCGGGCCGTTGCGTTCTCTGGTCAGCGGGATAACTCTCCGGCGGAATTACCGGCCGGTGCAATCCTCGCAGTGATTCCACTGCCTCGACGCCCTGGTGAAGCAGTCCTAGCTCCAACAATACCTCATCGCGAGCACGTGAATAATCCTCGCTGGCATCAAAGGCACGCGGCATGGCCTGGAGAAGGTGCAGGTGCCCGTCGCCGGCAGCGAGAGGAATGGCTATCAGGCGCAGAGCACCTCTCATGCGTTGCAGAGCAACCTCTTGTAAGGCAAGGTTCACCGCGTTCTGCACACGCCAGGATTGCAAGGATTGCGGCGTTTGGATCAGAATGAAATACTCGCAGCGCCCGAACTCACGATAGAGATAGCTGATCAGGTGTTTATCGGGAATATGCTCGTTATCAGTGATGACCTCGACCCCTCTGGTTTTCAGATCAGCAATGAAGCGCCGGGCGCATTCAGCGCCCCGCTCATCGCCAGCCAGAGAATAACTTACAAAGATGCGCATGGATGACACGAGGGCAAACCTCCTGACACAGAGAGATGTTCTTGCTACAAGTGAGTATAGCAGAGAGCAGATTATTCATCAATTATAGGATCTCACATTCTCGCACAACCATACAGGCGTATGTGCGTCTATCGTCTTCCTCTCTCTTTCCCATTTTTTTAAAAGCTTCCACAAGTACCAGGTACTCGCTAAATTGTACTTGAGTGCGCGCGTCTGAGGTCGCTCGTGCTGTAAAATGCAGTCTCATGAATCTCCGCGATTTGGTAAACTATAAAAGAAATGGACGTGAGCAGATAGAAGCATGATTGAAGATATTCAGAAAACCAGGAAGACCATTTTACTCGAAGAGAACACCAGGTCCACACCCAGGCGCGTCCTTCCCGACATGCGCGCGCGCAGGCTGAGCGCAATTGAGATTGCCGAGGGCGCCCTGCTGGCGAATATCGGGGTCGTTTCGCAATTGCTGATCCAGATTTTGCCGGTTGGAGGAAACGCTATAGCCCTGATGATACCAGTGGTTTTCGCGGTTCTGGTGCTACGGCGCGGTCTCTACGTTGGCTGCATGAGTCTGTGTGTGACCCTCTTTATGATTATTATTGTGCTTGGCCCGGCGGTCGTGCCCATTATGGTGCTTGAAGCGGGCGCGGGCCTGTTCCTGGGCATGACCATGCGCCATCGCCTGCGCCACTTCACCACGATTTCCCTGGGAATCATCTGCGGAGCGCTGGCTTTCTGGTCAGTTCTCCTATTGACTTCCTACCTGAGCGGCGGACCAGGCTTTCTGATCCATCTCATGCGCCAGTCTTATGCCGCTTTTACACCCCTACTGGGCCAGGCTTTCGAGCTGATTGGTCGAGAAGGCACCTGGCAGCATACGCTCCTGCCTCGGCTGAATAGCTTTATGCAGTGGGGGCTGCAGCACTGGCTGCTTCTGCTCTACCTGGGCGCATGTCTGCTCTGTATTCCCATAGTGACTGCCGTCTACCTGATCACTAACTTTTTCTTGCGCCTGCTGGGCTACCAGGTGCGGCCTTTTCCGGGGTATCGTCTGGAAGGGATGCTCAACCGATGCGCGCAACTACTCTTCAGGCTTATTCCCCGACGTGTCTTCATCAGATCGCACTGGCTGCATAACCTTAAGGTTGAGGTGCGCCGCTTGAATATCGCCCGTTTGCGCCAGCACCGATTGGAGAAGGAGGTAGAAGACAGATGAAAAACGGCACGTCACTGATCGAGTTTCGCCGGGTGAGCTATGCCTATCCGCGTGCATACAGACAGCGGGAGAACTCGCAGGACCAACCAGCACTCTCCGAACTCAGCCTGCAAATCCAGGCCGGTGAATACGTGGCACTGCTGGGGCACAATGGCAGCGGCAAATCAACTCTGGCCAGGCACTGCAACGCGCTGCTCCTCCCAGAGCAGGGGCAGGTGCTGATCGCTGGCATGGACACGCAGGTAGCAGTTTACCAGCGGCACATTCGAGATACCGTCGGCATGATTTTTCAGCAGCCCGATAATCAGATTATCGCCACCATTGTAGAGGATGATGTGGCATGGGCCTTGACCGTGCGGGGCTTGCCAGCCCCGCTGATCGTCGAGCGAGTGGATACCGCCCTCAAGGACGTGGGGCTTGCCCATCTGCGCAAGCAATCGCCGCAGCGCCTCTCCGGCGGCCAGCGCCAGCGATTGGCCATCGCAGGCGTCCTTGCATTGCGCCCGCGCTGTATTATCGCCGATGAGGCTACTTCTCAGCTTGATCCGCTCTCACGTCAGGAGATCGTTACTCTCTTGCATCACCTGCGCGACAACTATGGTCTGACGATTCTCCATGTCACTCACCTGCTGGAAGAGGCGGTGCAGGCCGACCGCGTTCTGGTCATGAAAGAGGGGCAAATAATGATGGATGGGTCGCCAGCGGCAGTTTTTGCCGACCTCGCCTACCTGCGCGCCCTGAAGCTGGCTATACCCGAACCTCTGGAGCTGGCTGCTCGCCTGCGCGCAGCAGGCATACCCATTTCGCCTGCTGCTCTGACCAGCGAGGCCATCGCACAGGAGCTTGCCCCATGAGTGATCCGATCATTGTGGCTGAGCACCTGTCCCACACCTACGCAGCCAAACAGGAGACCTCTTTGCGCAGGCCGGCTCTGGTCGATGTTAGCCTGGAGATCGCGCGCGGTTCCTGCGCGGCCATTATCGGCGTCACCGGATCGGGCAAGTCTACGCTCGTCCAGCATTTTAACGGCCTGCTGCTGCCCACCAGCGGCAGAGTTATCGTCAATGGCCTCGAAGTGGGTGCGCACGGTGCCGACCTCGCGCGCCTGCGCCGGTATGTAGGCATGCTTTTCCAGTTCCCTGAAACGCAGCTTTTTGAGCGAACCGTCTTCGCCGATGTGGCCTTTGGCCCTCGGCGTATGCGGCTAGACCGCCGCGAGTTGCGCCTGCGCGTGCTCCAGGCACTGGAGCTTGTGGGTCTGCCACCCAAACAATACGCGCTACGCTCACCCTTTGAACTCAGCGGTGGACAACGGCGGCGCGTGGCCCTGGCCGGAGTGCTGGCGATGAAGCCAGAGATTCTCATCCTGGACGAGCCGGGCGTTGGCCTCGATGCCGAGGGGCGAGCCGAATTTTATACACACATCCAGGCATTGCACCAGCAAGGCAGAACCGTGATTCTGGTTTCGCACGATATGGCTGAAGTAGCGGCTCTGGCCGATCAGCTTTTTGTGCTTCATCAGGGGCACCTGGTCATGCAGGGCACGCCCCGTGAGATCTTCGCGCAGCCCGCCACGTTGAACAGGCATGGCCTGGCGCCACCTCCGCTCAGCGAGCTGTTGTCATTATTGCGCCAGCGTGGCCTACCAGTGCCGTTGGAAGTAGCAACAATAGATGAAGCTTTTCGATGGCTTACTCACATCACATACTAAATCTCCTGCGCGGCGGAGATGCGCGAGTACCCGGAGAGCAGGGGTGAAGCTCTTGAGAATCAGGCACGCTCTGAGCTTATACTGGTCAAGTTGGAGTGTCTTAGATAAGAACAGGTTTGATAGCGTATGTTTCTGAAAAATATCTCTTTAGGTATCTATTATCCTGGTAGGAGCCTTCTCCATCGCTTGCAATCCAGAACCAAGCTGCTGGTCATTTTTATGATGGTGGCGGCTCTGGTCGTGGCCGGCCGCTCGTACTGGGACTTTACACCGTACTTTGTAGCCTTTTCGCTGGTGCTGGTCGGAGTTTTCTGCTCCGGCATTTCATTGCGCGAGATGTGGCGACGGCTCTGGCTGTTAGTAACAATTGTTCTGCTGAGTGTACTCCTCGGCCTGTTTACCCCGGCGAACGCGAGCGATAGCGGGCGCGTTTTCAGCGTCTTGCCCCCGCTGATCCTCTCACCCGCATTTTTTCTGGGTGCGCTTCTATGCATAGGGCTGGCGACGGCCCTATATTGCTTGCTGGCGCTCCTGCCGTTGTCTACGCTGCGTCGGGCCTCCGTTCAACGCTGGCTGAGGCGTAGCAGGATTGTGGCTATATTTGTGCTTATTACGCTGGTGCTGGCCGGGCTTTCGGCCCTCGAGCGGCCTGCCGGAGCCGCGCCGCGCGTCGCATATATGATTACTTATGATAACGTCTGGTACTCCGGCATCTTCCTCGCGCTGTTCCTGATCCTCTATCCTTGCTCGCTGCTGCTTACTATGACTACTTCACCTGTAGCTCTGATCGAGGGTCTCACTATGCTCATGGCTCCCCTGCGCTGGCTTCGTCTACCTGTGGACGACTTTGCTCTGATGCTCCTGCTGGCTCTGCGTTTTATCCCCACGCTGGTCGAGGAAATCGAGCAGTTGGTCAAGGCCCAGGCAGCGCGCGGGGCCAGCCTCGACTCCGGCTCACCACGCGAACGTATACAAAGTATGCTGGCCCTTTTTGTCCCTTTCATGCGCAACACCCTGCGCCGCGCCTCCGAACTGGCCACAGCCCTCGATGCTCGCGGCTATCAGGTTGACGGCCACCAGACCCACCTTCACGAAAAGAAGCTCGCCCTGGCCGATTATCTGGTATTACTGGTGATGGGTAGTGTATTGCTGGCGGCACTGCTTATTTAGCTGATATATGACTTTCGGGGCCTAAACTGGTAAAAAAATAGATCACTATGATATGCTGTCAAATAAATCTGTACCATCACGTGTGCAGCCAAATAGCGGCAGCTATCCTCTATCTCTCACGATTGTTTGAGGAATGTATACGTGATAGAGGTTCGCTTTTTGCAGTGATTTGAAGAACCATGGCGGGAAACGAAGGACAACAGTACGCACCTCACCCTCAACCGGGTGTTCCAGAGCAACCACAGCAGCAGTATTACGGCTGGCAGTACGAGCAGGACCAGCCCATTTCTGGCTCTCTGTGGCAATACGAGCAGAATCCAGCTGTCTCCACACCCCCACCCCTGTCTGCACTACCCTCGCAGCCTCTATCCGGACAAGTGCAGCCTCCCATGTATCCGCCGGCGTCACCACAGTTCAATACGTTGCGCCCGTTTGGGCCACCTTCGGGACCGCTCTCACAAGCTTCCATGTCCCCTGGGTCGCTGTCGCAGCCGCTTATGCCGCCCGGACAGGCGCAACAGCCACGACCTGTGGTACCGCCGCACTACCAGGAGCCGCTGCTTGACATGGGATCCAGTCTGGGTTATGGCCAGGGTATGGAATATCAGTACTTTAACGCTCCGCAGCCTTCGCAACCGATGGAAGTGCTGCGCCAGACGCGCCTGCAACAGTTGCGGGCCGAACGTTTGCGCCGGGTGCAGGAAGGCTGGCGTAATTCGGCCGGCGCGATGCAAGGCAAAAAAACCAGATCGCTCTCCAGCCTGTTTGGCCTGTTCAGCGGTCCGACTATGCCTCCGGTGGCCCCCTCGAAGGCAGAAACACCTCAGACTCCGCCCTGGCTCTCCCAGGCGCCTACATTGCCTGTTACGCCTCCCACTCCAGGCATACCTCTATCTCCACCATCCCCCCCAGAGGTGAGTGCATCGGCCCCTGCGCCGCTTGTGCCGCATAGCCTCCCAGGACGGCCCTTATCCTTACCGAGCAAGCCTCTGCCCGCTGTGCATGCACCGGAAACCGGAACGTTTGTCCCGAAGCAGGATAGCGGCTCAATGCAGAAAGTAAATATGGCGCGCGCAACGTTGATCCTGACCGGTTCTTTTATCGTCGGACGCGTCCTGGGGCTACTGCGCACCTCGCTGTTTGCCTTCGTCTTCGGTACAACCATGACCTCAGACGCTTACTTGCAGGCATTCCTCGTCCCCGATCTGATCTTTAACGTTGTCGCGGGCGGGGCACTTAGTTCGGCGTTTATCCCAATCTTTACTCATTACATGATCGGGGAGAAGAACGAGAAAAAAGCCTGGCATGTCGCCAGTTCTGCTCTTAATCTGGCCCTGGCGATTATGTGCTTCCTGGCCCTGATCGCAATGATCCTGGCTCCCCGCCTGGTTCCGATCTATACTCCCGACGCACCACCCGCCGAGGTGAGCCTGATTGTTGCCCTGACACGCATTATGCTCTTCCAGGCGATTATTATGGGCGGCGGCGTGATCGTCAATTCAGTGCTCTACGCACGCCAGAATTTCCTCCTGCCGGCAATTGGCACAGTGCTCTATAACGTGGGCCTGATTACCGGCCTGTTGCCCGGCGTGCTCCTGGTCTTCCTGGGACGTACCGATACACATACGACAATCGCCGTGTATGCCGCGACGGTGGGTGTGGTGCTGGGAGCCGCCTTCCAGGTTGGCATCCAGATCCCCGGCGTAATCAAGGAGCGCATGCGCTATACCTTCACGTTCGATTGGAAGCATCCGGGCGTGCGCCAGATTGGACGCCAGATGCTCCCACGCGTTCTGAACGCTACCGTGCTCTACTTCTCGACCTTCGTGGATCGCGCCCTGATCCTTGTGTTCGTCGCTGGTCAGAGCGGTTTGATTACGCAGTATTATCAAGCCTTCCAGCTGGTGCTGCTGCCACTAGGTATCTTTGGTATGGCAGTGGCAACTGCTGCTTTCCCTACGATGGCAGAGAACGTCACACGGGGCCGCCTGGATCGCGTGCGTACGATCATCGAGGACACCCTGCGCAGCATTCTCTTCATGTCGATTCCCTCCAGCATCGGGCTGATTGTGCTAGGTCTGCCGATTATCCAGGTGCTGCTCCAGCACGGCGCCTTTAGTTTGGATGACGCCACGTCTACCTCGGTTCCTCTGGCCTGTTTCGCTCTTGGCCTGGCCGGGCTTGCCTCAGTAGAGATTCTGACACGCTCATTCTACGCTTTCCGCGATAGCAAAACGCCGGTAATCATTAGCATCTCGCAGTTCGGACTGAAGATCCTGCTCAGCCTGATCTTGCTTAATCTCATCAAGTGGGGACCTTCCTGGAGCCTCGGTTGCCTGGCCTTCTCTACTGCGCTGGCCGGTTCGCTGGAGGCTGCGGCCCTGCTCTGGCTACTACAGAAGAAAATTGGCATGCTTGGCCTGCGCAGGCTGGCCAATTTCGCCGGGCGCGTCCTGCTGGCCTCGCTGGCGATGGGCGCGGGTCTGCTCCTGCTGCGCACCCTGCTCGATCTGGTCTTGATTACCACTTTCTCACAAAGTTTGGGCTTCCTGGGCGCGATCTTTGCCATCTTCAAACTATCCGTCGAGTTGCTCGCCGGCCTTCTGATCTACATCTGGTCCTCGCGCCAGCTTGGCCTTGAGGATTTCTGGAAGCAGGGACCCATCCTCCGCGTCCTGGCACGCTTCAAACTCTCATGGATTTAAATACAAAGATACTTCCGCAGTTCTTCGGTATAAGCGAGATGATCAATGCGCGACAATTGATCATCCCACCCTGCTGAATATCATATAAATATAGATGTATAATATATACAAAGAAAATAGCGACACCGTAGCCTGCTCTCCGTCGATCTGGCTGGTCCATGCAGCTTTTGTCATTGTTGTACAAAGGATTGGATTTTGCTTATGTCAGAACAATCACAGCGCGAAGAGCGAGATATGCCGCTACGCCAGGATATTCGCCTGCTGGGAGAGATGCTAGGGTACGCTATTCAACAACACGGCGGCAAGCACGTCTTCGAGATGGTAGAACGCCTGCGCCTGAACTGTCGTCGTCTGCGCGAATGCACCCGGAGCCTGGCTGGTGCCTCCGCCGCCGCAGCCGCATCCTATCAGCAGGAAATTGCAGCCCTGGACCGCGAGATTACGCAAATCGTCGAGGACTGCGATCTGGAAACAGCCATTGACGTTATTCGCGCCTTTACCGTCTATTTCCATCTGATTAACACCGCTGAGCAGTACCACCGCATTCGCCGACGTCATGCCTATGAAAGGGCCAATATGCCCGAAATCCAGCGCGGCTCGCTGGCCGATCTCGGAAAAACCCTGCGCGAGCTTGACGCCGAAACCATTCAGCAGCTCCTCGATCAGCTTTCGATTGAGTTGGTCTTTACCGCGCATCCGACCGAGGCCACGCGGCGCAGCCTGATCACCAAGTTGCGCAAAATTGCCGATCTGCTGGAAGCTCACGACGCCTTCGCGCAGATGACGCCCCGCCAGCAGCAGAACTGGCAGCGCGACCTGGCCAATACGATTGCTCTGCTCTGGCGCACCGATTCGATTCGCCATGTGCGACTGCAACCGCTGGATGAGATCAAGATGGGCAGTTATTACCTGGACGAAGCGCTCCACACCGCCGTGCCAGAGCTCTACAGCCAGCTAGAACAGGTGCTACGCAGCGCACAAGCAGGGAAAGAGTTTCATGTCCCACCTTTCTTGCGCCTGGGTTCGTGGATCGGCGGGGATCAAGATGGCAACCCGAACGTCCTGCCAACCACTATGCTCCAAGCGCTTGCTTTACAGCACGCGCACATCATCGAACATTACCGCACTTCAATAGAGGCGTTGGCCGCGCAGTATTCGCAATCTCTCCAGTACTGCTCGATTACCGAGGACCTGGCCGCTTCAATTGCCCACGATGCACAGCATCTGGCCGACTACGACCGTGAACTTGGCTCACAGACCGCGCAAGAGCCATACCGGCGCAAGCTCTCGTTTATGTGGAAACGCCTGAGCGCCCTTGTCACAACGGGTGCAGAGCAAGCAGAAAGCTATCCTTATCACTCCCCTGCCGAACTTTTGCGTGACCTGGAGCTGGTTCATGAAAGCTTGCTCAAGGACGGTGAGGTGGAGCTTGCACAGGGGCAGCTTGCCACGCTGATTCGCCAGGTTCAGGTCTTTGGCTTTCATTTTGCTGCCCTGGACGTGCGCCAGCACAGTGAACGCCATGCCAGCGCCCTAGCGGAACTCCTGCGTGTCAGTGGCCTGCTTCAGCAGGATTACCGCGATCTCGCCGAGCCAGAGCGCGTTCGCCTGCTAGAAACGCTGCTCAGTGACCCGCGCGTCCTGCCGCGCCAGCAACTCCAGTTAAGTGCCGAAACAAACCATGTCCTGCAAACCTTTGAAGCGATTCGCCAGGCACGTCAGGAATTTGGCGAAGAGGCGATTACCTGCTACATCATCAGCATGGCGCGGGCAGTCAGCGACTTGCTGGAGGTGCTGTTTTTCTGTAAGGAAACGGGCATCACGGCCCTGCCCATTGTACCGTTATTTGAGACCATCGAGGACCTGCGCTCGTGTACTGGCATTCTGGAAAGCGCCTTCGATCTTCCTGTCTACCGTACACATGTACAAGCCTGCTGCAACAAGCAGCAGGTTATGCTGGGCTATTCCGACAGTAGCAAAGATGGTGGTATCCTGACCTCTAGCTGGGAACTGTACCAGGCCCAGGGACGCCTGGCAGAGTTGAGCGCGCGCTACCAGATTAGCATCACGCTCTTTCATGGCCGCGGCGGCGCAATCGGGCGCGGTGGCGGGCCTATCTATGATGCGATTCTGGGCCAGCCTCCCGGCAGTGTCAACGGGCATATTCGCATTACCGAACAGGGCGAGATGCTCTCCTTCAAATATGGCCTGCCTGCCATCGCATTGCGCAACCTGGAACTGGTTGTTGCGGGCGTTATCAAGGCTAGCCTGCCGGATGATACCCTCTCGCAGTCGCGGAGCGTGCAAGAGCAACGCCAGCGCTGGGCGGAGATTATGACAAATCTCTCCGCCAGCGCGTACATCTATTATCGACGTCTGATCTACGATGATCCCGATTTCCTGCGCTTCTTCGAGCAGGCCACACCTATTCTGGAATTGGGCTGGCTTAATCTTGGCTCACGACCCGCGCGCCGCTCCAGAGGACGCAACCTGGAAGAGCTGCGCGCCATCCCCTGGGTTTTTTCCTGGATGCAAAGCCGCTACGTTCTGCCCAGCTGGTATGGCGTCGGCCACGCCCTGGAAGAGTATCTGTCCGGCCATCCAGAGGGCTTGAAAGAACTGCAACAGATGTACCAGGAGTGGCCCTTCATGCGTGCCTTCCTCGACAATATGCAAATGACGCTCTCTAAAGCCGATTTGCATATCGCCAGGCACTACGCCACGCTGGTCGATGACACAGCCTTGCGCGCCCGCCTCTCGCGAGAAATCGACGCCGAATATGAGCGCACAGAACGCCTGCTTCTGGCTATCACCGGGGGCCAGGCGCTGTTGGACACCAATCGCGTGCTCCAGCTTTCTATCCGCAGGCGCAATCCCTACGTCGATCCGCTTAGCTACTTCCAGGTCGCGCTCCTGCGCCGGCTGCGCGCCCTGGGCGGCCCTATGATGCAAGGTGAGCAGACCCTGCTCACAACCAGCCCCGAAGAGAAAGAACGCGCTCGCCTGACCTACGCGGTGCTTCTGACCATCAATGGAATCGCTGCCGGTCTGCGCAACACCGGCTAGCCCTGATCTCCGTTCGCAGGCGCGTCCTGGCATTTTGTTACCAGGAAGGCCAGCTCCGTAAGAAATTCAAAGCGCTTGATCGACCACGTAGAATGATGCTCGATCAGCGAGCGGAATCTTGCCTCGTAGCTGGCCTCCATTCCCTTAGCCTTTCCACCCAGGCTATACACCGGGAAAGAGACAACAACATAGGTAGCACGAATAGCCTGCAAGAGCCTGAAACTTGCCGCTCTGTCTACCTGTTCGAGGCAGGGGAGCGTTTTGAGAACGAAGGCAACGTCAACCTTATCCGTTGGACATGCTCGAACAACGTTGCAGACTCGTGCCTGACCCTGAACTTGCATCAGCGACAGAAATCCATTAAGAAATCTTATCATGTCTTGATACATATCATATGCATAATATTCTACCGGCTCTACCAGAGGCATCCAGGGCAATGCAAGCGGATGAAGGCCGCAGGCAATATCAAGCACAGAATGAATGGGAGGCAGATCAGCTAGAATTGTGCTGTAGAATTGTCCGAGGATTGGCAAACGCTCTTTGGTCGAAGCATGATGGCTCATAATCTTCTTTAAGTAGGCAAGCAAATCAACTCGTCCACCGGGCTGAACAAGCCGCTCCAGATCACTCAGCCACAGACCATAATGCATAGTACCCGTGAAATAAGCCCCACCAACCTGATGCAGCTTATTTTTCGCAGCCTTCACCGCCTCCTTCAAGCTGGTACGCCTGGCCAGTTCCCGCGAACCAATATCCCTGATCAGCTCGCCACTTACCTCTCTATACCTGGAGCTTGCCAGAACGGCCTCGACAAGCTGCTCTAGCAGGTCATCTTGCGCGCTCATTGGAACTCTCGCAGGTGTGCCATAAGCTGAACAATAAATCTAAGGTTGTGCATCGTGGCCAGGCGGAAAAAGAGACTATCGCCAATCTTGAAAAGGTGATGAAGATATCCCAGCGAATAATTGGCACAGGCCAGGCAATCGCAGACCTGCGAAAGCGGCGCATCAGACTTGATATATTTCTCGTCGCTGATATAAATATACGACACACACTTATCGCCAGAAAAAATGTGCTGAGGCACAGTGTCGCCCCCAAAAACATAGAGCCTGCCATTCCTGGCGTCTCTCGTGGGCAGAGAACTGTCAAACATATCGTAACCTATGCAAGAGCACGCGATGATATTATCCGGGTGCCCCACCCCCAGCGCGTGCATAGGAAATGTTCGTGGAACAAGCTCCCTGGTATACGTAATAATATCCGTGAGCAAATTCCCCCGACTATCGAGCGGCCAGCCTCCGTAGCCAAAGCCATCAAAGCCTATCTCCAACAAAGCCTCAGCGCATCTTCTACGCAACCCATAATCTCCACCTCCCTGAATGACCGCAAACAGAAGAGGCTGTTGATCCTGCGGAAGCTTTTTCTGGCGCATAAGGCGCTGAAACTCATTTTTACAACGACGGGCCCAGTCAATTGTACGTTCGACTGAGAGCACCTGAGCTTCAAACGAAGCATCTACATGAGTACATTCGTCAAGGCACACAACGATATCAGCTCCATAACTCACCTGGAGCTGAATAGTTTTTTCCGGCGTGAGGTGAAATTTACGCTCCGAAGCTTCGGGCTTAAAGGTGATTCCGCCTGCATTGATTGAGCCAAATTTATCATTTTGATGAATCAACGAGTAAGCCTGAAATCCACCTGAGTCTGTCATAATTGGATGCGACCAGGCGCTCATTTTATGCAATCCGCCTAGCGCCTGGATCGTCGAAGATCCGGGGCGCTGCATCAAGTGAAAGGTATTCATCACCACAGCTTCAATCCCGCACCGTTCCAGATCGGTCGAGTCGAGCGACCGCACAACTCCCAGAGTAGCATCGGGCATAAACACAGGCAATTGCAGCCGCTGGCGTGCTAACTGCAAATACTTTCCAGGCTGATAGATATCTATCTTCACTCCGCCGCCTTCTTGCTATGCACAGGATCTTCACTATTCTGTAACATCGCCAATCTCCTTATTAACCACGCCTGTTTCTTCTCCGACGTCAAAACGAATTCGGCACTGCCGACACATCCAAAACACAATCGATGCGAGACGGCTGAGATTCCAGGACGATCTGATTTACACGTGGCATAGACATTATACTCCAGAACTCGCAGCGCCATCTCCTTTTCACTGTCACTCTGAAATTCGATTTATGAAAAGGAATAGCCCGCAATGAAAGACACGCGAACACCCACGCTGGAGAGCCCCCCGCTCTTTCCTGAGTCCAGAGCAGCTTCCATTAACAGATCTCCTATGCAATTTTCGAATCTCGACCTGCATTCATCTGGCCTACACTCGGGAATACAGATCAGAACGAAAATTTGACTTTTCCCCTACTCCATGCTATCCTAGTAAAACCGTAATTCAGGAAAGGGCGGCTTGCATACTCGCTTCGCCCTGGCCTGTTATCTTTCCATATCGAATAACAACCCCCTGTTTGGGATCTGGCCATAAGACAATACTGGGGGGAGAGGTGAGAGAAATTAACACATGGCTGTGAAGATTCGCTTGAAACGCGTGGGGAAGAAAAAAGCCCCCAGCTATCGCGTCGTGGTGGCCGATGCTCGTGCGCCCCGCGATGGCCGCATCATTGAGAACATTGGCTGGTACAACCCTCTGGTTGAGCCGTCCGCGATCCACATTGACGAAGAGAAGGCCCTGGGCTGGCTGAAAGTTGGCGCGCAGCCAACTGAATCGGTAGCGTCGCTGCTCAAACGCACGGGTATTCTGGAGCGCTTTGAACAGACAAAAAAGGCCGCTGCCCAGTAATCACGAGTCAGGATTGAGCTTATGCGCAGACTCATTGAATACGTGGCTATGTCGCTGGTGGACGATCCTTCCGCCGTTCAGGTGCGCGAGGTACGCAACGACCGCAATGTTCTGGCGTTGGAATTGCATGTCGCGCCAGATGACTTCGGCAAGGTCATCGGCCGTCAGGGGCGTGTGGCCAAGGCGATGCGCACCCTTCTGCGCGCCGGTGGCACGCGCGAAGGTCGCCATACATCGCTTGAGATTGTCTAACGAAACGCGCCTGTTGTTCGGCGCGACTAATCGCTCGAACCAGAGAGCGGCAAAGTAGTAAGAGAGCAATTTGAGGTCCACGTGCCAAAGTCACAAGGAACCGAATGGGCTACTATTGGACAGGTAGTGGCCCTTTTTGGTGTACGGGGCGAGTTGAAGGTTCGCTCTTTGACCGATATCCCCAATCGCTTCCAACAACTAGAGACAATCTACCTTAGCACCGAGCATCGAGGCTACAAAATCGAGCGGGTGCGGCCCTACAAGGGAGAGATGATCATTCTGAAGCTGGTCGGCATTGATAACGCCAATGCCGCTGAGCCCTTGTGCCGCCAAAGCTTGCTCATCCCGCTGAACCAGTTGGCAAAACTTCCCCCTGATAGTTACTATCAGCACGATATACTTGGTCTGAACGTCTTTACTCTCGCCGGGCGCGAACTGGGACCTATCGTGGATATAATCGAAACCGGCAGCAACGATGTATACGTCATCAGAGATTCCTCCGGCAAACAGGTGCTCATTCCGGCGACGAAAGAAGTCATCAAGCAGGTCGATCTTGTCCGCCATACTATGTATATCGAGCCACTACCAGGCTTGCTGGAGCCGGCCACCGCCGAAGATGAAGGGATAGAGAAGAGCGCAGAAAGCGAGAGCGACTTTTAGCAAGCGCTCTTCTTCAAATCTTTTTCCAAGCCAGAAAGGAGGCAAGCAGGCTGTATACGAATCGTTGGGAAGCGGGAATAAAGGAAAGCAGTCGCTTTGTTATTAGCTGTAGGGGAATGAAACCTTTGGTGATTTCAATCGTAATGAGAGTAAATGAGCAAGTCGCCTGCGGTTTTAACCGATCTGTTATAGAGAGTCACCGTATTTCATAGGAGGGATCACATGCCTGACTATACGCCGACATTCGCTGATCTTTGTAGCGCGATAGCCAACGGGGGAGTTATCGCCACTCTGGATGGCTCCATGTACGAAGTGAACGCCTTTGAACTGCGTCGCTATTTCAACAAGTCTCGTACACTCCCAGGTATTTCATCTGTGCCTCCTACTCTTCTCAGAGAAGAGGCAGAAAGGAGTGCTCAAGGCCCTCACCGCGAGCAAAGACACTAGAAACAGGCCGTAATGGCCGTTTTTTTGTGCCTTTTCGCAAGCGAGAGAGAGGTGGATGGTTGCGTTGTGAACGGCTTAGGACTATAATATTGCCAGAGGTCATTCACCGGGGTATCCCAGAAGAGCCTCTGGCTTCGTTTTTACTCGTTTGGATTGGATAGCAATGCCACCGATGGTTCTCCATTTCGTGGCAGGATAGAAAGGTTCTTTAATGGAGCCACTCGATACCGATATCGAATACGTAAGTAATGCTCCTCGTCCTTCGACACCCGCGTCGCGACTGAGCATCCTGTATATCTTCCCGATCCTGGGCGTTTGCCTGGTGCTGTTCTTCCTCGCCTCTTTTATTTTCCAGTGGAATCTCTCGGCCCTGGTAGATAATCTCGTGGTCCTGCTGGTTGTTCTGTTCTTTGTCTTCATCGGCATTTATTTCTGGGCCACTGCACCACGCGAGGGCGAAGGCAAACCAGAAAGCAGACACGTCTAGTCTAGGACAATGCACAGATTTTCTGCGCATCAGGCTGTTGGCCTGCGTGCTCTCCCCAAAGCGCATAGGCCAGCAGTTCCGCGGATTCGATCAGGCGCGGCCCTGAACGGTTGAGATAGGCATTGCCATCAATAGCATAGACTCGCTGCTCTTTTATTGCGCGTAAATCCTTCCAGCGAGGATGCTGCTGGAGCAGGGGGAGTTCCTGCAAGGTACGGGCAAGCGTAAAGCCGCAGGGAGCAAGAATTAATACATCGGGATCTGCGGCCCGCAATTCCTCCCAGCTCAACCAGGGTGTATGCTGGCCGCTTTCTCCAAAAAGTGCCTCCCCACCGGCACAGGCAACCAGTTCGGGCGTCCAGTTGCCCGCCCCCATCAAGGGATCAAGCCACTCTAGCACGGCCACACGCAGCCTTTGTCCCCCGGCAAGCGCCGCACAGCGCGCATGAAGCTGGAGCAGGCGCTGCTGATAATCCTGCACAAGCTGTCTGGCTCGTTCACTACGCCCGATGGCCTCGCCCACCCGCAACATATCCTCCCACACGTCGGCGAGGCGGTGCGGCGCAAGAGCCACAATACGCGGCTGCAAGCCGGTCAGTTTTGCCACCGCGCGGGTAACATCTCGTTCGCTAACGGCGCAGACCTCGCACTGAGTTTGGGTAAAGATAACATCAGGCCGCAATTTTTGTAGAAGCGCGATATCAATTGCGTAGATGCTCAGAGCACGCAGAGCTGCATCTGCGGGCTGGGGTCGAGCAGCAGCCAGTTGTTTGATCTGAGCATCGATCTCCGCACTGCTCGCAGTCGTATCTATCGCTACGGTGCTGACCACAGGGAGAGATAGAACAACTGGCGGATAGTCGCATTCATGTGATCTCCCTACTAGCTGGTCCAACGCGCCCAACTCCGCAATCATCTCTGTGGCGCTGGCAAGAAGAGAAACGAGTCGCACGAAAGCCCCTTTCTAAATACTCTCTCTGGCTACTTCTGCGTAGCTGTACTCTTTTTTTCTTCTGGAACCAGAACGGGCAAAAAGTTCTCGACCAGTTCTACATAGAGAGGAGTGTGCCCGCGTATTTCCCCATCGAGCGTCACCGGCTGTGGATCTTGCTCGGTAGCGATAGTTATGCCACGCGCCTGAAGATGGTGAACACCCAGCAAGCCGGTCAACTCCGCCGGATGGTGAATAAACTCGCCGACTTCCTCCTCGTCCTCCGGTTTTTCATTCCCCAGGGGAGGCGAGTTAAAGAACAGCGCCAGGCGAGCATTTAGCCTGGCCAACCCTCCCTCTTCAAATACGACAACATCGAGCAGATTGTCATCCAATGTTGAGCCGGGCAGCGTAATATGCCATGCCCCGCCGAAAACAGGCGCATTAATGACAGTGACTTGTAGAGCACGGCAGTTCAATGCCACGTGATCCTTATTGGCGGTCTGGGAATCTCCGTCCTGCCCGGCCACGTATGGAGGCAACCGTAGCCCTTCAAATTGCAGGCGCACTGATAGGACTTCTGGCTTACGCAGGACTTCGAGAGCGGCGACCGGGTAGGTCAGACGCCCATAGCGTTTGCGCGTGGCGACATTGGTAGCAATCTGCGCAAATTGCACGTTCAGCCCGATAGTCAACACATGAGCGAAGTAGCCATACAGGAGCGAATCGTCCTGGGAAGGTGCTTCGGCTGTAGTACCGGTGACGCCAGGAGAGCGAGCTGCTCCCAGGTCGATCCTCCTTACATGACCCGTGGCAATAGTTCTGGCTGCGTCATCCATATCGAGCGGAATATCCAGAGAACGGGCGATATCGTTGGAGGTTCCCAGCGGCATAATGCCCAGGGGTAAGACACTTCTAGCAATCTGATTGATCACGCTGCCTATGACACCATCGCCACCGGCGGCAATCGCGATTTGAACGCCTTGCTCGGCCCAGTCCTTTCCCTGCACAGGCTGCTGCGCCAGATCAGTTACCTCGATCAGCCGAATCACTTCAATCCCGGCTCTATCCAGGCTACTCAAAGCCTGTGACAACTGCATGGCCCTGCCTGAAGCTAAACTATGAATAACTACGGCACGTTTGCTTGTTTGCACGGTTCGCTCTCCCTGATCCTCATTTTATCCAGATTGGCATCTCTTCGTGCCCCATACCAAAGTGATGCGCCACCTCGTGCAGCACCGTTTTGCGCACCTGCTCGCGAATACGCGCGGGATCGTGTCGGCAATACTCCTCGATAGTGCGCTGGTAAATGATAATGACTTCTGGATACGCTGCATTGGCGCGCCCATAGGTTGTGAGCGGCACGCCTTCGTAGAGTCCAAGCAAGATATGGCCTTCCCTGACACCCACGCGGGTCAGGGTCTCCTCATCAGGCTCATATGCCACACGCACCGCTACATTTTCCATTTGCTTGGAAAACTCGTTCGGGATGGTCGAGAGTGCCTCCTTCACCAGTTCTTCAAATGGACTGAGCGCCTCCTCTGGCTCATTCGCTTCTTCCTTTGTAGACGTTACGCCGGGCATAGGCTGCTCCTGCGATCCCGGCGGGCTATCTGATGATCTGAGAAAGACTATCCCCAGAACGGCCAGCGCAATTGAGCCAACCAGAGGGAACCAGTTGACGCTATCACTGGGATACGTGCCGGTGATATAGGTATAGAATAAGATCAAGGCCAGCAGAAAGCACAGAGTCATAAAGACATATTTAGAGCGGCGGCGATTGGCGCTGGCTGTCGCGTGATCCAGAGGAGGTTCACGATTGTAATCATACTCCTCATTCTCGCTTGCCTCTTGTACGGGAGAGGCCAGATCCACTTCCTCCTGAAACCGCTGGTTCGCGCTCTGAAGTTGTTCGTCGTTATCCATGATCGATCTCTTCAATTTTCCACGCCGGGATGTCTTTTGTTGAATCCTCAGCGATTCGCACACAGTATATCTTATCAAACCCCTCAGCGTAAGTAGGGGGAATCAGCCGGGCGGCAGTGCTATAGATGGCTACTGGTGGAACTCTGGCCTTGCCTTCGCGTTGCCGGTTGCGCTCCAGGGCTTGCTTGACCGGCGTGATGAAGTAATAGCCAGCAACCGTAGCGTTATAGCTGCGAGCGATCTCAATCAGCGGTACGCGCTGAGCGGGCATCGGGTTGGTATTGTCGATAACCACAGAATGATTTGCTTGCAGCGCTAGATGCAAAAGCTGCTCTTGCCTGCGCTCTTTACGGCTGGAAGATATCAGATCTTTGCTAATGAGCAGGTGAGTCGCGGAGAAGCGCTCGCGATAGAACGTGCTCTTGCCCGACGCCTGCAAGCCGCAGAAAAGAATGAGCTCCATGAGCGTTCATCTCCTGAGAACTACGCTTCAGCTTGCCCTACCCTGCTCTGCATTCTACAATGGGTGAGAAAGGCGAACTGCCTGCTTTAATAAAACGCGACTGTATAGTATACGGTCGCGGGGCGCAGAACATCGCGCTTGATTACATACTAGGAGTTTCTATGACCACGACGCAAAGTGTTCCCCAGGTACAACAATGGGTGAATCTCGCCCAACAACTGCGGATAGATAGTATACGCTGTACCACTGCCGCAGGTTCCGGCCATCCTACCTCATCCATGTCAGCAGCCGACTTGATGGCCGTCTTGATGACAAAGTACCTGCACTACGATTTCAACAACCCCCAGAATCCGAATAACGACCACTTGATTTTCTCGAAAGGGCATGCCTCGCCCCTGCTCTACTCACTCTATAAAGCGGCAGGCGCGATCAGCGATGACGAACTGTTAACCCTGCGTAAGTTTGGCAGCCGCCTGGAAGGCCATCCCACGCCGGTCCTTCCCTGGGTGGATGTCGCGACCGGCTCGCTGGGCCAGGGCCTGCCAATTGGCGTAGGCATCGCGCTGGTTGCTAAATACGTCGAGAAGCTGCCCTATAAGATCTTTGTCTTGCTAGGCGACAGCGAGATGGCCGAAGGATCGATCTGGGAAGCACTGGATCACGCCTCGCATTATAAGCTGGACAACCTGATTGGCATCCTCGACTGCAACCGCCTGGGCCAGCGCGGCGAAACCGAGCTGGGCTGGAACACCGCCGCGTATGCCGAACGCGCTAAGGCTTTTGGCTGGACGCCAATTGTGATTGACGGACATAACTACGAAGAGATCGACCATGCCTTCTCGCATGCCACCGAGGCGAGCAATGGTCAGCCGACGCTCATTATCGCCAAAACTATGAAGGGCAAGGGTGTCTCGTTCCTAGAAAACAAAGAGGGCTGGCACGGCAAAGCTCTGAGCAAGGAGCAGGCCGAGCAAGCGATTCAGGAACTTGGCCCGCAGGCACGCAGCCAGGTCTATCAGGTACCCAGGCCAGCCCCGGCACAGCCGGCTCCAGAGCCTGCAAAAAAGCCGCTTGAATTACCAACGTACAAGGTTGGAGAAACACAGGCAACCCGCAAGGCCTATGGCGAGGCATTACGAGCGCTGGGCGCGTCCAATCCAGACGTGCTCGCGGTAGATGGCGAAGTGAGCAATTCGACGCACGCGGAGGATTTTGCCAAAGCCTATCCCGACCGCTTCTTTGAGCAATATATCTCTGAGCAGCAGATGGTCGCAGCGGCTGTGGGTATGAGCGTGCGTCATAAGATACCTTTTGCCTCGACTTTCGCAGCTTTCTTCACCCGCGCCTATGACTTCATTCGCATGGCTGCAATTTCTCGCGCGAATATCCGCCTGTGCGGTTCGCA
>DATGKW010000121.1:0-40098 GCA_035294465.1 Ktedonobacteraceae bacterium | reverse complement strand
CGCTCGGGATCAATCTGCCTGAGCAGAGCGTAGCCGGTTCCGGCCAGGCCGACCATCAGACCGGGCGTTTCAATCGACATGGGAACGCCGCTGCGCCAGCCGTGGTTTTTCATACTGTCCAGGATCGAAGCCTGGAGAGCTTCGACCTTTTCTCTGGGGCATGTGTCGGGGAAGAGTTGCGCCGCGGAAAAAAGGAATTCCAGGCTACTCATGTCGCCGTGACAGAGCGAGTGATTCTTGCCAAAACCCTCTGCGAACGTCGTCTGGATCGCTGCCTCGATTTCTTCTCTGATAGCCGCGTCATCGTGGTAGGGCAGCGAGGCCAGGCGAGCCAGACCGACACCAACTGCGCCGTGGCACCAGGCCGTCATGTAACGCTCTGACTTACCTGTGTCCAGAGCAGGCGGGAGGATACGCAGGTCTTTCCAGTTGCGTTTTTCGGACGAGTAAAGGCTTCGTTCATAGGCCAGGGCCTCGAAAGCTGCCTGGCGGAAGCGCTCTTCCTTGCAGGCTGCGGCGAGGCGCAGCAGATTCAGCGCTACGCCGGCGTTGCCATGCGAGAGTCCGGCCAGGGGCGGGTCCTCCTGCGTGGGGCTCCAGGCGATTCCCTGCGGCATCGACAGGGCGTGGCTGAGCAGGTGATCGCCGCACTGTACGGCTGCTGCAAGAATTGACTCGGATGGCGCGAACGTGTGCAGGCTGAGCAACGCGGCGATACAACTGGGCGCGCCGCTCATCACATCAAAGTACCCGTCCTCGTCGATCAGCCTGGGAAGGATCTCGACGATCTCTTGAGCTTCCCGGTAGAGCTCCGGCTCCTGCCAGATCGTGCCCAGGTGGGTGAGCAGGTAGATCAGAGAACCCACGCCGTCATACGCGCCGATCCTGGCCTTTTGCCATAGATGCTTGTGGTCCAGAACTACGGTTTGCAGGGTTTTCAAAGTGAGCCTGGCCAGGTTTGTATAGCGCTCCTCTCCGCTTAGCATGCCCAGGTAGGCCAGGAAGAAGGCGATGCCCGGCAGGCCATTGTAAAGATCCGGCCCGGCGGGAACCGGGCGCCATTCCTGCCCACCCACCAGGTTCAGAACCTGCCAGCCTACCAGATCCTGCTGGATCAGAGCGAGCTGCTCTATTCTACTTCCTATAGTCATAGCCTCGACGAGAAGCTGTTCGCGAGTAACCGGTGAGCTCGCGGGGAGCAATTGTATGCCAGTTTTGGACATTGTATGGGCAGCATTGAGAGCTAGACTGGCGAATGAGGCGTGAATGACCCAGGTTTGCCGCTCCAGATCCTGTTCGCTCAGGTGCTGAATACACTTTCTGGAAAGATCCAGGCCGGATTCTGGAAAGAAATCGGCAATGGTCTCGCCGCGCGCAGTGAAGATGTTCCGCGAAGCCGGATGGGTGCTGAATCTGGGAATATCGCCGTCCCACAGGTCGGCACGTTCCGCTTTGAGCAGACGCAGCAAATGAGGTCTCTGTTCAACACCGATCCACAGGCGGTCAAAGATGCGCTCGCGATCAAGTGAGTCACGCAGGACGTTGGGATGAAAGCTATCCTCGTGTATCATAACATACTGCTGGGTTTGCCGGAAGAGCACGCGGATCTCGTCGTGGGCGAAACGCGGCAGGATGACGTTCAAGAGTTCGTCGCGCTGCTGGAGGAGGAGCCGGTAAACAGTTGTGAAGCCCGCGATGATGTCGTTCTCATACTCCAGCGTATCAATCTCTTGCCCCTGGATCGTCGGGCGGTGCTCGTTGTTCGATTTGACCTCGACGCGCTCACGGACCGCGCGCATTTCGTCGGTGCCCTGCCCTTTCCAGGTGGCTACGGCGAAGGGTGTAAGCTGGCCCGATTGCCCTGCCAGGCCGCTGATATCGATGCCCACGCCCTGCTCATTTAAGAAGATGCGTTGGGGTAACAGGCCGACACGCCGCACAGAGTACCTGAATAACATACGACCGTAGTTCTCCGGTCCCTCGTCTAGATTGATGCGCGGCTGGAACAGCGACTCCAGGTCAACAAGCATGGGATCTTCCCCCGCCGCGAGCAGATTCTCCGAGTGAAAATCGGTGGCCTCCAGCGCATAAAGCAAGGCCAGGTACCCGCCCAGACGCTGGTAGAAGCGCTGAACTCCCTCTTTTGAAGGGCATGCAGCCGGGGAGATATATTCGCACCAGCCGTATGCCTCTTTGGGGAGGAGCTTGAGCGTGCGGAAGGCCGGTTGGCAGCCGTGTGCGTTCAGCCAACTCAGCAGTTCCTGGAAATGTGCATCGATAGCCAGGGAGCGTGGTTTGTAGACCAGGCGCAGGCCGGAGCTCCAGGTAAGAATGGTCACGCTACGCCCGCTCTGGTGGACATCGCCCGCACCCTCTTTGATCTCGCTGAGAAAGCCGGGATCGCTCTCCGGCGAGAAAGTACGGCAAAGCTCGTCCCAATCGGCGCACAGCCGCTGCAGAAGCTCCAGCGTGCCGGTAGACCAGCGCTCGGTTGCCTCGACCAGCTGGCGAGCCAGGACCGGATATTCCTCTAAAAGCGTGAGCATTTGCTCTTTGCGAGTGAGCTGTTGCAAGAAATCGTCAAAGCGCTGCTCCGGTGTTTCACCGTGCAGGCGGCCCTGGACACGCGCAACATTTAATTCAAGCACCAGGGTTTTGGTGAACCTGGTGAGGAGCTGTTCGAGGATACGAGGTAGCAGCAGCAGGCTGATAGTCTGCGGATGAAAGGGCAGGCGGCTATAGTGCTTCTGGAGTCTGGCAATCCCGGCTCGCAGATGCGCGAAACCACTGGCCAGTAGAGGCTTGATCGCCAGGGACATTGCGCGTGTGCGCGGGTCCTCCAGCCTGTCAAGCGGTAGGCCAGCCAGGGCGGACTCATCTGGCTGTTCAAACGCTTTGATAAACTTTGCCAACCACGCAGGTTCGGTGGCGAAACATGCCTGTATATCTTCTGCTGACTGTGCGAGCAGAGTAAGCAGATCTTCTTCGGTGAGACCGTCCAGTTCCAGACGTTGAACGAAGGTTTGCTCTGACGTATTAAAGGGGGCCTGGCTCTTCCATTGCTTGAGGCGTTGAGCCGCTCTCTCCATCCCGGCTTGGGGAATGGTAGCCCCGCGCGAGGTGCTTTCCTGCAAAAAAGCCCGGCGCTCGGCCAGCGTTGTAGCCTGATACCAAGCGGCGCCGTAGCGGTCCGCCCGGTTGGTCGTGTCTATTTGTGGTAGAACTTCTTTCATCTTTCCATCCTCATCCTCTTATAGCTTAGCTGTGCTCACTCATTCGCCCACATCACGGGAACAGATGGGTAAGTACAGTGGAACTTGCGAACTGATTTGCATGTGCGTATATAGCGGCTGAGACAAAATGAGCGCTGAGAGGGGTCCTCTACTGCCTTGCTCAAATGCGCCGCAAGGACCCCTGAGTGTGGAACTAAAGCGCTCACCAGTACTACGTTCGCTATCGAAGCGATCATAACACGATGTACCTGTTGCAAAGCGGGGCAAGCGTGTACGCCGACCTAGAGAAGGGTCTCGTTGACACAGATAACCGTGATGGGACTCGCGACATGGACGCTCTTCACGATAGTTATCGAGAACTCCAGCTCTTGACAGAAAATCGCGATGGAGTGAAGGAACTCCGCGGCCAGGGCGGCGTCTTGCCTGGACATGCCGGGAATATAAGGGAGGCCGGGGATACCTGTGGGGGTACCACCGCCAGGAGTACCGCCGCCGTAGACGGCTTCCAGATCGGCGCTGGTCAGTTCCAACTCGCCGGCCGGGTTAGCGGGCAGCGAACTGCGCTGCTCCTCGTTAAGACTCTGGCGATAGCTTTCATCCTTCCAGGCACGTACAATATCGAATTTCATGAAAGCGTTTCCTTTCTTTCTGTACACCTTGAACAAAATAGCGCACCGGTGGTAAGCATGTGGGTAAAACGCACTTGCTGTTGCATAATTGTCGTGAGATGGAATGTTCTTTCTCTGTAAGGGAGAGAAAGAATCTATTCCATCTCATGTATACTTAATAAGCTAAAATGAGCTTATTACGCTGCTTTTTCAGCCTAGATTGTGGCATTCACGCAGATATTGTTGGTCGCAGCCAGGAAATTGAGGCCGCTATTGACGTTCCACGAGAATGCCTGCTCCTGGCAGAAGACCGCGATGGAGTGATAGCGTTCCAGGTCGCTGGCGAAGGCGCCTGAGCTGGAGGCTGCAGGGCCGCCAGGGCCACCAAATCCGAGGCCGAAGGGGGCGCCGCCGCCGCCGTAGATGGTTTCCAGATCGGCATTGGCCAACTCGCCAGCCGGGTTAGCAGGAAGAGAACTGAGTTCTTCAGCGCTAAGATTCTGACGATAGCTCTCGTCTTTCCATGTGCGTACAATATCAAATTTCATGTGAGTGTTTCCTTTCTTTGTTCATTTCATGAACATTACATCATTTAAGGCGCTACTGCCTGTAATAAAGTATAGTTTGTCGTTGAGATGGGACCACACCTTTTGCACACATCTTATGTGTTAGAAAAGCCAAACAAACTATTGTACCGGTTTGACCCTCGCTGTTAGTTAATGTTGACGCAGATGTTGTTGACCGCAGCCAGGAAATTAGGGACAGGATTGATGTTCACTGAGAACAATTCTTCCTGACAGAAAACCGCAATAGAGTGAAAACTATCTCGCTCGGCGGCAAAGCTGCTAGATGCGCTGGACGCGGGTCCCTGGCCTCCATAAACGGCTTCCAACTCAGCGCTGGTCAGCTCACCTGCCGGATTAGCAGGGAGCGAACTGAGTTGTTCATCGCTGAGTTCCTGGCAATAGCTCTCGTCTTTCCAGGCCCGTGCTATATCGAAATTCATGTGAGTGTCTCCTTTCTTTCAGGCAAATGAAGAATGTTATTGTACCGGGCAAACCTGCCCGTCTATCTATAGGTATGCTGGCTTTTTATAAATAAGATGGGTCCAACCTTTTAAGCACACATCCTGCGTGTTACAAAGCTCATCAAACAATTCGCCAGCCTAGTTGACGTTCACGCAGATATTGTTGGTCGCAGCCAGGAAATTGAGGCCGCTATTGATGTTCCACGAGAACATTTCTTGCTGGCAAAAGACCGCGATAGAGAGGAAGCTCTCCCCGCTAATTGCTCCTGCCTCTGACGATGCTGCCCCTGGTCCCCCGCCTATGGGACCTACGGGACCCACAGGCACCGGCCCAGGATGGGCAGAACTGATAGGCCGTGCTATTCCAGCCGGGGCTGCTGGCGGTGGGAAACCGCCGCCGCCGCCGTAGACGGACTGCAAGTCGTCACTGGTCAGTTCCAGTTCGCCTGCCGGATTGGAGGGCAGCATATCCGCCTGCTCGTCGCTGAGACTCTGGCGATAGACGTCGTCCTTCCAGGCACGCACGACATCGAGTTTCATGCGAGTGTTTTCCTTTCTTTGTTCAATCTATGAACAGTGTTATTTATGGCAACGGCTGCTCGTAGAGCGAAGCCACCCTACTTACAGGCCGGAATGCCTGCGTTCAATGCTGCGCAGATCGCAGCAAGTTGGTGAGAGTTGCAAAATTTCTGCACTCTCTATTGCACCTGGCTGCGCACGAGCTGTGCGTAGTAGCCATTGCGTACCATCAGCTCAAAGTGTGAGCCTTTTTCCACGATGGTTCCACGATCAAGTACGATGATTACGTCGGCGTCGCGAATGGTGCTCAGCCGATGGGCGATAATAATCTGCGTGCAGGGGACCGCATGAAGGTTGTGCTCCACCTGCTGCTCGGTGATCACATCCAGGTGGCTGGTCGCCTCGTCTAGCAGAAGAATGGCCGGATGATGCGCGATCGCGCGCGCGATGGCCAGCCTCTGGCGCTGCCCGCCGGAGAGTCCGCTACCACCTTCGGAGACATAGGTCTCGTAGCCCATCGGCATCCGCGCGATATCTTCGTGAATCGCAGCCATGCGAGCTGCTTCAACGATACGCTCCATTGGCATAGAAGGATCGTGCAACGAAATGTTCTGGCGCACCGAACCACTAAAGATAGCGCTCTCCTGCAAAACCACGCCAAATTGCCGCCGGACATCCTGGAGGTCCAGGCTGGTCAGGGGAAAATTATCGTAGAGGATCTGACCCTCGGTGGGCAGATACAGTCCAAGCAATAATTTCCCCAGTGTACTTTTGCCTGATCCCGTGCGCCCGACCAGCGCAACTTTTTGCCCCGGCTCAATGGTCAGATTGATGTTGTGCAGGACCTCTGGCGCCTCTGGGTCGTAGCGGAAACTGACGCGGTCCAGCCGAATGCGCCCGCTCAGGTACGGTGGTGGCAGGGCCTTCGCGCGGTCCTGCTCCGGTTCGGCCGTGCTCACGTCGGCGAGCCGCTCAAAGTGAGTACGCACGATCTGAAGCTGCTGCCCGGTGCCTACCAGAGAGCCAATAGGGGCTAAGAAGGCTCCGGCTAGCGTATTGAGCGCGAACATCGTACCAATGCTGAGCGTGCCATTCATGACCTGCGTAGCGCCTAGCCAGAGCAGAGCCATCGGCGTGAGTGTCCGCAAGACCGATTGTGCTCCGTTAATGAGCACGGTCAGATAGTTGCGGCGCACCGAAATATTCAGTTGCTCCAGAAACAGATTGGTCCACTGCTCCAGGGATTGCTGCTCCGCGCCGGCTGCCTTGAGCGTGGCCATGCCTGCCAGCGCCTCGGCCATATAGCCTTGAGACTTGCCCTGGGCTGCCAACTCGCGCCGTGAAAAGTCGCGGATGGCTCGCCCGCTGCACAATAACAGAATAACTTGCAGCAGGCCCATGCCTAGGGCCAGCAGGGCAAATTGGCGCGATTGCCAGAAAAGAATAAAAAAGTAGAGAATAACGGTACTTCCATCCAGGAAGGTTGTGATCATCTGGTTGCTGATGGTATCTCGAATGACCGTGTTGCTGGCCATGCGCGCCAGAAGGTCGCCACTTGAGCGTACCTGAAAGAACTTGTAGGGCAGCGAAAGCATGCGCTCGAAGAAATCGAGCATCATGCGCGTGTCGATGCGCGCACGTAGATAGACCAGCAGCCATTCACGCAGCAGCGTGGCTGCTGTCTGCGTGAGCATCATCAGGATCAGCCCGGCCCCCAGCCAGAGCATCATATCGCTCAATTTTAAAGGCAGAACCTGATCGAGAATAAACTTTGTCAGCAGCGGAGAGATCAGGCCAAAGCCCAGGATTAACAGCGATGTTCCTACGACTTCGGCAATTGCCATGGGCATCTGGCCTGCGTACTGGAGCAGATATTCGCGCAGAGAAAGCTTCGCCGAAGTCGTCTCGCGGTCGAAATGGACGCCTGGTTCGAGCGTAATCACGACTCCTGTGAAACTCTTGTCGAATTCCTGCTGACTCAGATTCCTGCGCCCCAGAGCGGGATCTGCAATCTCTACTTCCTTCTGCGTCCAGCGCTCGACCACTACGAAGTGATTGAATTCCCAGTGGACAATAGCCGGCAGGGGCACATTGCGCAGATCGCTCTGCTGCAACGAGATTGCACGCACACGCATATTGTAGTTGCGTGCAATCTTCACGATGCTGAGCGCAGAAAGGCCATCGCGGCCAATCCCGCTCTGGGCGCGCAGTTCGTTGATGGAGGTCTCGCGACCGTAGTAGCTGAGAACCATTGCCAGGCAGGCCAGACCGCACTCTATCGCGCTCTGCTGGATAATCATTGGCACCCGGTATTTCTGGAATTTCCTCGTTAGCCTGCGAATGGCGCGTCGGGGCTTCGCGACAGGCACGCGGCGTTGTGGGACCTGTGGTTTGAGCTGGATAAGCCGGGACGGCTCTACGCGAGGAGCGTAGCCCGTCTCCAACGCCGGTCCCTCGTCCCAGTCCATCCAGGTAATTCTTTGTGAAGGTTTACCCATCTGCCAACTACCCCTCATTCAGACTTTCGGGCATTAATTGCCAAGCCCACTTATGGCTGAAAACATCGATTCTGTTCCTGTATTGACCTCTATCACCACGCTACTCCCCGTGGAGAGCGTGGTAGAAAGACTTGCACTTAAAGCGATCAGTGCGACTGCTTGCAGGGTTTGCGAACCTACATTGCCCAGGTTCAAGCCATAGTGCTTAAATGCTGTCGCCAGCGTCGTTGCTTCTGGCAGAACCTGGGCGACTACACCGTTCATCTGCGGGCTATTCGTGTCGATCAGGATTTTCACCGGCTGACCGGCGCGTAGCTTCGCTAACTCGTTGGGGGGAAAAAATGCCAGGACGCTTATCTCGTTGTTTCCAACCAGTGCCTGCTGCAGGTGACCAAGCACAAACCCATTTCCCGGGAGATAGACAGGAACCTGCACGTACCAGGAGACCAGCCCGGTCATAATTAATGAGCCAAGCAGCGCCCAGACAAAAACCGTGGCAGGAATAGAACTAAAGTTGGGGAGTATATCTTTTTTCTTCCCTTGTGTATAGTGCTTTAATGCCTTCTCACGAAAAATTGATTGGCGTGGCGCTATCATGGCCCCTCCCTACATATTCCACATCATTAAAAAGAGCTTCTACAAGATTAAGTATAACAAAGACAGCAAATAGGCTTTTACTAATAACAGGTACCTGAGAGTAAGCAAACACTTTTTTTAGAAAAATGCTACCTTGTTAAAAGCCTCTATAGGATTAAGTATAGCAAAGATGGCAAATAGATGTTTGCCGACGATAGTTACCTAAGAGTAAGCATTCGCCGTTTTTTCTTTGTGTACGAAGAGATAAAGATATGCCTCAGTTCACGGCACAAGCGCCTCTATATGTTCCTGGCAATGCTCGATGGCTCCTTTGGAACGCTCGTAGACGTATTGGCCGGGTTGGAAGAACCTGTCATCCAGCTCCTTGAGGATTTCGATATTGCGCCGATAGGCCTGACGCAGGATGTTGCACAGGGCATCAAGCGATTGATCCCCGATCAGGGTAGCAAATGCGGCGTTGATCGCATTATCCATAATCTCCTGCTGAGCCTCGTCTGTGAACTCCATAGGCGCCATTCCGGCCATGATCGCGGGAATCCGCACAGTAGCGATGATCTCCCAGCCAGCCATATGGGCAATATGTTCACGCGGTCCCCATGTATCTCCTTTGCGGGTCATGCCATGCTGCGTGGCATCGACCGCGGCTGTGATGGTCTGCTCGTATGCATTGGCTAAATCTTGTATGAGTTGCTCTTTTGGCATGATATTCTCCTGGGCCTTTCTGCACGTCAATTGATCTGCATTACTTATCCAGGCAAAGGGTAGCAGCTTATGCGGTTAGAATAAGCCCTGATTTCGGAGAATTATCACCTATCATCTCGTGCGAGCACTAACTCCTGGTTAATGCCCCAGGACGTGACCATCCCCCAGGTTGCGGCGAAGTCCGGTCGCTGCATCTCGCTGAGCGCCTGCTGGTAAAGTTGATCATAGTTTTCGGGCACATGGCGGCTCCATTTGCGCATGAAAGGCAGACTTGTTTGCAGGAAGAGTCTCATATTCTCACAAAACTGCTTGCATTCAGGGGTGCCTGTGCGATATTCCAGAAGATAGCTGCGCGTCTGCACACCCTGGAGTCCCACCTTTTGCAGCAGGCGTTCTAACTGGCTGGTCACCCCCTCTTTTTCCTGGGTAAAGAGATGCCCCGCTTCATACATCGCATCGAGCCATATATCAAGAAGATGGGTTAGCGTCGGGGAGTTGCTAGTACCAACAGCATCACCTTCGCTGATGCGGATCACGCCGCCCCCGCGAGTGATGCGTCGGTATTCGAGCAAAAGATTCGGCCAATCCCAGGTCCGCAGGAAGCTCCATCCCAGGCGCTGATTGACAAGATCAAAGTGTCCATCGGGAAAACCCATTCGTTTGAGCGCATCCATCACCTTAAATTCCACTCGGGTCTCTACGTGCTGTGCGACTGCCTGCGCCTGCGCATACTCGACCATCTTGCTATTCACGTCCACACCCACCAGCTGCGTGATAGATGGGTAGGCTCGCGCGGTCTCGATGAGCCAGCCGCCGGGGCCACAACCGACGTCGAGCACGCGGCGAAGGCTCGCCGCGTCGGGCTGCTCTGGCAACACCCCCCCCATACCTTTGGTAATAAATTGGTCTTGAATGGTCTGACGAGCGAGTTCTTCTCTATTATGCTGGTCTTGTACGAAATAGGTAGTGGGCTGCCCGGGTTGCCCACGGCGCCGGTTAGGCGATGTAGACATCGATAGCTACACTCCTTGCGTGATGGTTCTGCCTGGTCGTTTTGCACGCGTTTTCTCTTGCGCAGAGTGAAATAGAGCATGCGCTTGCTAATAGTATATCGTATTGGGGGGAATATGTCGATAGTAAGGGGACGGATAGGGGTGGCCCTTGAGGATTGGGGGGATACTGAACAAGAACAAAAAATTGACACCAGAAGTCTTATAGAATAGGATGGACTACGTACCTTGATATGCCGGGAACGAGTTCTTGTGAGACAAAGCTGCGAGCAAGGACCAGGAAAATACTACAGGAATAAAATTCGACTGGAAGAACCGGTCGAGTAGAGGGTAGACACATATGTCATCAGTTGCAGTTCATAATAATCTTTCTAACTTTATTGACGCGGTTGCCGCTGGGGATGGCCAGGCGCTGGTCAGGATGGCGCGCGAGGTGATCACGCGTGCGGAGGATGCCTCTGAATTGATCGGGCAGGTCGGGCTGGTTGCCATGCGCGGGGATAGCGAGGGGCATACTGTGCTGACGCTTGGCGCGGCAGGTATGCTCTGTCGCTGGCTCTTTGCATTGCGCTATGTGCTTGGCGAGGGTACAGAGGAAAAGGTCAGCGGAATACCGTTGGTGCTTCAGGCACTGGCGGCCGCTACACCGGCGGTGAGGGCCGGGAAAGATGTATCGCGTGATCGGCCCGATCCTCTTTTCCCCGGCGATCTCCCGGCTGACGAAACGGTTAGCACGGCGATGCATAAAGCGGTCTACGCTGGCGACGCTGCTACGGTGGAGCGTCTATTGCTTGGCCTGTATGGCACCGGCGCCGATTACAGAACCATCTCTGTGCGTATTTATGATGCGATCTCGCAGACTTTTCAGGAGGATGGGCACACGCTGCTTGCGGCTGTGCGCGGTGCGCAGGTGCTCGACACAGTTGAATGGGGCGAGGACGCGCCTGGTTATATCCACTGGCTGACACCGCATCTGCCTTTGCACACGGAGGAGCCGGCCTGGATCGAGGTAGTGCGCAGTCTCTTGAAAGAGCCGCAGTACAGCCTGGAGAGCTATCGCACGCGCCTGGCTGCACCGCGCAACGAGAATGCGCTACCTCTGCGTGATTTGATTCTCAGCGATGCGCCCACGCCGAAGGTTTGCCAGGGTGTCTATAACGCGTTGATCAAAAATGGCGCCTCCGCGCGCGGCGTCGGGTCAGTCATTGCGCTGGCCGCCTGCGATCTGGTGCAGAGTATCAGCGACGATGACCGAGATCTCTTTGTGCGAGCTGCTCACGGCTTGCTCTACGCTTCGGCAGTGCGCAAGGTCTATACGCAGGTCCAGGAGATTGAGGCGCTGCCCCTGCTCTTCACAGCCGCCTCTTATATCAACTCTCTATGGCAGGAGCTTGGCGTCCAGGCTACGCCGGACAAGGGCGTGAGTCCTGGAGTCGGTGGCGGCGGTCTGATTGCGCCTGCATTGCTGGAAAGCCTGAGTGAGCGCATCGAGGCTCAGGATATCACAGGCGCGCTTGCCAATGCACGGCGTTATATCCAACTGGGCCACGACCTGCGGGCGCTCTTCGGCGTCATTGGCCTGGCAGCAGCGCAGGCAGATGCAACTGCTGATCAGGGCCATACCCTGCAAATCGTGCTGACCGCGGGCGATGAATCCCTGGCCTGGCCAAAAGATCTCACCAGCGCCAATATCGAAGGCTTCTTGCAGGTCGCGCTGCGGGCCGTGTCGCTAGCCAAGCGTAGCACAGTAACGCGAGCTTGAGGGTTTCTCAGAGAATAATGGATGAGTCAAAAGCCGGATTCAATCCGGCTTTTGACTCATCCATTATTCTCTGAGACTATTTTGTACCAGATATGCGCCATTGGAGGGTCGGTTTGCGTTATTGTCAATGTTCTAAACAAGCTTAGCTCAAATTCTGACCAATAGCTTTCCGAGGAGAAGCCACCGTATGCGTATAAGCAAAAAAGCGCTTCATAGCATGACGCCCTATGTATTATGCCTGATAACTACTCTGCTTCTAACAAGCTGTTCACTGTTTGGCGGGTCAAATGCTAAAGTGGGCAAGGCCCCGGCCAGCCAGCAGATCTTTAGAGAGCCACTGATTCTTTTAAATGGGAGTACAGACCTGACTACGCTGGACCCCGCACTGGCCTATGATCAGGATTCTTTGTCGGCTATTTCTATGATTTTTACCGGATTGGTGCAATTGAATGATCATCTAGAGGTGCAGCCGCAGCTGGCCAGCAGCTGGCAAACGAGTTCGGATGGTCTTACCTGGACCTTTCACCTGCGGCCTCATCTGAAATTCAGCGATGGCACGCCTCTTACAGCCAACGACGTGGCCTATAGCATCAACCGCGCGCTATTACCGGCGACCAAATCGAGTGTAGCCCCCATCTATCTTGGCATTATCCAGGACGCGAACAAACTACTGGCTGGTACCATCTCCACGTTGATCGGCGATAGCTTGATCGTCGTAGATTCGAGCACGCTCAAGATCGTTACCCAGGTGAAGGCGCCCTATTTCCTTACTATGCTTGCTAACGCCTGTTCGTATGTCGTTGAGCAAAAATTTGTTACACAGTATGGAAATAACTTCACTGACTATCTCAATCTGGGTGGTGGCACTGGCCCGTTTGTGATCAAGCAATATGTTCACGGGCAGAAGATCGTTTTTGTGCCTAACCGCTATTATTATGGGCCAAAACCGCAATTGCGCGAAGTCGATTTTCCATTTTATACCCAGCAAGCAGCCGCTTACAACGACTATGCCGCAGGCAAAGTAGATACCGCCGGCGTTCCTCTGAATGCTCTTCCCGCCATTGCCAAACGCCCGGACTATCACCAGGTGCCCCAGCTATGGATCAACTATTACACGATGAACTATAAGGTCCCACCGTTCGATAACATCAGTATCCGCCAGGCTTTTGCTCTGGCCATCGATAAAACAGCCATCGCGAAAAACGTCTGGAAAAACACGGTCATTCCCACCAACCATATTATCCCGCAGGGCATGCCCGGCTATAATCCCAACCTCACCGGGCCTGATGGCGTGACTTCGCTCAAGGGCGATCCCACAGAGGCTCAAGCGCTATTGCGGCAGGGCTTGCAGCAAGAGGGGTGGTCCAGCGTTTCGCAGATGCCTCCCATCACCCTGACCTACGCCAGTGGGTCAAGTAGCTTTGCCCAGGAAGTGCAGAGCCTGATCTCGATGTGGCGGCGTGTTCTGGGTGTGACCGTCACAGCCAGTGCTGTCGATTCCAACACACTGCTGGACCAGGTTTCGGCGGCCACCGGCAACTCGCAGGGCCTGCAAATGTGGGGATTGTCGTGGGTTGCCGAGTATCCTGATCCGCAGGACTGGCTAACCCGCCAGTTTGGTGATGGGTCCGTATTCAACAACATGAATTACGGCCAGAATACCAGCACCGATGTCGCGCGCCAGCAGCTTACCCAGCAGCAACTGTCCAGCGCCGACACCAACTTTACAACCAGTGCGCGCTTACAGGTGTACCAGCAGGCGGAGCAGCAACTTGTCAATGATGTCGCGTGGCTGCCTATAGAGCAAGTCACCAGCGTTTTTCTGCGCAAGCCGTATGTCGTGGGTATCGTAGATAACAGCATGGATATCATCCCACCTAACGATTGGGCCAACATCTACATCCTGCAACACTAAGGCGAACCAGTAAGGAATGAATCCCTTTTAAAATTCACGAGAGATTTCTAACAGACCGGACGTAATACTAGTATGCCACCGTTTGCAGAGGGAGTGCGCAAACGGTTTTCTCTGCTGACCATATTCTACGCAGGAATGCCAGGACTTATGTATATATCCCTGATACGTAAGTGGAAATTTCCAAATGTGAAGGTCTGGCGCAGGCGCAAGGCTGCCGGGGTTATGGGAGGGAGCGGCGCATACAAAGAAGCGTCGTCAGGGGCTCGTGGAGTATAGAATGGTTCAGCTAGAATGACAGAGATGCAGCGCATCTGCTTATCGGTAGTGTATTTTAATTCCTTAACGCAAGGAGAGATCACACATGAGACCTGACAAGAAATTCACCCTTGGGTTTCTGTCAACCCTGTTCGCTCTCATCGCGATGATTGTCGCGGGCTGTGGCGGGACAAGTGGCCCCACCACGAGCAAGCCGGCTGCCGCGCCTGCCTCGCAGCAGGTGTACCGGATTGGCCTGGGGGGCATCAGCGACATCGCGACCTTTGACCCTGCCCTGACGACCGACGTTGATTCAGCCACAGCCATTGACGCAGTCTTCGTTGGCATGGTGCAGGAAAATGATCAGTTGCAGGTGACTGGCGTTCTGGCGCAGTCCTGGTCGCACTCTGCAGATGGACTGACCTACACTTTCCACCTGCGACCCAATCTGGAATTCAGCGATGGAACGCCGCTGACGGCCAATGATGTGGCCTACAGCATCGACCGTGCTCTCACTCCGGCCCTGGCCAACCAGACCGGTGTGACCCTAACCTATCTTGGCCTGATCAAAGGGGCTGCGGAGCGCGTGGGCGGCAAGATCTCATCGATCATCAATGATGGTGAGGGCCTTCAGGTCGTCAATGACACCACACTGAACATTACCATCACCAAACCCGCTCCTTACTTCCTGCAAGCGCTGACGTATCCAACCGCCTACGTGGTGGAGAAGAGTGTGATCCAGAAGTGGGGAACCAAATGGACCGATCACCTGAGCGATAACGGTGGCCAGGGCGGCTCTGGCCCGTTCATGGTCCAGAACTACAGCCATACTACAGGCATTACCCTGGTGCCCAATCCGCACTGGTATGGCAAAGCTACGCAGCTCAAAAAAGTTGAGTTGCTCTTCTACAAAGATGTGAGCACGGCCTACCAGGCCTATCAGGCTGGCCAGATCGACAATGCTCCTGTTCCGCCAGCTGATGCGCCACAGGCAGAGAGGGATGTAGCGGAATTCAAGAAGACACCGCAGCTGACCATCTTCTATGTGGCAATGAACTACCTCTACAAGCCGTTTGATAACATAGACATTCGTCAGGCGTTTGAACTGGCGGTCAACAAGGATGTAATCGCGAGCGCCATTGAGAAAAACCTGGTAACGCCGACCTGCCATATTGTGCCGCAGGGCATGCCCGGTTATAATCCCAACCTGAAGTGTGTTGATGGAGCGTCCACAAAGGGTGATCCTACCAAAGCTAAACAACTGCTGGCAGAGGGCATGCAGCAGGAAGGACTCAAGACGCTGCCACCGATTACAATCGTCTATCCGAGCGGCGCGGCAGACACAGCTGACCAGATCACGACCATGATCCAGATGTGGCAGAGCGTGCTGGGCGTGACCGTCACAGGGAAATCCGAAGACTTCAACACGATGCTGCAGCAGATTCCTGAGACTGCCTGCCAGACACCGGACACTCCACAGAAGTGTTTGAACAAGGGTTTGCAGATGTGGTGGCTGGGCTGGATCGCCGACTACCCCGATCCGCAAGACTGGACCACCTTGCAGTTCGACAAGGGTGCTGCCAATAACGACTGGAACTATGGCGAGAACTTCAGCAACGATGCGGCCACGCAGGTAGCGACGCAGAAGTTGCTGGAACAGGCTGATGTCGAGCAAGACCCAACGGTCCGTATGGCGGATTACAACAAGGCAGAGCAGCAGTTGGTCAATGATGTAGCCTGGATGCCGCTCTACCAGGCTGACGGTGTTGGCTTGATCAAGAAGTATGTCCAGGGCATTGTGCTCAACGACCAGGGTTTGACCCCGCCGCAGGACTGGGCCAACATTTACATTTCTGTGCATTAAATCGCATGCTAGCCTCCTGGTAGCCTGTGAGGTAAGTATCTCTAGGGGTACCTGGAGCAAAGAGAGGCAGTGACCATCCGGTCGCTGTCTTCTCTTCTGTAAGGAGAGATGTTAAGTTAAAAGCTTGCTGTACACTAATACCAGGCACACAGGCGACCATGGTAGTTCAGTTTGCTTGACAGCACAAGTAATGTTCCGTAGAATTAGCTGTAAATTGACCAACGTACTTGTGGTGTTTTTTGTTCGCGAGAATTCGCCATGACAAGGTGCCATGACATGGCGCTTCTTACCAACGGTGTCTGTACGTGTAATCTGTACCGCTAGAGAGAGATAACGCACGGTAGTATCTCGATATCCGGTTACATCCTTGAAGCAAGGAGTAAGGGGCACAGTATGGTTCAGTTCTTAGTCAAAAGGTTCATCGGGCTACTTTTTGTAGTCGTGGGGGTAACCTTTATCACTTTCATCATGGGGTATTTTGCCCCAGGAGACCCGGTGCTCTTGATGCTTGGGCAGCATTATAATCAAGCAGCGTATGTAGCGCTCAAGCATGTCTATGGCCTGGATCTCCCCTGGTACCAGCAGTACTGGAACTATTTGAAAAATCTGTTCACCTTCAACTTTGGCCTCTCCTACGAGTATAAAGACCGCGCTGTGTCGGCTATCCTGGCCAGCGGAGTGCCGATCTCACTGGAATTGGGTAGTTGGGCATTGCTATTGACCCTGATTGTGGGTCTTCCTCTGGGTATTCTTTCTGCTCTGAAAGCCAATACCTGGGTTGATACTACGAACATGACTGTTATGCTGATCCTATTTGCGGTTCCAACGTTTGTGCTGGCTGTCTTTGTCCAGGTCTTTATCGTCTGGATCGATCAGAGCACTGGAGCGTCCTGGCCGGTCTCGAACTGGGGAACACCCTGGCATTATAGCTGGTCTGACATTCAATACAAACTGGCCCCAATCATAGTGCTTGCGGCCGGAGCAGTTGCTTTTTATGCCCGTCTGATGCGCACGCAGATGTTGGAAGTGCTCCGCCAGGATTATGTACGCACCGCGCGGGCCAAGGGGTTGCGCGAGCGAATCGTCATTTACCGGCACGCGCTGCGCAACGCGCTGATTCCCATTATTACCACACTTGGCGTGGCCCTGGGTTCTCTAGTTGGTGGAGCGTTCTTCATTGAAGACCTCTTCAACATTCCTGGCATCGCCGGAATTGCGCTGAACTCCATCGGCACCCGCGACTACCCGGTGATCCAGGCTACTACCGTAATCCTGGCCGTTGCAGTCGTGCTGGGCAATCTCTTGTCTGATATCCTCTATACTGTGGTTGACCCGCGTATCAAGGTTGAATAGGAGAGAGCAGAATGGATACGAGAAAAGAACAGGGCCAGGATCTGGCACAGGGTGCGATGCTTGGCCGGGTTCCCGACCCCGCCATGATCAGCATGGATGAAGTCTCAGGCATGGCGGAGCCTGAGCTTGAGCGGAGCAAAAGGCCCGCCACTCCTTTGCAGGATTCGCTCCGTCGCCTGCGCCGCGATAAACGCGCTATGGTCAGCCTGGGTATTCTGGTCTTTATGGTCCTGATTGCGCTGATTGGACCGCCCATCTACCAGCATATTGGAGGGCCATACGTCAATCAGATTACTGGCCAGACTGTCGGCCCACAGAGCTACCATAATTACTACTATGAAAATCTGGCCGATCAGGACCAGGGGCCGTCCGCTCAGTACTGGTTGGGGACTGATCAGCTTGGGCGCGATATTCTGGCCCGCCTGATGCAGGGAATCCTGGTTTCGATCTTCGTCGCGCTCTTCGTCGAAGTGTTCGATGTTGTGCTGGGCATCAGTATTGGCGTGCTGGCGGGCTACTATGGGGGCCTCATTGACCAGTTCCTGGCTCGCTTCACCGATATCATGCTGGCCTTCCCCGGCTTACTCTTTATCATCATGGTTGCTGGCATCTTTGGCTCCTCTGCCGATAGCTTTTTCTCTCATGTTCCGGTGATCGGCCCCAATGGCAATGCGCGCCTGTTACTGGTCGGCATCGTGCTAGGTATCGTCATCTGGCCTTTTACTGCCCGCCTGGTGCGCGGCCAGACACTGCAATTGAAAGAGCAGCAATTCGTCGAAGCGGCTCGCACCTCTGGCACAACTAACACGCGTATCATTCTGCGCCACATCGTTCCCAATCTCTTAAGCATCGTGGTTGTAACAGCCACGCTGAATCTCTCCAATACCATCGTGGGTGAGGCGGGCATCAGCCTGCTGGGTCTGGGCGTGCAGCCTCCCGGTTCGAGCCTCGGCAAGATGATCGCGGATGGAGCGCAAAATATCACTAGCTATCCGAGGGAAGTAATTATTCCCTGTATTGTGCTGACCCTGATCGTGCTGTGCTTCTGTTTCCTGGGTGACGGGATGCGCGACGCCTTTGATCCTCGGTCGAAAGATTAGTGAGCGGAGTTAAAAAAGATGGCAGAGAATCTGCTTGAAGTAAATAACCTGAAGACCTATTTCTATACGCGTGGAGGAACGGTCAAAGCGGTTGATGATGTCTCCTTTGGCATACGCGCCGGAGAGACATTGGGGATCGTGGGTGAGAGCGGCTGTGGCAAGAGTGTCACGGCCCTCTCAATTATGCGCCTGATTGCCAGGCCGGGGAAGATAGTTGCCGGCGAGATTAACTTCAACGGCGAAGATATCATGGAGAAGAATCAGAACGAACTGACCGACTTGCGCGGTAGCAAGATCTCGATGATCTTCCAGGACCCCATGACTTCGCTCAACCCGGTCTATACCGTCGGGTTCCAGATCGCGGAGACGGTCAAACGGCATCGCAAGGATGTCACCAATGAACAGGCATGGAGGCGCGCGGTCGAGATGCTTGACCTGGTGCGTATTCCAGATGCCAAGCGCCGGGCAAAAAACTACCCTCACGAGTTCAGCGGCGGTATGCGCCAGCGTGTGATGATTGCTATCTCCCTGGCCTGTAACCCGCAACTGCTGATCGCGGATGAGCCGACAACTGCACTGGATGTGACAATTCAGGCGCAGATTCTTGAGCTGATGAAAGGTCTTTCAAAAGAGTTCGGCACTGCTGTCATGCTAATTACCCATGACCTGGGTGTCGTCGCAGGTTCTTGCCAGGATGTCATCGTGATGTATGCCGGGCACGTAGTAGAGTCGGCCCCTGTGAAACAGCTTTATGAGACGCCTGCACACCCCTATACGATTGGCCTGTTGCAATCTATCCCGCGTCTGGACGATCAGCGCGGCGTTAAGCTCAATCCGATTGCCGGCCAGCCGCCTGATTTGTTGAATCCACCTCCTGGTTGCCCATATGCCCCGCGTTGCCCACGCGTGCAAACGCGCTGCTGGCAGGAGCGCCCGGAGCTGGTGCAAGTCGGCCGTGGAACTCAAGCGGCAGCCTGTTTCTATCCATCATAAGGGGGAGAGGCGTATTATGATCCAACAAACACCAATGCCACCAGTGCCGCCGGCCAGAGACGCCAATACGACGCTGGTTGATGTAAGAGGCTTAAAAGTTCACTTTCCGATTAAAGGGGGCCTGCTCGGTCGCCCTGTGGCGCATGTGAAAGCGGTCGACGGCGTGGACCTCTTCGTTAGACGTGGAGAAACATTGGGTCTGGTAGGTGAGAGCGGCTGCGGTAAATCTACCACTGGCCGGGCTATTCTCCAACTGATCCGACCTACCTCAGGCAGCGTCAAGTTAGGCGGGACCGAATTGACGACGCTTTCGGAGAGGGAAGTGCGTAAGCGTCGTAAAGATATGCAGATGATTTTCCAGGATCCCTTTGCTTCGCTTGATCCACGTTTTTCAATTGGACAGATTATCGCAGAGCCGCTGCAGAATTATAAGAAGTATAACAATAAAAAAGAGCTGCAGGACGAGATCTCGCATCTGCTGGAGATCGTGGGTCTCAATCCGTTTTTCATTAACCGTTTCGCCCACGAGTTTAGCGGTGGCCAGCGCCAACGCATCGGCATCGCGCGCGCACTGGCTCTTCATCCATCCTTTATCGTCGCCGATGAACCGGTCTCAGCCCTCGATGTGTCAATTCAGGCGCAGGTCTTGAACTTGCTGGAAGACTTGCAGGAGGAGTTCGGCCTGACCTATCTCTTTGTGGCGCATAACCTCTCGGTCGTGAAGCATATCAGTGACCGCGTGGCCGTGATGTACCTGGGACGTGTAGTGGAACTGGCGAAGAGCGAAGCGCTGTACGAGATGCCCTTGCATCCGTACACGCAGGCCCTGCTCTCAGCTATCCCGGTGCCTGATCCCACTATAGAGGAGCGCCGCAAGCGCATTATCCTGGAGGGCGACGTCCCCAGCCCGGTGAATCCTCCCCCCGGCTGCAACTTTCATCCGCGCTGCTGGAAAGCTCAGGAGATCTGTCGCGAGGTCATTCCTCCTCTGGAAGAGAAGCAGTTCGGCCACTACGCGGCCTGCCACTTTCCCGGCTAATCCCTTTCTCATAGACAGAAGAGACCGCTGCCGCCAGTGGCAGCGGTCTCTTCTGTCTATTTCTCAGGCTGGCTTTTCTTCCAGGCGTTTGATGCGGGAGAGCAGGAGAAGGCGTGCCCTCAGGTGAAGTGTGTCAAATGGCTTGACAACATAGTCGTCTGCTCCCGCCTCAAAGCCGGTGATTTTGTCTTGTAGCGTCGAGAGGCTGGTCAACAGCATGATTGGGAGATGCTGTAAAGATGGGGAGCAGCGTATCTGGCGGCAGAGATCTAAACCACTGGCATCGGGAAGAATAATCTCGCAAACCAGGACATCGGGTAGAGACTCTTCCAGATAGCGCAGAGCCTCGTCCAGAGAATGGACATGGTTGAGAACAAACCCCTGATCCAGTGCTTGCTGGACCTTATCGCGGGTATGCACATCGTCGTCCACCAGCAGGATTTGTAGCCTGCGCAGTTGTTGCTGAGACACGTATATCCTTTACCTGATAGATATTTTTGTTCTCTCACAGAGAAGAACCGTTCTCTAAAAGAGACGCAAGAACCACCGTGCCAGTCACCAGAAGCAACCGGCCTGCGATGAACACAGGAAAGCTGTGTTTATTCCCGTTCGGTGTGCGTTTGTGCCAGGAGATCCATCCGTCGCTGGCGTTCGGCGGGCGTCAGGCGGATAACGCGCTCTATCGCAGCATTGAGCGCGTTGGGCTTAAAAGGTTTGGTGAGGTACTCGTCAACGCCTGAAAGCATGCCTGTCATCTTATCCTCCGCGCGTGTCAAGGCGCTAAGAATGATCAAGGGGATATTGACGGTACGGGTGTCGCCTCGCAAGCAGCGTACCAGCTGATATCCATCCAGGCGCGGCATTTTGACATCGATAATCACGCAATCTGGCGGCTCAGCGTAGATACGCTCCAGCCCCTGGACTCCATCGTAGGCTACGTTCACCTGATAGTTTCCCTGGAGGTTTATCGCATATTTGATCAATTCAACAATCGTTGGATTATCATCAATTACCAGGACTTTTTTCGTCATGTCCCCACCACTTATGCTGTGCTATACAACATTCTCAAAAAGATCTGGCTGCCCACCTGCATTGTAACATAGGTATGCGTAACTTTCCAAATCAATGGGACCAGGCAAATTGTGCTAGAATACAACCAGTCTTTTCGATGTGCAAGCTTCAGAACAGGTAGGAGTACGTTGATGGCAGGACTTGAGCGTTATTCACGGCAAACGCTTTTCCCTCCGATTGGCAGGGCGGGACAGGAGCGTCTGGGTGAGGCCAGTGTGGCGATTATTGGCTGCGGAGCTCTGGGAACAGGGCTGGCCAATCACCTGTGCCGGGCCGGAGTGGGACGGCTCTTGATCGCTGACCGGGATTATATTGAACTGAACAATTTGCAACGCCAGATTCTTTTCGACGAAGAGGATATCGCTCAGCACTTTCCTAAGGCAGTGGCGGCCGTGAACCGGCTGCGGCGTGTGAACAGCGAAGTGCGGCTGGAAGCGCTGGTCGAGGACATCAACGCTGATGGCGTCGAGTCGCTGGTCAAAGAAGTTGATCTGGTGCTGGACGCAACGGATAACTTCGAGACGCGTTATCTGCTTAACGATGCCTGTGTCAAGCACGCTCGTCCCTGGATCTATAGTGGTGTGGTGGCCTCCTATGGAGTGACAATGAATATTCTCCCCGGTGACACGGCCTGCCTGCGTTGCGTTTTCCCGGAAATGCCCCAGCCGGGGACGACCGCGACCTGTGATACTGCTGGCGTGCTCAATGGAATTGTTGCAGCGATTACAGGGATAGCGGCGACAGAGGCTCTGAAGATCTTGTTGAAGAGTGAGAAGGTAAGCCGTGAAATGTTCTGGATGGATGTGTGGGAAAACACAAGCGAGCGTATCGAATTGCCGCGTCAACCTGAGTGCCCCGTCTGTGGCCAGCACACCTACGAATTCCTGGATACGCTGGACGGGACCAGAAGTACCAGTTTGTGCGGGCGTAATGCCGTGCAGGTGCGCGGGGGCAGGCGCGGCGACCGCCTCGACCTGGTAGCGCTGGCTGAGCGTCTGAGCCCGGTGGGACAGGTAACACGCAACGAATTTCTCTTGCGCTTTCTCGTCGATGATTACGAATTGACCATCTTTCCAGACGCGCGAGCCATCATCAAAGGGACCGACGACGAGCAGGTTGCTCGCTCGATCTACGCGAGATATATCGGGGCCTAGAATATAATAAAGAGAGGCACATCTGTAGTAGAGATCTGGCTCTGGAGTGAGCCGGGGCAATGATAAGGAGATCTCCCGAAGCTCGTTATCTCCAGCGTGCTTCATGTTCTTGTGAACTGAACTAGAAAGAGGAGCTTCTTCATGTTGCAAGCGCTCTCCACCTTACAAGATGTCCAGGAAATGTACCGCTGGTTTGAAAATATGCGTGCTACCCGACCTGTCTGGCTGGATGAAAGCAGCGGTTGCTGGCATGTTTTTCGTTACGAGGATGTCCTGCGCGTGAGCACAGACTATCAGCTTTTTTCTTCCAGGCGACCGGAGGCTCTCAGGCGTGTCACCGGCCGTTCTACGCTGGCTACCAGCCTGATTTCTATGGACCCGCCGCTGCATCGCCAGTATCGCAACCTGGTCTCACCATTGTTTACTCCGCGAACTCTGGCCCCTCTTGCGGAGCGTATTCGTACAATTGTACAGGAACTTCTTGACCGGGTGCGTCCACGCGGGCGCATGGATCTCGTCGCCGATCTGACGTATCCGCTGCCAACAATCGTTATCGCGGAAATGCTAGGAGTCCCGGTTGCAGATCGTCCTACCTTCAAACGCTGGGCAGATGCCTTCTTCTCTCGCCAGTTGAGCGACGCGGAAATCTTCAGACCTGAAGATTTAGAAAAGCTCGAAAAGACCGAGACTTTCCAGCGTGCCAACCGCGCTACGGAGGAGATGCGCGAGTACTTTACCCGGCAGCTCAATGAGCGCCGCCAGCATCCACGCGCCGATATGATGAGCGAACTGCTGGCGGCCGAGGTAGAGGGAGAACGGCTGAGCCTTGAGCAGGTGATCAGTTTTTGCACGCTCATCTTACTTGCGGGACACATCACGACTACCCTGCTGCTGGGCCTGGCCATTCTCTGCCTGGACGAGCACCCTGCTGCAATGCAGCAACTGCGAGAGCAGCCTGAGCTGGTGCCAAGCGCGATTGAAGAGGTGTTGCGCTATGGCTCGCCTGTCTGGCGCCTGATCCGTGTGACCACTGGCGAGGCCAGTATCGATGGAGTGACAATTCCGCGCGGATCGGTAGTCTTTGCCTGGCTGGCCTCGGCCAACCGCGACAGCGCGCAGTTCCCCGATCCTGAACGCTTTGATATCACCCGTTCGCCCAATCGCCATGTCGCCTTTGGGCACGGCATTCATTTCTGCGTTGGTGCTCCGCTGGCCCGTATGGAGGCATCCATCGCGCTCCCAATGATGCTGGAACAACTGCCGCAGCTCCGCCGGAACCGTGCGGCGCCGCTGGAATTCCTGAATAATCGCTCTCTCTTCGGGGTCAAGAAATTGCCAGTCATTTTCAACGCCACTCCTGCTGCCCAGACGACGGCGAGAGGAAAATAAAGGAGGATAGTTCTATACGCCAGATCCAGGATAGCATCTGCCCGATGTTGTAGATTTGTACACTGGAAGAGTGAAGCTGGTGTCCTGGGTGAGTATGTTGTCGAAGTGGAGACCGGCGGTGCTCAGCGCGGTACAAGCGCCAGCAGCGGGCAGAATGGTCAGATCCAGCTCTGGGAACGTACCGGCCTGGCGCTGTACGAGCAGCGAATAGGGTCTGCTCGACATGGGTGGTACATACCAGGAGAGTGAGACGGTTATTGTGCAGTTTTTAGGCAGGATAATCCAGCCGCCGTACATTGCGCGTCCTGGCTCGTCGCTGGTTGTATTGGTGGGCGGCCCCAGGGTTTGCAGGGGTTCCCAGGTAGCACCGCTGGGATCAGTGAGCGTAGGAGGCTCGTCGCCGGGCTGGTACTGACCTGCCGGGCACTGCAACTCGCCGTTTGGGTAGGGGCCGTTCACCGGACAGTTCCCATAGGCGCCTCCGCATAGCGGTGTGCCCGAAGAGAAACCATCTCCCCCTAACAACTGGCTGGTCGGAGGCACGTAGACACGCAGGTAATCATAGTAAGTATCGTAGCCGTAGACCGGCCCGGCCTGGTCGTAAACCAGGCGAATCTGGAGAACATGCGTGGCTCCTCCTTTGCTATCAAGCGTCACCGTGTCGTGCAGAATGGTCTGGACATATTGCGAAGCCTTACTGGCGCTGAGATTCTGCTGCACAACGTACAGGCCGTCGTGAGTAGTCGAACGGTCCATCTGTCCGGCGTACCCATACCGCATCAGCGCGTCCTCCGCTGTCGGGTTGGTAAAGTAGATCTGCAAATCTTTGGTTTTCAGATCGTGGAGCACGCTCTGAAGAATGGCAAGCAATTCCGTTGGAGACGCGGAACGCACTCTTGCCGTTAATAAGCTGGCCAGGTAGTTGGTGAAGCGCTTGCGCGTTGAAGTAGAGTTGCTGCCCGACGTGTTAGTAAAGTATTGTTTAGTGATGCCCGTATTATTGAGTTGATAGTAATGGAGCAGATCTTCCAGGTTCTGAGCAGTTACCGTCGTATTATAGGCGGGCACCTGGATCGGGCCAATGATGTTCAGAATGTGCTCGATTACTACGGCCGTGAAGCTAATCACCCCGTCAACCTGGTTGCCGGTCTCTTGCTTGTAGAGATTAATAGCCAGTTGCGCGCTGGTGGGGAAATCAGCGGAGATGTTGGAGTCGCGTAGCCCCCAGTTGGCAAAGGGCCACCAGGAACGGTACTGTTCGGGCGCGAGCTGGCCCTGGTTGGCGCTGCCGGGAACATACTCTATCAGGGAGATGTCTGTTAAGCTGAAAGGCGCGATGCGTCCACCACTCACTTTCAGTTCTCCATACTGGCCGGTGAAACCTCCCGTTCCACGCAGTTCAGCCCGATCCATTGTCTGGACCAGAAACGTGCGCGGTTGGTCTACTCCCAGCAGCCAGCCCGCAGCCCCTAGCAGGTCCCGCGCGGTAGTGAGATCGTTGATCGCCTGGGGCAGCGCTTGCAGAATTTGCCCAACCTGGGCTTTTTGCGTCGCAGAGAGAGGTAGCGTATCCAGAGAGATACTATGAGCCTGGGCTTGTATATCACTGAGCACTGGCAAAACCTGGCCGATGGTCACGCCAATCTCGTCAAGGGTGGATTGGGTGATCAGTGGTTTGCTAGAGGCTGCCAGCAGCGGTCCACGGAATGAGGGCACGATCTGGATCGCATTGCCGGTAGCGATTTTCCCGATATAAGCCGCGTCGGCTCCAATCGTGCTGGCAGCCAGCGCCGATGAAAAGGTCGTTCTGTATTGAGGAAAGTAGCTTGTGATGGTGGTAAGAGTCGAAGACTGCTGTAGCTGTGCTTTTAACTGCTGAAAGTCACGCTCAGCCGCGACAAAGTCCTTTTGCGCCTGCTGCAATCTGGTGGAATCAAAGAGATCACTGAGGTGGACTTTTCCTCCGCTATAGAAAACATTCTTCGCCGCCAGCAGTTGATTGACGGCGCTATGGGCCTGACTGCTTAACCGAGTGTAGGTTGTATACGCATTGATGCCAAAGCTGATCGAAAAGCCCACCGGCACCAGGATCGCTCCCAGGATTACCAGCAGCAGTACTCGTGTAAGAATACGTTGCTGCCGTGTGCGGGCCGGGCGTACCGGCGTTTTCCTGAGCCGCGATCTCCCGTGTGAGCCTGGGAAGGCCACTGGTAAGGCTTGAGTTTGTTCTGTGCCATTCCCAATGGTATCTGCTCTGTCCTCGGCTTGCGTAGCATTCTCATTGCCACTCTTATATCTATCTATATAATTGAATGAGTCGTCCTCCACTTCTATTGCCGGGCTTTTTTGAGCAGGCGTCTCGCTCAGGACAGTTGCCTCATCTGATGATGGTGATAACGCCTCTGTGTGCAGCGTTGGTTGCTCGGTGATATCAGACTTTTCTTGAGTCTGGGCATCGGGCGAAGAGGATTCAACCCTGCGTGGAGTGGAGGGACTTACAAATGAGTCGATCTCTGCCTGTGCATTTTGCAGGTAAGCCTGGAGATCTGTCAGGCCCTGGTCTTCGCGAATAAACGGATAAGAATCGCGCGAAATACCTTGATTGATGCATTCGGCTAGAAAAGAGGGCAGAAGCTTTTCTGCCGGTGGCATCTCGTCATTTTGCAAAGTATTGAGAAGCCAGCCTGCCAGACCGGAATGGCGGGCAAGTAAATCGGTAAAGTCAGGATGTGGTTTTTGATCATGAGGTGATGCAATGGACATCAAATATATTTCCCCCCGGCCTGTAACGTTTTCTGTGAAGCACAAAGTCTCTCTTTAAAAATAGCAGGCAAAAAAAACTGAGATGTGTTGGTGGTTACTCTCTTTATCGTCAGTGTATCTCGTCCGTCCACGCTGTGCGATGAACATCTATGCGCCCGTGTGTAGTTAAAGAGGGCGTCTCTGTCCAGGTAAGCTTCGGTGCTTGAGCGCTATCCTTTTTATGATCGAGTCCTCTTTATATATATCGTATAAGAGCGAGATATCGTTTCGTTCTCGCTATAATTTACGAGTTAGCTTCCCGTAGGGACGCCTCTGTGGTGTATAGTTGGCGGGCGTCGGGCTGATAATATCACCAACACGCACCTGTACCTGAAGGTAGTGATAAGCCGGGCGGTGATAGTGCGCGAAAAGCATCAAGGCGTGCTGCATGATCACATCAGCTTCATCGGTATGGCGTGTCAGCACCATCTGGCCGCCGATGGCCTCCTCAGCGGCAGTTACAGCAATTTCCTCACCATTTTCATCAAGGACCAGTTTACGTGTTTCGCGTGCCGGGCGGTTGGGCCAGAGCATCAGAGCAATCACGCGACCTTTCAGGCGTTGTTCGCGCAGGCGATCACTCAAGTAGTCGGCGAGCCGGCGGATTGCCTCGCAAGCGTCGTCGGCATCAGCGGCGTGCTGAAAACGCACACGTGCATTCTGGCTGAGTGGAGGCGCATCGGGTACAACCAGGCTGGTATCTTCTCCACAACTGAGGTCATAAATCCAGCTTCCCAGCCTGCCCAGGCGCCGCCTGAGTCCCGTTTCATCCAGCAACGAGACCTGGGCAAAGGTCGTGATGCCAAAATCTTTAAAATGGGAGACGGCTTCAGCTATGGCTACGGCGTCCACCTGTTCGCTGCGTCCCTCAACGTCGGATGGGCGCGGGGTAGCGGAGTCGTGCTCCTCAAGCTCCGGCTGATTTGCATCTGCGGGGACTCCGGCGGCCCGCACCTGAAGCAACATGGAAAGTGGCAGGGTCTGGACAAAAGATGCCTCGCGCCCGGCAGGTATATAGAGCACTCCCTGGCGGCCATCTTTGCGGCTCATCAGGGCCGCGAGTTCAGCAATGGCTTTGCCATTGGCGATGCCGATAAGCGCAACCAGGCCCAGTTTGCTAAGTTCCGTGCAGAGACGTTCACCCAGCTCAACCGGAGAAGCAAAGTCCAGCTCGCAGCCACGCAAATCGATATAGGCGTCGGCAAAAGGGATTGATTCAATGATGCGCGAGTATGCTCGGTAACACTCCTTTACCTGTTGCAAAACCGGCTGATAGCGCTCGTAAGAGGCCGGAAGAAAGCGCGCGCGCGGTGCCAGGCGGTGAGCACGCCGTAAGGGCATACCGGGGCTGACGCCCAGCCTCTGAGCCGTGTGTGAAACGTCGAGCACCCTTCCCGGCTCGTTAGGCCGGCCGGTGCCAGTGCCTACAATAAATGCCTGCCCACGCAGTGAGGGATCAAAAGCCTCTTCAAGGGTGCAGTAAAAATGGCGAATGCGCACATGCATGACGCCCTGACGAAGACGCGCCCGCTCGGCAGCGCGCGCCGCAGCCAGAATTGCGGAGTTTGGCTCAGGTACGGAAGGCGCTGCATTTGCGGGCCGTCCCTGGCTCTGTGTCTCTGGACGGGCCATGCCAGGAAGGCCACCGACCGCCGGGTTCGCATTCGGTTCTTGCATAGGTGCTTTCTGGTCGATCTTACTACACATATATTCTTTGCTCTCCCAATTATAGCCCAAAAGTCGATAGTGCTGCGATACTACTTCCGCCTCTCTCTGAATGGCTTCTGGATCATTCTTGAAATAAAGTGGCTGCGTGTAGTGTTTCTCTATCAGAGGTGACTACATTTTAACGGCTATGAACATCGATAGGATTCTCCGATACCCTCCCTTCGCGATGCGTAGCAGCACACGGCGATGTGCAGAGCAATATATCTTATTCAATGGAGATGAAAGAACCAGGAAGGGATAAAAACGTATGACAATGTCGAAGCGGTGTATTCCATATACGCCTCGCACACGCGAGGTCAAGGAAAGTGTCTTCTCTCTCATCACTACCGGCGGCGTTCACTTACGCGACCAGGAACCTTTCGACGTCGAGGGGGATAATAGCTGGCGCCTTATTCCCGGCGACGTAGAGATCTCACAGTTGCTGATTACTCATGACCATTACGATCATCGTGATGCCGACCGGGACATCAATTGTGTTTTTCCCATCGAGCGCCTGCGTGAACTGGCGTCTGAGGGGATCATCGCGGGCGTAAGTGATAAGCACCTGGGCTTTATGGGCTACACCCAGAATTTTCGTGATCTCTATGAACGTGCGGCTCCTGAGATAGCCAGGGTCATTCTGCGCTCGCAAGCCGATGGAGTGATTCTAACTGCTGGCTGCCCTCTCTGCCATAGAGTGGCGGTCATTATTCAGCGTGAAGTCGAAATGGCCGGTATTCCTACCGTCATGATTACAGTAGCGCCAGAACAGTCGATGCAGGCCGGACCACCGCGTATTATCGCCCCTCATCACTTTCGCCTGGGCCACTCGCTTGGCGGGCCTTTCCAGAAGGATGTCCAGCGCCGTGTCTTGCTGGATGCTCTCAAGCGTTGGGAGACACGCGAGGAGCCTGGGCGCCTCTGGGATATTGCCTATCCTGAATACGATACGAGTAGCTGGCAGCCTATTGAATTGCAGGAAGTATAGAACAGGAAAAAAGGCGCAATTCCGCGCCTTTTTTCCTCGCAACACACTACAATTCGGCGTGATTCCGCCACGTGAATATTCGTTTTTCAAGCGGATCTTGACGGCTGGAGATAGGCAAAGAACGTACTAAAAACCGTTCCTACCTCCACCACATCCATGATATTGATAAGATACAGGATGTTCCAGCGCGTTAATCAGCGCGTAGTAAGCGGGCTTGGGATCAAGATTCTCGTCATAGATATCGGCTGCACCCTGACCTGTGAAGAAGCCGGGTACCCAGGAATATTTATCCGTGTATTCCCAGACGGTGAAGTCAACGCACCGGCGCACTGCAATGCAGTCCTGCAGCACCTGAGCGTACCAGCTCGCCTGCTCGGCCAAGAGAGCTGGCGTGGCAGGCAGAATCATGCGAACGTCCATCTCTGTGATATCGACATCGAGCCCAAGATCCGCAAAGCGCTGGAGATTGGCTTGCATCGATGGCAGGCCATACTGTAGCCCAAGATGCGTCTCGAAGCCAACACCGTCAAGTGGCACGTGCTGCGCCAGGAGGCTTTTCACCAGCGCGTACATGCCGTCGCTCTTCGCGTTTTCTCCTTCGATGTTATAGTCGTTGATGAACAACTTGGCGTGGGGATCGGCCTCGTGTGCCCATCTCAACGCGTCGGCGATGTAATTGGGGCCGAGCGCTTGCTCCCAGATATCAGAGACCAGTGTACCATCCGAATTCAGCGGCTCGTTGACTACATCCCACTGCCAGATTTTGCCGCGGAAATGCCCGACCTCTGTAAAGATATGTTGTTTGAGGATCTCCGCAAGCTGCGCGTTGGTGAAAGAACCACTGGTCAGCCAGTTAGGCAGCTGGCTATTCCAGACGAGATTGTGACCGCGAACGAGCATATGGTGCTCCTCCGCAAACCGTACCTCATCGTCAGCCGGCCCCCAGGTGTAGACTCCCTGCTGAGGTTCTACGGAAGCCCACTTCATCTCGTTCTCCGGCGTAATCGCGGAGAACTGCTGCCCAAGAATCTGTGCATATTCAGCGTCAGAGTTGAGCGCTGAGTCGTTGACAGCGCTGCCCACGTGAATGCCCAGCCTGGCAGCTAGCTGACGCAGGGTGACATCGTGGTCGTCGCTGGCGCGATTGGCGCTGGTACTACCGGCAAACGCGAACTGCGACGACATCAGTAAAAGGGCGAGCGCAGCCATCACCGAGGCTGTCAGTAACCTGGCAATGCGGCTGGCCGTTTGCAGGGAATTCTTTCTTTGAATTCTCACTCCTTGTCTTCCTTTCTGCCCATCCATACAGTGGGTGGGCTGTGTCATAGGAGACGATCATTGGTTAACTACTAGTACCGTCCTGCCGTCAAGAATCCTCTTTGGATGTATTGTCAACCGATCTATCTATAGCTCCGGGTCTGCGAGCCAGCACCAGTATGCCTGCTTGCTCTGGCGCGCAGCGAGGAGCACCTGCATTTTCTCTTCCTGATGTATCCAGGCTTCAAAAACTTCTTGTGAACAGAGCAGCAGCCCGGCCGGTGGTGCAATCGTTTCTGCGAGACCTTGCCACAATACCGCGAGGGTCTCTTTAGAAAGCCCGGCTGTGGCGTTCTGCATGTCCAGCGCCTCGAAGGTCGTGACCTTGCGTATCCGGCCGCTTTCGCAGACGAGAATCAGCCCGATGAGCCACTGCTTCTCCGCGAAAACGCCTAGAGCCAGACTCGCTGGCGAGAATGGCAGGCTGTTTACAAGGTCTTTGAGGTAGTGATACGTCCAGCCGTGCCAGTGCCCCGGATGCGCAGGAAGGCAGACATATCCGAGCGGATCATCCCAGAGCAACTGATAGACCCGATGATAATATTGGTCAAGCGTGCGTTCACGTTGAGGTCCGTATTGAACCGCTCGCGCTACCAGGGCAAGGTGTACTTTATCGATTACATGCACACGCTGCCACTCGCCGCGCGCGTACAGGTGTCGAGCGCATTCTCGCGGGTCCTCGATCCGTCCAAGCGCAAGGTCGTCTCGTACGCCGGTTTCTGAGTCCACGACGCGCAGAACCACGCCGCGCTCGTGCAAGACGAAAAGGCCGTGCTCACCCGGTTGAGCGGCGCGAATATACTGCCCAGGATCAAAGAAGCGACCTATCTGACGCCAGGTTGCCGGGTCCAGGTCCACAACTTGCCACTGTGGGTCAATCATGCAACACCTCCCAGATCTGCACCGTGTAGGGTTCCAGTTGCAAAGCAATAGTTCCTTCTCCTGAGCGGTTACACTCCTCTTTCCACACCTTTCTCAAGCGGCGTTTGCCTGGGAAGCGTATCACTGTTTCTCGTTGGAGCTCGCCAGGATTGGCGACAAAGAGTAACCTGTGCTCTTTATTTTTGTGTAAGGTCAATTGGATCTGTGGATCATCGCATTGGTATTCGCCGGGCTGTACCAGTGCATCTACTGTCGCTGGTACCTCTTGCTGGCTTACCCACCAGATGCTTCCCAGGCCAACCTCCGTTTTGCCGGGCGCTTCGATAAACTTTTTCAAAACCTCACAAGGTTGCAGGGCAGGATCAAGATAGGGAATTCCAGGGCCGAGAATAAGTTGCCCTCCTTGTTCAGCATATGCAAGTAAATTGGCCTGGTCGTCTTTGCTCATAAAGTCAACTGTTGGTACAAAAACGAGGGGATAACGGCGCAGGCGCGCCGGGTCCATGTGGGTATCGGAAAGATCATAATCTTGATGGCGCGAGTCCAGAGTGCTGATCACCGTTCCCAGCCAGTTGTCATAACGGCGATCATCGGCTTCGCGTGCGACGTCCCATTGGAAGCCGAGATCAAGATCAACGGTAAAAAGTTCTCTGGGAAAGCCATAGAGATCAGCATGGGCAAAGTGCAGCGTGGAAGCCAGTGCTGCGTAGCGCCCCAGATCAAAATTTAAAAGGACGAGCACTTCCGGCGAGCGGCGCATCGACCACAGCTGATATTGCTGTGCGAACGCAAGCAAACATTTATAGAAAGCTGCATATTCAGACCGGAATGCCCCGTGCCTGGTAATTGGGCTGCCCTGCCAGCGCTCGCGCTCAACCAGCATATAGAAATTGAGCGCCTTCAGTCCATACATGAGTGCCAGCAGCGTAATAAATTCTTGCTCAGCGGGCGTGGGGGTAAGCCCGTGATGGCTCCAAATGCCGCTGCCAAACTCTGGCACAAAGGGCAATTGCGTCGTGCCAACCAGGTAACGAATATACTGGGTCGTTGCACGGTGGCTTTCCTTGTTCCGATAGAGATTCATGCCCACCCAGTCAATATCAGGCTCTCTTTCCAGGTTTGCAACGTCGAGCGGCGTGCGGAACTGGAAGGCGACATCATGAAAGATCGGTACGCCTTGAATGCCGTGCGCGCGCAGCATCCGCGCGATCCGCGCTATGCTCCAGCGAATCTGGTATTCTTTGTACATTACCCAGTCCACGTGCCAGGCCATATCTGCCCGCTGCCGAACCTGGCAATCGCGCGGTGGCTCGACGGCTTCAAAGAGATGATACGTACTCTGATAGGCCGCGTTAAGCGCGTCGATAGATGAGTAGCGCTCCTTTAAAAAGGCCCGATAGAGGGCGAGTGAGGCGTCGCTGTAGTCGGTGGCGTAGGCGCGGTCGTGAAAAAGGTAGCATGTCTCGTTGTCGCTTTGCACTCCCACAATGCAACCGGTGGGGGCGAGGTGACGCACGATGATTGGGCAGACCGCTGCAAACCACTGTTCGACATATGCGTAAAAGGTCTCGCTGGCATACGATGGCACGGGGAACTGATGTGGCGGATGCAATCCCCAGGCCGCGTCGAGGTGAAGGCTCCCTACGGCTGTCCGTGCCTGCACTGCTGGATCGAGCAATACCCATTCCGGGAAACCAAACCACGTGAGCTCCGCGTTGATCAGCGGTCCTGGACGTACCAGCAGCCAGATGCCGCGTTCCTCGCACAGACGCATGAATGCCTCCACGTCTTTGCGGGAATCAATCGTTCCCCAATCGAAAGAACCCGGCTCGATCTCATGAACAGACCAGGGGATATAGGTTTCGATCATGCCAAACCCTAGTTCTTGCACACGGTCCAGGATTTGAGGCCACAGCTCCCTTTCCAGGCGCCAGTAGTGAATGGCGCCAGAATAGACCGGAACCTCCTGTCCTGAGATAGAGAGTCCCCTCTCGGTGAGTTGAACAGCCACGATACATTACCTTTCCACAGTACGAGGACATCATGCATGACAAAATGACCACATGACAGGACGAATAGGACAAAACTGCCCACCAGGACGAAATGGCCCGCCAAAACACCTCCTTTCGCATTACCTGGAAGGGGGGGTGCGCGGAACCTGACATGACTCGCGGATAATAAGCTCGGTCGGCAGCTCAATGCGCTCTACTTCAGCCAGAGGATTCGCGATGTATTTCAAGAGCAGCCTGGCTGCACTACGTCCCATCTCTTCCAATGGCTGGCGTACAGTAGAGAGAGTAGGATGGACATGCGCTGCCTGTGGAATGTCATCGAAGCCGATAATCGAGAGATCCATAGGCAGGTGCAGGCCGCGCTCGCGTGCTGCCTCCATCGCTCCAAAAGCCATGACGTCATTCGAGACAAAGAGAGCTGTGGGCGGAGTAGGAAGGCTCAGGAGTTGCTGCGCGCAGTGGTACCCCTGCGGTTGTAAGAAATCACCTTCGCGCACCAGCTCTGGATCAAATGGCAGGCTGTGATCTTTGAGCGCGTCCTTGTAGCCGGCCAGACGCTCTTGCGCGCACCCAAATTCCATTGTGCCGGTGATGAAGCCGATCCGGCTATGCCCGATTTTGATAAGATAAGTTGTTGCGTCGTATGCCCCCTTCCTGTTCGTCGTAATCACAGAAGGAACCTGTTGATTGTAGCCCTGATAATCAACCAGGACATGCGGGAACCGGCGCTGGTGCAGGGTTTCCAGATACGCCTTTTCGTTGCGGGGCAGAATGAGGAGCAATCCATCGGCGAAGTTGCGCGTCAGCTTGGTCACATAGGCCGACTCTTTCGTTTTTCGCCGGTGTGTCGTGTACAACATCAAATTATAGTTATTGGCATCCAGTACTTCGTCGATCCCGCGAATGATTTCACCCATATAGCTGGTGTTGAGATGGTCAACTAGCAGGCCGACGACATGCGAAGATCCTCCAGCCAGGCTGCGAGCGGGAACATTGCCTACGTAGCCAAGCTGTGCCATCGTGCGCAAGACACGCTCGCGCGTCTCTGGATGCACATTGCTTTTATTGTTGACGACACGTGATACAGTTGAGTAAGACACGCCAGCCTCGTCGGCGACGTCGAAAATAGTGATATCTCGCGCAAGCCCACCCTTGCTATTGCCTGTTTTCCGGTTCAAGTCGTTGCTCCTCGTTTGTCCTGGATATGCAAGCGCTTGCATAATCCTTTCCTAATACATACCATATCTTTTTCGTTGCTGTCAAGTGGTGATACCTGAGCTTTGAGTGAGGAGAAAAATCGGATGAGGATTGACAAGCAAAAATTTGCGTGTTATACCTTGTAAAAGTGAAGCAAGCGCTTGCATACGATAATTTTCTACAAATGCGATCTGTAATCAACTGGAAAGGAGGTATTCTCTTACCAATCAGTCAGTGTGCAGGAACACAGGATGAGATTATGACGACATGATATCCAGTGTACGTATCAGGTGGAGGCGATGCGCTTCCAGCTGATGCTTTGTTTACAGAGAGAAAGGAAAACAAGGATGTTCCACAGTAGTAGAAGCGAAGTGAAATCTCTTTCCGGCGGAGGGAGGTGGCGGCTTCTAGTGGTCTGCCTTCTCGTGATCCTTGCCTATGGCTGCTTGATTCCTGCAAGCACCGCGCACGCCATGTCTTCTGATACAACTGTGGCGACTATCAATGGCCTGCTGAGGTATCAAACCATTGATGGGTTTGGCTTTTCGGAGGCGTTTGGGCGCGCCAACTCCATGTATAACGCGCCGCCCGCTCTCCGCCAGCAAATGATCGATCTGCTCTTCAATCCTGTGACCGGAGCAGGCTTTACCATCTTACGTAACATTATCTCCTCGGATGCGAACAGTATAGAGCCTGACAGCCCTGGAAGTCCGACCGCGCCTCCACAGTATGTATGGGATGGTTATGATACTGGCCAGGTCTGGCTCTCACAGCAGGCTCAATTCTATGGTGCCCAGATCTATGCAGATGCCTGGAGTGCGCCAGGCTTTATGAAGACCAACGGCGATCAGGCCAATGGCGGCACACTCTGTGGAGTTCCCGGAGCAACGTGCAGCAGTGGCGATTGGCGGCAAGCCTATGCTAACTACCTGGCGCAGTATATCAAGGACTATGCCAGCGAGGGTATCAGGATTGCGGGAGTTGGCTTTGTCAATGAGCCGAATCTGACGACCAGCTATTCCAGCATGGTTATCAATCCAGAACAGGCGGTTGATTTCATTAAAGTACTGGGACCGACGTTGAAGGCCGACAGGTTATCTACGCGCATTGTCTGCTGCGATGCGGAGGGCTGGGATCTGGCTCCCGCTTATACCAGCGCAATCATGAGTGATCCGCTGGCCAGGTTCTATGTGGGCATCATTTCCAGCCATGGCTATACCGAAGCACCTACGTTCCCGCTATCTGCCGGTAACAAGCACGTCTGGCAAACGGAATGGGCCAATTTTGACACGTTTGATCCCGCCTGGGATGATGGCACCGCGGCCGCCGGTTTCACCTGGGCCCAGAATATCTATACTGGTCTGACCTCGGCCAATCTGAGTGCCTTCCTCCACTGGTGGGGTGTCAATACTTCGGATACCAATAGCGGGCTGATTCATTACGATCAGACTGCAAATACCTTGACGACCTCGAAACGCTACTATGCCTTCGTGAACTACAGCCGTTTTATTCGCCCTGGCGCGGTTCGCCTCGGCGCTAGCAGCAGCAATAGCGGGCTGGAAGTGACGGCTTTCCGTAATAGAGATGGCTCGCTGGTGATTGTGGCCTTAAACACCGCAACTACCGCTACGCCGGTCAGCTTCTCACTGCGCGGCTTGCGTGTCGCCTGGGGATCGGTAGCTGTACCGTATGTGACGGATGCTAACAACGATACCGCTCCGCAAGTGCCCATCGTCATTAAAGATGGAGGATTCAGCACCACAGTAGGCCCACGCGCTCTGGTAACGTATCAAATCGTGCCACCAGAGCGAGGGTACGGTGCGGAGGAGTAGCTAGAGGAGCATATGAGTGTTTCTGGCGCAAATAGTGGAACAACGTTTTGCGTCAGAAACACTCAGGTATGTCTTGCTTTAGCTCCTGGAGTGCTCAGCTCCCAGGTACTCTTCAATTTTGGCGCGCGACCATGCGCCGCAGCCTAGCACAACGCGATAGGCCAGGGCTAAGGTTTCGTTCGGCAGGAGGGTATAGGTCTCGTCGAACATGAAGGAGTAGCTGACGCATGCGTAGGGATCATTGCGCACAAACCATTTGTTTGGAAAGCGCGGGTTGCCGGGTTGGTCGATGAAGAGCAGCGTCGATTGCTCACCGTTGCCATCGTGCTTTCCAATAAAGGCCAGCCAGGGTGATGCCTGTCCCATGATCTCAGGCCCTTCCAATTCCCCGGCGGCGAGGATCTGGCCATGAAGGAAGGAGCGCGGCCCGCGCCAGAACAGGCTGCCATAGCCGGCCAGCGGCCGGCCCGCCGTTGTGGGTGAGCCAAAGATCAGGGGGCGTTGCGCGACATTTTTCAGGCGAAAGGCCAGATCCAGGCTCCAATATGTGCCAGCCGGGTCGATTTCGTTGACAGTGATCTGCCTCTCTTCATCGATCCACGTCTCGCCGGCATGGGTAATCCATTGCAGGCGCTCGGTACAGCGGACATTGTCGGAGCAGGTTATCTCCTGCCAGGCAGTGTGCTGAATGCGCCCGTTGTTGTCAAGCTGGACGTAACCTTTTTCTCGTACATATGTTGCCCCACCCCAGAAATTTTCTCCTGAGAGATTGGCTTCGGTCATCGAGAGGCCGGTATGCCAGAGATGATCATGCGGACGAAACAGCGTTACTTCGTTGCCCGCCAGTGTCTTAAGAGGATGGAAATAGGGGCTGGGAGACTCGCGTGGCGGCACATCGGGTTCGTACACGTAGCGGAACAACGTTTGTCCATGATACTCAAGCTCAAGAAAATCGTGGAGTCTGTGCGTAAGCGTCATGTTCATATTTACAAATCCTTTATTAGATATTTCTCCAGCGCCTGCTGGTCTGGTTGAACGCCAATGCCTGGCTGATCCCCAAGGTGGACCGCGCCATCAAATTCTACCACCGATTTCTCTGGATAGAGCGCTGTTTCATCGACGAACTGACTGCCATTCAACGCCGCCGGCCCCTCGTAGCCAAAGGCGGCGGCCACCTGGCAGACCGCGAGTTTTGTCAGCAAGCTATCGGTCAGGCCGCTGACAAGCAATGGTAGGCCGGCAGAGGAAGCCGCGCCTATTTGCTGCAACGTGGGCCAGATTCCTCCGCTGCGCGTGAGCTTGATGACAAGATAATCTACCAGGCTCTCGGCAGCGTAGTGAAAAAAATCAGCCGGGCTGACGCTGGCTTCATCCACAGCAAGTGGCACGGAACACGAAGCACGTAGTTGCCGCATAAGCTGAAGCTGATCGGCGGGAAGCGGCTGCTCCAGCACATTCACTCCGGCCTCGGCAAAGCCTCGCGCTACAGTTCGCGCTTCGTGTAGTTGAAAGCCCTGATTAGCATCTGCCCAGATAAAGGCTGCCGACCCGGCTGCCTGCCGCACTGCCTGCGCTAAGGCAACGTCTGTTTCTGGACTCACCGCTGCCTTAAAGTTGAAGTGACGAAATCCCTTTTCCCTGGCGCGGGATACCTCCTGACGGGCTGTTTCCATCTCGTGTGCGGTGAGTGTATAGCTGAGATTGATGGTGTTGCGTGCGTTGCTTCCGCCCAGGAAGCAACGCAGTGGCAATCCTGCGACTCGCGCGCAGAGGTCGTGTACTGCCATATCGAGCGCAGCTTTGGCAACCGGCTGACCCGTGCTGGGACCACGCCCGATGGCCCTTTGCATTCTCTGGTGTAATTCCCATCGGTCAGTCACCGGCAGGCCGAGGATAGCGGGTGCCAGGTAGGCACGAATGGTGGTTGTGACTGTCTCCACCGTTTCATACGCCCACTGTGGCATGGGCCGGCCTTCACCCCAACCCGTCTCGCCCTCGCTGTCGGTCAGTTTCACGAAAACAAAAGGTGCGGCATCTCCGGCGCGGCCTGCACTGCCTGAAGCGAAGAGGAATGTGTCGATTACAGGTAAGCGGACGGGAAAAACGTCGATGTGCTGAATCGTTCTCATCGCTCTTTCATCCTTATGACAGGCGTCCCGCCACGTGTCGATAGAAAGGATCATCCTGGCCGATAGAGCCTTTGCGCACCAGTGAACCTGTTGCAGCGGACTTGTAGAGCGCTGTGATCAGCTCCAGGGTGGGACGCACGTCTACGGTACTGGCGGGAGGGCGCTCGTGCCGATCCATGCTATCCAGCAGGAACCTCAGTTGAGCCGTGTGAGAAGCTGAAACGTCGTGCGGTATATCCTGCCACTTTGCCAGTTCCGTTATATCCTTTTCATCTTCCAGCGCGCTGTATCGCCAGTTTTTGTTTGAATAACTATATAAGCCTGTGAGTTCTACCGTCGCCCGTTGGAAATCAAAGCGGAGATAGGTCTCCTGGCGTGGCGAAAGGACGCTATTCACGATACTCCCTAACGCCCCGGTGCTGAAGCGCACTGTAGCCAGTGAGACATCTTCAACCTCAATCGAGCGGTCAAGGGTGCCTATCATGGCGCTGACCTCGCTCCAGTCTCCAAGTAGCCACAGAAAAAGATCCAGCGCGTGTATGCCGTGACCCATTGTGGGTCCGCCTCCTTCCGTAGCCCATTTTCCGCGCCAGGGAACCTCATAGTAGGCCTGATCGCGATACCAGGTGGTCTGGCAGATGCCCACCAGCGGACGCCCCAGGGCGTTCTGCCGGATCAGGCTCTTGAGATGCTGAGCGCCCGACCCAAAACGCCACTGGAACACGCTGCTGCAATATTTCCCTGTTTGCTGCTCAAGCTCGGCAATCTCATCGAGCTGAGCTAGCGAGAGACAAAGGGGCTTCTCGCACAGCACCCAGGCGCCAGCCTTGAGACACTGGATGCTCAGGGGATAGTGTGCATTCGGCGGGGTGGCAATATGCACAAGGTCCGGCTGCTCCGTCTCCAGCATCTCGGTAATAGCGGTATAGAAGCGAGGAATACCGTGCGTAGCGCTGTATGTTTCTCCTCTAGCACGGTCGATATCAACAGCCGCGACCACCTCTACGCGGTCCTTCATCTCGTTGAGGGCCTGGATATGTATGCCGGCGATTCCGCCAGTGCCGACGATGGCGACGCGATAACGCATGATTCAGGTATTCTCCTTTCACGCCCGCCCGTTTCTGGATGTTTTGATCTGGAACG
>DATGKW010000120.1:0-37090 GCA_035294465.1 Ktedonobacteraceae bacterium | reverse complement strand
CGCCGATAGAGGTTTTGATGAGAACGCCGGTGCCATTGACAGCACCGGAGGCGCTTAAGCTCATGGAAGCCGAGGACAGCTTCATACCCTGGATAGTGACCGCAGAGAAACTGAAAACGGGATGGCCCAGATCTGATAAGTTCAGATGCGCGTTCGTCCCGACAATCTGCGTTGCGGTAAGCGTGAAAGGGCCATCGGCTGCGAGCGCTGGCAGCCTGGGTGTGGGCGTTGGAGTCGCCGAGTTTCCTGGACCAGGCGTGCCGGTCTGGGTCTGATCTGGGCCGGGCGTGTTTGTCTGGCCTGGACCGGGTGTTGGCGTGCTCGCCTCGGTTGGATCAGGCGTTGGCGACGGGCAAGGATGAATGATTGGAATCGGTACGCAGGGCCTGGGCGTCGGTGACGGACAGGGATGGATGAAGGGGATCGGAATACAAATGCTGGTTGAATCCCCTGTCGCCTGCGTCTGCTGCTGTGTGCTGCTGGCAAAGACCGGGAAGATAAGGACAAAATTCGAGAGCAAAAAGGCCGCTACCAGGATCACCAGGAGCTTTTTATAGCGATAAGTTGATCGCTTGCTTCTGTCCATAACGTGTATTCCTTCTTTGCCACGATGCCCCTGGTTAACGACTGAGCGAGATCGAGAGGCCAGGCAAAGTAATGCTATTGATCAGCAGATACGGCGAATTGATCGTCGCATTTGTGAAGGTTGCGCTGCTCGATCCAATCTCAAAGCCGCCTGTGCCACTGGCATTGATCGACATCCCTGAGAACTGAGCCTGGCTCAAGTTCATCCCGGTTGAATCGATGGTCAGACCAGAAATGCTCACCGGCGTACCATTATCTCCGGCGGTCAAGGTCAGGTTGACGTTGCCGAGAACCGGAACGTTGAAGGTCTTGATAATTGTCAGGTCAGTAATCGTCGTGTTCATCTGGACGACGCCAACGGGCGTGGTGTTGTCGGCGCCCGAAACGCCGGGATAAAGATGGAAATTACTACCATTGAGCGTCTGACCTTTTACCACAAAAGGCACAGGAATGGCTGCCGCAACCGCGACGGCTCCGCGCTCGACAAGAGCGAGCATGCCGGTCAGAACAAGCAAAGCGACTAAGAGGACTATCCAGAAAATATTGCGGTTGGTTTGCCCAATCATGGGCATGTCTAAAGTCGGTGACATACTGTGCTTCTCCTTGCTGTTTACCAGGTGTGATACGATCCATACATCTATGTAATCCGTAACAGCGGATCACACGCGGTGAAATACGAGATTCTCTCAGCGGCAAGGCATTAGTGAGTTGACGATGTGCCGGCCTGCCTTAGCAGCCTGGAGGATTTGACCGGACGCCAGGCGATGCTGAGAGCGCTGCCGATAATGCCAAGCAGCAGACCGAGGCCGCACCCACCGAAGGACGCGACCAGTAAAGAGACCAGTGAGAGAACGATGCCGATAGAGCCAGTTATCACAGCGTAGGTCGGCAAAAAGAGCTGGATTACCCCCATGACCAGCAGCAGACCGCTCACCAGGATAGCCGGCCAGATTGATGAGACGAGAAAGGCCATGGGTAAGAGAATGATAGCTCCTATGAGCATGATAGCCCCTGCGATGATCATTAAGATAGATCCCCACAGCGGGCGCGTATTTCGCCAGAGGCGAAACTTCGACCAGTTCTGCCAGTCCGCCAGCCGGTCTTTTTTTGCCCTGCGCCGCCATTTCCATCGTTGCTTGCCCAGAGGCGTTACCGGTTCGGTAGGCGCGTCAGGCCCTTTAAGCGTATCGCTCTCACCTGACATCTGCGGAATAAGCCTGATGCGCTGCAAGCGTGTCGTCAGACCGATCAAGTTAGGGAGCCGCCGGCGCCGGGGATAGAGGGCACCAGAGGTGGCCGGCGTTGCCTCTGCTGTGCTGGCATCCGCAGTCCCGTCAGGCTTGATCTCCTCCTGAGCATCAGGGATCTCGTCTGCTGCGCGTCCAGCTTCAGAATCACCTTGCATATTCATGGGGAAACTCCTTTTTCCTTCTACCTCCTGCACAGCGTTGTCCACGAGGCAGAGCATTTCTCCCAAGCGAAAAAATACTGCTGTAAAAATGACTGACGGTCAGTCGTTTTCCCTTACATAGAACTATACTGATAAATGCATCCACTGTCAAGAGAAGAGGACAAAAAGGGGAAAATGTCGCGCTGATCAGCGCAGGCCCAGCGCCCAGCGAATAAAGTGCGCCGCTTCCCTGATATACACTTCAGGCGGGGCCATATGGTAGACGTAACATTGATCGGCAGCATAGTAAATCATCCCAACGATGAAGGTCGCCGTCACATCAGGGTCAATCTCCGCGGGGACCGCGCCGGTAGCCTGATCGTTGCGGATAGCTTCCGCGATGAGTCCGTGATAGCGAGTAAAGAACGATGAGCTGGTCTTCTCCGCCCGCGCCTGCTCTTTTCTGTTGTCTCGCGGACCCGTTGGGCGATCATGGACGAACGAATCGGCGTTTTCTGCTCCCAGCCAGCGCACGCCGGAATGAGTGAGCGCCAGGACATCGCTATACTCACCCAGAATGCGGAACGCAGCCTCAACGCTGTGATCGATTATCTCCTCCGGAGTAGTCGCCTGGGCGAAAATGACGCGTAGAGCCTGCTCGATTTCACCACGCATCTCATCTGCCAGCGCCTTCGCCACCGAAATCTTTGAGGGGAAGTAGAGATAGAATGTTCCCTGTGCCACGCCAGCGCGCGAGACAATCTCCGAAACAGTGGTTGCCTCAAAGCCTTTTTCAGCGAAAACTTCGCGCGCGGCTTTCAAAAGCTCGGCGCGGCGAACCTGCGTTTTTGGATGTTTTATTGCCATAGTCCTGGTACCTTTGTGTCGTTATTCAATCACTCCACCTTCACAACAAAGCCTTATACAGAAGAGTACCATACCAGGCAGCAAAAAGTAAAATGCCGTGAGACAGAACAGGATGATAGAGAACCTTTTGTAAATAGGTACTCATTTTTGCCATACAAAACTCTTGCAAACTCCTTTTTTTCTATTTATACTTCTTTATAGGGTGTGTATGTTTTCCTCCCTTCTGATTTCCTGGTACGCCACAACCGAGAAATCTATACCCCCCTGGAGGATGGAATTCATGATACAAAGGAATGTACCTCGTTTTTCGCGCATTGTCGCGCCGCTCGTCCTGGCTTGCTGCCTGGCTTTTGTGCTTGTTCCATCAGTAGCAGCAGCTCCCAGATCACCGGCAGCCACGCTAATCGGCCCCAAAGCGTATTACCTGGCGCTCGGAGATTCGCTGGCCTTTGGTTTCCAGCCGGATCTGGACTTTACTCATGGATATACGGATGACTTCTACAGCAACCTCCAGAGTCACGGCGTAAGCCATTACGCCAACATGGCCTGCCCTGGAGAGACCTCCAGCAGCATGATCAATGGAGGGTGCAGCGGAGTCTTGAGAAAGTACCCGTATATTGAACCTCAACTTCAAGCTGCAGTTGAGTATCTGCAGGCGCATGCCGGCCAGGTTAGTCCCGTCACGCTGGATATCGGGGTCAACGACCTGCTTGGGGACCTCAATACTTCAACCTGCGCGGTCAGCTCAAATCTGAGCAACGACCTTGCTACGATGGATAACAACATCAGGCATACGATCCTGCCACAGCTGGTTGCCGCGATGACGGTCAACGGCAAAGTAACCGGCGACCTCTTCCTGCTGAATTATTACGATCCATTCGCAAACATCTGCCCGAATACGGTAGCGCTGGCGGAGACTCTCAACCAGCATCTGGCTGCGGACGCCAGTGGCTACGCGACCGTGGTCGATATATTCGACCCCTTCGGGGGGGCAGCTACGCCCAATCCCGATATTTGCACATACACATGGATGTGCAGTTTCCCTATCACCTCGCTCGCCATTCATGCGACCACTACCGGCTATCAGGTAATGGCGAAAGCGATTGAACAAACGGCAGGGTATTAGCTACCGAAAGGACGCTTCGTAGTAGCAAGTGTAGAGCCCGGCCCCGTAGGAGGTAAGTACACACCCTGGCCGGGCTCTCCGTTTATCCGGTTCTGGCTCCTGCTTCCCGATACCATAGCTCTGCTATTGTTGGGCACCCGTGGATTGCCCGATGGCACCAGAGGTGGTCTGGAAGCAGCGGGTACAGGTCTCATGGAAGTCTCCTTGCGCTTGTTCTTCGTGAAGAAGAGCCGCCGGCAGAGGAGCAGGCCGACCGTGACACTACTCACCACGTACATGCTCATTGCCCACCAGGTTTGCGTATCGCTTCCCGATCCAAGCCCGTGAATCGTTGCCAGGACAAAGATGCCCAGGGTGAGCACGTGCAGGCGCCTCCACCAGCGATACCCGATATGCGGGCGCAGCAGGGTGCTGATGCCGATAGCTATGCCGAGGTACAGGGCCACAATCCCCAGCGCCATCCACTGTGGGCGATAATGGCTCGCGAGCGGAATGAGCAGCTCGTTCCAGCCAAAATGCGTGAACGGATCGAGCCAGACCGCCAGAATATGGACACCGAGAAAGATGGTGCCGAGTAGAGTTAAAAAGTTATGCAGTTCGTTATTGACGAATCGCGGCCAGCGACTGGGCGATTGCAGTTGTGTCGAGAGTGCCAGGCCCGCGATCACGGCCAGGGTTAACAGAATGTAGGCGGTAAAGCCGCCCGCCCGTGCGACATTCCACGTGACATTTTCCCAGATGGTATTCATATACTTTTATTTCCCTTTTTATCATGTTCTATTTCCTGCATAAATTGAGCGGTCCACGGCTCTACCGTTTCCCACGAGCCATCTCGATGGACCAACAAGCCGCCAATAGAATGCGCGCGCAAAAAGCCGGCCCCGGCTCGCGAGCCGAGAATAAACGCGACCTTCGCGGCTACTTCAGCCTGCTCGCAGCGATCTGTCGCCACTGTAACCGACCACAGATCGCTTGCAGCGGGCAGACCGGTGCGCGGGTCCAGCAGATGATGGCGCAGCGTTGATCCCTGCCACCAGTGCCGCCGGGCGATGCCGGAGGTAGCTATGGCTCCCCGCCGCAATGGAACAGTCCAGAACTGTTCGCGGCCGGGCACGGCTACCAGCCAGTATGCCATCCCTGACGGGGATCCCAGCACGGCCAGATCGCCTCCCGCGTTGACCAGGGCCGTGTCGACTCCTTCCTGGCGCAACGCTTTCAGAGCGGCATCAACAGCCATTCCCTTCGCAATCCCTCCAAAGTCGAGCTTGATTCCCACAGGTAACGTTACGCTGTGGCGGACAGGATCGACCTTGATGCCACGCCAGCGTCCTCCCGGCTCACCAGGAATAATCGCCTCGAATTGGAACTCCGGCAGAGTATCGAATGTGCGATCATAGCCGAGCCGGACCAGTTGATCCAGCAGCGCCGGGTCGTAGACGCCTTTCGTGGCCTGCGCGGCTTCCAGCGCCGTAGCCAGCACGCGATAGAGCAGATCGCTGACCGGCACTGCTTCCCCTGGTCGCTGATTAAGCTGCGATAGTTCGCTCTCCGGCAAGAAACGGCTCAAGGTTTGTTCCCATTCGTCGAACAGCGCTCGCACAATCTGGCAACCTCGCTCCGCACACTCTTGAGGCAGGAGCAGAGAGATCGTCGTACCCATGGCTCGGAACTCCTCGCGGCGCATGCCGGCCGGAATCGTATACTCAGGAGACGCCGGTTCCGCTAACCGCGCCTGGCGAGGAATTGCCTGACCCGCCGATGGATGAAGAGGTGCTTGATCCACCGGACGATGAAGAGCTGCCGGTTCCAAAGTTACCGCCTCCCTGCTGTCTGAAAAAGCCTCCATCATTTTGAGATGAAGACGTGGAAGTCGATGTTGAAGAAGATGATTTCTGGCCGGTTGTCGCGCTGGCCGTACCTGCCTGATGGTAGGCAACCAGCGCGCTAAACAGGGCAAATGCTCCCAGTGACAGAACAACCAGCCCGCGCTTGAAACGGCGCGCCAGGGCCTGTGCCCGTTCCTTTGGCATACGCGCCGGTTTTGCTTGAGCGCCGATCTGTTGCGTTCCCTGGGCCTTGCGCGCGGCCTGCAATTGGTTCGGATATGCAATGGGAGCGCCGTTGTGGTATTGCCAGCCATACGGAGAGTACTGCGGCCATGCTCCCTGCATCTCGCGCGCGGCCTGCGATTGGTTTGGGTATGCAATAGGAGCATTCCCGTTGTACTGACGGCTATATGGCTGATTCTGCGACGCTGCTTGCGGCCAGAGAGTCCTGCCAGACATGGGCGGCTGATTCGGGTACGCGCCCGGGGCACCGCTGGCATACGGTTGATTCTGCGGCCTTGCTCTTTTGTATGGATCGTCGTTCGACTGATTGTATTGAGAAGTATTCATCTCCATTGTTTCTTTCTTAACTGCTCTCTTCCCGATCACACGGCGTTTATGATCGTCTATTAACATGTACCTAGCAGGTTACTACGTACAAAGGCTGCCGTATTTGCTTGCCAGGACTCTTTCCCTTCCATCAGTAATGGTAAGGCAAGTGCATGTGAAATACATTGGAAATAGATTGGAAACTTCTCATGTAGGCCCTCTCTTAAAAAGTTCTGGTAGTGCGAGACACACGAGAAGCGCGTGTCTCGCACTACCAGAACTTTTTAAGATCCTCTTATCCCTTTGCCTGCATAGCAGCCAGTACGCGTTCGGGGGTCATCGGGATCTGGGTCAGGCGCGCGCCGGTCGCGTCCTTGATAGCATTGGCAATTGCCGCGGCCACTGGGACAACAGGCGGCTCACCTACGCCTCTGGCTCCGAACGGACCGAGAGTAGACGGAACTTCCACCAGAATCGGTGTGATAGGTGGCACATCCTGGCTGTGTGGCAGCGCGTAGTCCATCAGCGTTGGCGTGAGCAACTGGCCGTTCTCGTCGTAAATCATTCCCTCAAACAGCGCCCAGCCGATGCCCTGGACCACTCCGCCGTGGATCTGGCCCTCAACCTCTGCCGGGTTAATGGCGCGGCCGACATCCTGGGCCGCGAGATAGTCAAGAATACGTACATCGCCGGTTTCGGGATCGACAGCCACTTTTGCCAGATGGACGGTGAACATGGGCGAGGAAAAGCGATTGGCTGAGCGCCCACGACCAAGAACCGGTTCGTAAGCAGCGCCAAAGTTCATGCTATTCGCCGCTATCTGCTGCAAGGTAACATACTTTTCAGGCACGCCCCTGACCATAGCCTTACCATCCTGGAACTCCATATCCTCAACGGATGCCTCCAGCATATCGGCGGCGATGGTGAGGATCTGGTCACGCGCATCGCGGGCCGCCGCCTGCACAGCCGAGCCTACTGTATAGGTCGTCTTGCTGCCAGCGGAGATGCCACTGTAAGGCATAGTGTCGGTGTTATCGTGCGCGACGTGGATCGCGGAAGCTTCCAGACCCAGTTCTTCACCCGCGATTAAGGTCAGCGAGGTATCTACGCCGGAGACATCGACGCTGCCAACCGAGACGGTAAACGTGCCATCCTGCTCCAACCGGCAGAGGGCTGCGGCTGGCTCTGTGCCGCCCGGCCAGCCCCCGGTAGCGATGCCGATGCCGACCTTCCAGCCCTTGAGATCCTCAGGCACTTCCTGTCTGGCCTGCATGCGCTGGGCCCAGAGAGGATGCTGCTGGATCTGCTCAAGGCATTCCAATAGACCGATGCGCGGCCAGCGGCTTCGCATCAGGTTCGGATCGCCTTCTCTCAAAGCGTTGATCTGGCGAAACTTGAGGGAGTCCACGCCAAGCTCCTGACAGAGATCCTCTACTGTAGACTCAATGGCGAAGTATGCCTGTGGACCAGCCGGGGCTCGATAGGCGCTGGTGCCGGGCTTGTTGGTCGCGACAACATAGCAGCGAATATCGATATTTGGACAGCGATAGATGCCCGCAAAGTGGAAGCCACTCAGGCCCGCGAGCGGGTTGGGATAGGCCCCTGAGTCAAGAATCATTCTGGCCTGGATCGCGGTCAGCGTGCCGTCCCGCTTTGCACCAAGTTTGAGGGTAATGATCATCTGGGGCGCAGGATTGCCGGCCAGCAGATCTTCCTGGCGCGTATAGATTAAGCGTATCGGCCTGCGCAGACGCTGGGCCACCGCGGCCGCCAGCGGCTCAAGCAGGGTCTCTTTCCCGCCAAATCCTCCGCCAATTGGCACAGGCTCGACATGAATCTGTCGCTGGGGCATATTCAGTGCGCTGGCGACCGCCGAGCGCACGCCGAACAGGCCCTGCGCGCTGGGCCAGATGGTCAGCTGCTGGCCGGAGTGGCTCGGAGCGACGACGACCGAATGCGGCTCCATGTAGGACTGATGCACAGGATGCGTTCGATAACTTCGCTCGATCACCACCTCGGCCTCGCGCAGCCCTGCCTCGATATCGCCCATCCTCAGAGGACGCGAGGGAGTGACATTTGCCGAAAGCCCTTCATCTTCAACCGGTGGGCCTCCCCGGAAAAAATCGGAACCAGCGTGCTCTCCTGCCGCTGGTGCTTCTAGATGCGTGCGGGCCAGGGGCGATTCTGGACGCATGGCGGCTTCAGGATCAATTACGGCCGGTAGTGGCTCGTAATCAACCTCGACCGCGCTGGCTCCGTCCTCGGCGATGGCCTCCGTCTGGCCTACCACAATGGCCACGGGCTGCCCATGCCATAAGGTTTCGTAGCGGGCCAGCGGAGTTTGCGAACGAGAAAACGGATCGACTACACTCATTCCCAGCGTTTCAGCGGTAAAAGCGGCGACCACTCCAGGCACGGCCAGAGCAGCCGATAGGTCGATATTCACGATGCGCGCGTGGGCATATGGACTCACCACCAGCCGCGCGTAGAGCATGCCCGGCACCGCCTGGTCCCCCGCGTAACGCGCGCGCCCGGTTACTTTGTCCGGGCCATCCCGGCGGGGAAGAGATGTGCCAACCAGCACAGGTTGTGCTTGCTGTTGCACTCCTTGCGTCATAGGAAAAGCCTCGCAATACTAGCTATGGTTCTTTAAAAAGCGCTCCATACGCACAAGAGCCTCTTCGAGTTTATCATATGCTGTGCAATAGGCGCAACGCACATACCCCTGGCCAGCGGCACCAAACGAGCTGCCGGGCACGACGGCGACCTGCTCCTCAAAAAGCAGCTTCTCGGCAAACTCCTCGTCGCCCAGGCCGGTGCTGGCTAGAGAAGGGAAGGCATAGAAAGCCCCGCCCGGTTCGCAGCAGGCAAGACCAATGCGGTTCAGACCATCGACAAACATGCGGCGGCGGCGCGCGTAGTCGTTATGCATCTGCTCAACGTCCTCTTCGCCGTGGCGCAGGGCCTCAATCGCGGCTTCCTGCGGTGCGGTTCCGGCGCACATGATGGCGTACTGATGAACCTTGAGCATAGCTTCCAGAATCAAGGCAGGTGCGGCCACGTAGCCGACGCGCCAGCCAGTCATGGCGTAGGCTTTGGAGAAGCCATCAAGCAGGACGGTGCGCTCGCGCATTCCCGGCAGGGCCGCAATACTCACGTGCTCGCCTTCGTAGACCAGGCGGCTATAGACCTCGTCGATAGCCACAATCAGATCGTGCTCAAGTGCCAGCCGGGCGATCCCCTCCAGTTCAACCTTTGGCACAACTGCACCGGTTGGATTATTGGGATTGCCGATCAAAATGAGTTTGGTGCGTGGGGTAATGGCCGCGGCAATCTCCGCAGCACGCACGCCGAAATTATACTTCGCGTAGGTAGGCACGGGAACGGGCACCCCGCCCGCGAAAACGATATCCGCCTCGTAGGCCACGTAGCCTGGATCGGGCGAGATCACCTCGTCGCCTGGATCAACCAGCGTGCGCATCGCCAGGTCCACGCCCTCGCTGACACCCACCGTCACTAGAATTTCAGTGGTTGGGTCATAGGTCAGACCATAGCGACGTTTGAGCATGCTGGCGATCTCTTCGCGCAGTTCGAGCATGCCATAATTTGAGGTATAGCGTGTGTGACCTAGCTCTATCGAGCGTATGCCGGCCTGGCGAATATGCTCAGGAGTGACAAAATCCGGCTCGCCAACTCCCAGTGAGATTACGTCCGGCATCGTATTGATAATATCAAAAAACTTGCGAATCCCTGAAGGCTTGACTTTCCTCACGCGCTCCGCGAGCATCTCGCGTTTCAGTGTATCCATCTACAACAAACTCCTTCCCTCTCTCAAAAATGTACCTGATTTCTTTCTATTATAGTATCTTGCCTGCACTCAAGCTTTCAACAGTTCTGTCACCTTTTGCAGGAAGTCATCCAGATCAAAAGGCTTATTGATCCCAACGATTGAGCGCTTTTGCAGTTCGCGTTGGGGCAAACGTGCGCTCATCATAATTGCGGGGATTTCTTGCATTTCGGGTATCTCATGGACCTTATCATAGAGTCTCAGCCCATCGATGCCGGGGAGGTGGTAGTCGAGGATCAGTAAGTTAGGCTTGAGGCTCTTGAGCCTCTCCAGGGCTTCAGCGCTGCTGCCCACCAGCAGCGCGTGATACGGCGTCTCTTCGGTAATCGCTTCAACCAGAAAAGCACCTATATGCACATCATCCTCCACAATCATCACGGTATGAAGAGAGGCGCCCCCTTCAGAAGAAAACGTCTCTGTCTCTTTCGGCATAATCCTGCCCCGTCCTTGGACTAGTAACACGAATCCGCTCTCACGGAAAAAAGAAAAAGCACCTTTTTGGAGTATACCACATGGGGGATAGGCCGAAAGAAAGCCGTCCCGAAAATGCTAGCTCTCAGAGCAGCAGAGCCAGCATACTAAATCGCATCTTCGCCACGAAAGCTCTTCCCCCGGCAAAGCCCTGTGCGCCACCGGATAAGAAGAATTCTACCGCACTCATGCTTCCCGTATTCGAAAGCGGGCCATCTTCCAGGTTATAGGTTAGATAGAGGACGCGTACTGGCTGGGGAAGTCGCTGAGATTGGTCACGGCGTGGAGATGATCAGGATTACTATACTTCAGGTCATCAGCTGGTCCTGTATATGAGCCCAGCTGATGACCTGAATCGGGCGCAAGTGGGTAGGCTAGCCGAAACGGTCCAGAAAGTCACGGAAACCACAGTGGAACTGGCTCACGTCGATGCGCGGGCTACACTGGTGAGGCGCCCACCCAGAAGGCCCAGGCACATTCCATGAGCCTGGAAGTCGCCAAATTGTCTAAGACCAAATGTGGCTTCGTGCTAAGTTCATAACAAACCCTGGCTCGTTCTTAGCAGTAACCGAGAGCGTGCCAGGTTTGCGGGCCCACGATGCCATCAACCGAAAGCCCTTTCTTCTTCTGGAAATCCTTCACCGCTGCCTGAGTCTGAGGTCCAAATTGCCCATCCTTCGCCAGAGGATAAGTAAAATGATACGGCGAATCGGGGAAGGCTTTCTTAGAATAGAGAGTATCCAGCTTGCTTTGCAAAGTGACTACCCATGAACCACTGCTTCCCTCTGCAAGCTCAGGCGGGCATCCACCACCGGTCGTCGGTTTGCACACCCACGGAGACCAGCTATTATGGCCCTGCTCTCTGTAGATCTTAAGCGCGGCCTTGCTATTGTCGGTCGGGTTGAAAATATTCCCGCTCCCATACGCGCGCCATGTACTGGGAATGATCTGGAACAGGCCCTCTGCATCAGAGGACGGATTGACAGCATTCGGATTCAGGCTAGACTCACATCTCGCTACACTTACAGCCTGATTGCCGAGGTTATTATTCCCAAAAACGCTCTTAATGATCGAAATGATCTGAGCCTGGGTATAGGCAGGAGTGGCCGCGTGTGCTCCATCTTTGAACGCGATGGAAAACGCCAGGGCACCTGCCAGGACAGCCACGACGAGCACCCCGCTCAGCAGGGGGATAAGCTTACGCATCTTTTTGGATTTGTCTGTGGTCGATTCTGTTCGCAACATACATGTATTCCTTTACGCAAAAAGACTAATCTCATTTCCCTGGAGGGGAGATGGAGGCAGGTGTATCTGGGGGATGATACCGCCAGCCTCCGTCTCTTACCCCAGGACCGTTCACCGCTCAAAGCGTAGCGGGGAAAAGGGCCTCACACCAGCGCAACTACTAAACATCTATTCATCAACTTGAGGAACGTCTCGCCTTCCACCAGAAACCGGGAGCAATTGAAAAACTCCGCTTCATACCCATTCCCAAAATCGCGTATAATCGGTAGAAGCAAAAAACGGGCAGATGGGAAAAGTAGAGAGGCGATGCGGCGGAGGATACGATATTACAAGATTCGATTGATTGCCTGCGATCTGCTCACAACGCCGCGTTGGAGCCTGCCTATGATCGAACCCAGCCACCTGCCGTCACCCTCCCCGCTGCCTCACGCTCCTGTTTATCCGCGTCTCCTGCGCAAGATTCGTCTGCTTCCCCTTCAGCAAAAACCTCATGAGAAATAGTGCCCGCTTCTTGAAAAAGGGAGTACAGTAGAAAGTGAAGGGTGCAAATATTTCGTTTGTTTGCTGCATATATAAGAAGAGGAATGAACAATGGGAATAAAAATTATGATTGCAGATGATCATCTGTTCTTCCGGCGAGCAGTGCGTGAACTTATTGAAAGGGAGCCAGATCTGGAAGTAGTAGCGGAAGCCAGAGATGGGCAGGAAGCGGTGCAGTTCGCAACTGAGGCGCAGCCCGATGTGGTACTGATGAATCTGGTTATGTCGGCCTGCGACAGCTTTCAGGCAACGAAGCGTATCCTGATCGTTTCTCCTTGCTCACGAGTCGTGATCCTTTCGGCATCCGGCGAGGAAGAGCAAATGCTGAAAGCGCTCCAAAGCGGGGCAATTGGCTATATTACGAAAGAGATAGACGAGCAAGGTTTGCTCACAGCCATCCGCCGGGCCGCGCAAGATGATCTCTATATAACAGCTCCCCTGGCCGCGCGGCTCGTGGCCTTTCTGCGTACGCTTAAGCCGGCACGCACTCGTCAGGCTGCACGACCACAGCCCACTCCTGGCAGCGAGACAGATTCCCAAGCAGCGCACGCCAAAAAGAAGAGAGGCAAACACCACCTTCCCTTAACTGAACGCGAACGCGAAGTACTCAACCTCATCCGTCGGGGGCAACGTAACCGCGAGATCGCCCGCGAGCTATCCATTGCCGAATCAACAGTTCACAAACACATTCAGCATATTTTTGAGAAACTCAATGCGCGCAACCGGGCTGAGGCGCTTTTCCTGACCCAGGGGTAAGGCAATAGCTTTTCTTTCGCCCTGCCTACCTGGAATTCCTTATGGCAAAGACTGAACCATAGTGTTACAATATGCCCATGCAAGATGCATACTATCTCATACAAACGCTATGCAGCCTTCGGAAAGGTCATTATGCGAGAAACACAACCCATCATCCAGGCACGGCACGTGAAGAAAATTTATCGTAGCGGCCAGTTGCGCGTTGAGGCGCTCCATGAGATCGATATGGCAGTGGAGGAGGGCGAGATGGTGGCAATTATGGGGCCAAGCGGATGCGGCAAAACAACCCTGCTCAACTGCCTGGCCGGTCTGGATACCATTGACGACGGAGAGATCTTTATTCAGGGCGATAATCTGCGCGACCTGACCGATAATGAACGCACGAACTACCGCGCCCGCTATATGGGCTTTGTTTTTCAGGATTTTAATCTCCTGCCCATGCTGAGCGCGGTAGAGAACGTTGAGCTGCCCATGCTCGTTTCCAGCGTGCCGCCCCGGAAGGCCCGCAAGCGTGCGCTGGAGTTATTGGAGCAGGTTGGTCTGGCAGACCGGGCGAGGCACAGGCCGGCGGAACTCTCTGGAGGGCAGCGCCAGCGCGTCGCTATTGCGCGTTCACTGGTCAACGACCCGGCAATCGTCTGGGCCGACGAGCCTACTGGCAACCTCGATAGCGAGGCGGCAGCAGAGGTCATGGATCTGCTCTGTCACTTTAATCGCACAATAGGCCAGACGCTGGTGGTCGTTACGCATGCACCTGAGGTGGGCCAGCTTGCTAACCGTGTTATTCATATGCGCGACGGCCAGATTGTTCAATGAGCCAGCTTATAAGCCGGGCTATGCACCAGATCGCGCACAACATCTTTAATGTGCGAGGAGGTCAGGCCATAGAGTTCTTTGAGGATCGAGGGTGAGCCGTGCTCAATCGGACGGTCCGGGAAGCCAATCAGGCGCACATTGATCTGATTGAGGCCGCGCGATTCCAGCAGTTCCAGCACCGCGCTGCCGAAGCCGCCGGCGATCATATGGTCTTCTACAGTGACTATGCGGCGTGTGCCTTGCGCCAGGCGCAGAATCAACTCCTCATCCAGTGGCTTGGCCCAGCGCGCGTTGACCACCGCAGCACGAATGCCCTCCTCGGCCAATTCGTGCGCCGCCTCTTCGGCCTGGCCAACGGGCGAGCCATAGGCAAGGATCACGCAATCATACTGTTCGGCCTGCTCCAGGGTAGCAGGACTGAGGAGCTCGGCCTTGCCAATTTCCAGCTTGTGCATCTCGCTATCCAGTTGTACGCCCACCGCCTTGCCGCGCGGATAGCGCAGGGCAACCGGCCCATCCATATAGATAGCGGTATAGAGCATATGGCGCAGCTCATTCTCATCTTTGGGAGCCATGAGCTTCATGTTGGGTAAAATCCGTAGATACGCAATATCGAAGAGACCGTGCTGCGTGGGACCGTCCTCACCAACCACCCCGGCGCGATCCATGGCAAAGACCACATGCAGATTTTGTATGCATACATCGTGAAAGACCTGGTCGAAGGCACGCTGAAGGAAAGTTGAGTAAATCGCCGCCACAGGCTTCAGGCCCATGGTCGCCATGCCGGCGGCAAAGGTGACGCCGTGCTGCTCGGCGATGCCTACGTCGAAATAGCGCTCAGGAAAACGCTGATGCATCTTGTACAAGCCGGTACCCTCGGCCATAGCGGCGGTAATTCCCACGACCGAAGGATCCTCTTCGGCGATCTGGATTAGCGCGTTGGCAAAGACTTCGGTGTAGGTCGGTGGATCATCGGCGTTTTTCTTAATTGTGCCAGTGGCGTAATCAAAAGCGCCAGGGCCGTGCCACTTGGTGGCATCTTTCTCAGCAACCTCCCAGCCTTTGCCTTTCTTCGTCACCATCTGCACAATCACCGGCCCTTCGATCCGCTTGATATTCTCAAACACATCAACCATCAAAGGAAGATTGTGCCCATCGAAAGGACCAAAGAACTTAATACCCAGTTCCTCAAAAATCTGGCCGCTTTTGCTGTGCATCACGAAGTTTTTGAAGCTCATTTCGGCACGCCCGGCGGCCGAGCGAGCCTTATCGCCAACGACCGGCAGGCGCTCAATCGACTCTTTGGCCATCTCGCGCAGGCGACGGTAGCTGGGCAGGGTTTCCATATGACGAATCTTGCCCAGATAATGATGAAGGGCGCCAACGTTATCTGAAATCGACTTGTCGTTATCATTCAGGACGATTATCAGATTCTTCTTCAGGCTTCCGGCGTTATTAATCGCCTCCAGGGCCATGCCACCGGTCAGAGCACCATCCCCGATGATGGCTACTACCTTAAAATCCTCACCCCGTAAATCGCGCGCGACCGCCATACCCAGTGCAGCAGAAATCGAGGTGCTGGCGTGGCTGGCGCCAAAGGTGTCATAAGGACTCTCATCACGCCTGAGATAGCCTGAAAGGCCGCCAAACTGACGAATCGTATGAAATTGCTCGCGTCTCCCGGTTAGCAGTTTATGGACGTAGGCTTGATGCCCAATATCCCAGACCAGCAGGTCGTGAGGGGTATCAAAAACATAGTGAAGCGCTATAGTCAGCTCAACAACGCCAAGATTAGGAGCCAGATGCCCGCCATGAGCCGCGACCTTTTCGATAATCTCATGCCGAACCTCTTCGGCCAGTTGCCTCATTTGTGGGTATGTCAGGGAGCGCAGTTGCTCAGGGCCATTAATAGTATCCAGAACTCTCGTCAATGATTTCCTCCAACCAGTTAGTAAGGAAGTCTTGAGTGTATTATAAGAGTGTTTGCTACACATGCCAATACCGCGACGTAAAAATTCATGCACATAGGGAGTTGACAGAGCGTAGATCGGCCCAGAAAGCCAGCTTACACGATTATTATCATGCCTTGACAGGGATTTGCTTTCTTTCTATGATACGACCAACGTATCACTCCTGTTTGTAATTGCTTGCAGAGACGCCTTTCTTGTGGCAAGACTGCAACGACTGATATAGTAGCGATGTACAGGGCCTGAGCATGGTCCTATGGAAAAAGGTGGAGTTATGACAAGGAAAGACAGCGAGAAAGACGCGGAACGACCACATTACTACTCTCAGTTCTGGCTGGATATTGCCGCCGGCCGACGGGTCATTGGCGGCCCCAAACCTGGGGAGGCTGATGCAGAAGAAACAGAAGTGCCGGAGGCTGCTCCGGCCCGTAAAGTTGGACGCAATAATACTGACGGTTATAGAGAAACGCATGCGAGCCCTGTCATCGAACCGGAGGTAGAAGAGGAAGAGGAAGAATTTGAGCCGGAGGATCAGGCGGAGAATGCCGAACTACCCGATATCGATTTCACCGAAGATATGGAGGAGATAGAACCGGAGGAGGAAGAGGAGATCATCGAGGAAACCTATCCAGAGGAGGAGCCAGAGGCGGACGAAGAGGATTTTTACGAGGAGGAAGAGGAGGAAGAGGACGAAGACTGGGGGCGGCGCGGGCGCAAGAAGGCCAAACCTGGGCGGCAAACGAGGCAGCCAGCTAAGAAGCCCAGACGGGAGTCGCGGCGCGGCTTCTAACTGGAAAAGATCGTTCTCGCGCTTCCTGTACGCTGGATGGAGCAACGCCTCCTGCGAACCCCGCGGAGTTCGCAGGAGGCGTTGCTCCATCCAGGGAACCTTCCCTCTTCGGAATGGGTTTGGATATGAACAGGGACAGGGTTACGGGTAAATTCCGCGTGCCTGCGTGGCTTCGGCGACCCGCGAGATAGCCAGCATATTCGCGGCCAGGCGCAGATCGCAGGAATACTGATCAGCTTTCTCAACCACTGCGTCAAAGGCCCGATTCATAATCATTTCTAGCCGCTGCGTAATCTCCTCGACGCCCCAGAAGAAACTTTGCAGATCCTGCACCCACTCGAAGTAACTGACGGTCACTCCGCCGGCATTGGCCAGGATATCGGGCACAAGCACGATACCTTTCTCGAAAAGGATCTTGTCCGCACCGGGAGTGGTCGGCCCATTGGCCGCCTCAGAAATGATACGAGCCTGAATACGGTCGGCGTTCGCCGCGGTAATTACGCCTTCGGTTGCGGCAGGAACCAGAATATCGCAGGGAACTTCCAGGACATCCTGGACCCCGATTTTTTCAGCCTGGGGAAACTGCGTTACACTACCGCGTTCCTGTTTGTGGCGCAGGATGACAGCCGGGTCCAGGCCAGAGCTATTGTAGATGCCTCCCTGGGTATCGCTCACCGCGACGATCTTACAGCCCTCATTATAAAAAAGGCGGGCGGCAATCGCGCCAGCATTGCCATATCCCTGAATACTCACGCGCGCGCCTTTCAGGGACATGCCGATGCGCTGAGCGGCGCGGCGGGTGACAAAGAGCACTCCGGTCGCGGTCGCATCATTGCGCCCCTCGCTGCCGCCGATGGAGAGCGGCTTGCCGGTGACAACGGCAGGGATCGAATAGCCACCGTGCATCGAGTATGTATCCATAATCCAGGCCATCACCTGGGAATTGGTGTTGACATCGGGCGCGGGAATATCGCTGTGTGGGCCAATAATAATCGAGATCTCTGTGGTAAAGCGACGTGTCAGGCGTTCCAGTTCGCTCGGACTCATACTCTTGGGATCGCAAATCACGCCGCCCTTCGCTCCGCCATAGGGGATACCAACCACCGCGCACTTCCAGGTCATCCACATTGCCAGCGCTTTAACCTCGTCCAGCGTGACATCCGGGCCATAACGAATACCACCTTTGGCCGGGCCACGGTTTACGTTATGCTGGACGCGATACCCTGTAAAGGTCTTGATGCGCCCGTTATCAAGTCGAACCGGAAAATTTACCCCCAGCTCGCGCTTGGGCTTGCGCAGGATCTCCCGCATATCTTCGGAGAGATGCAACTTCTCGGCAGCCGCCTCGAACTGTTGAACCGCCATGTGGTAAGGATTCAGGGAACGACCTTCCGCATGCATCATTGCACGCCTTCCTTTCTGCATAGAAACGGCATTTCCAACCTGGAAATGTCAGGAAGAAACCTTGCCAGCGTCCAGCTTCGCCAGCAGCATCGCGCGCACGACATCCGCTCTTGCCTGGCCGCGAGTCTGCTTCATAACCTGGCCGATCAGGGCCTGGACAGCATTGACCTTGCCGCTCTGATAGTCGGCAACGATCTTGGCGTTACTGGCAATCACCCCGTCAATAATTGCCTCCAGCGCCGCCGTGTCGCCGATTGGCGGTGCGAAGCCTTTCTCTTTGACAATCTCTTCCGGCATCTTACCAGAGGCAAAAGCCTCTTCTACCACTTCTTTTGCCTGTTTGCCGGTAATGCGGTCTCGGTCGAGCAAATCAAGCAGGTTGGCGGCTGCAGCCGGAGAGAGCGGGCAATCCTGTACGTCGATATTGCTGGCTCTGAGTAAACGCACAACATCGTTGAGCACCAGAATGCCGGCTGCTTTCGCACGCGACCTGCGATCCGCGACCTGCGAAACAGCCACCACGCGCTCAAAGTAATCGCCCAGTGCCTTATCCTCGGTTAGCGTGTTAGCATCTTGCTTTGAAAGGCCATATTCGCTGGCATAGCGCCGGCGGCGCGCATCGGGCAATTCTGGCAGATGCGCGCGCAGATCCTCAACCCAGGCGCGGCTGATCACCAGCGGTGGCAGATCCGGCTCGGGAAAGTAGCGATAATCATTCGCCTCTTCTTTGCTGCGCTGCGAAACGGTCACACCCCGCGTCTCAACCCAGCCGCGTGTCTCTTGATGAATCTGCTGACCGGCCTGTAACAAGGCGATCTGGCGCTGCGCTTCGTAGGCCAGAGCACGCTCCACCGACCGGAAGCTATTCATATTTTTGATCTCTGTCTTTACTCCCAGAGTTTGCTGGCCACGTGGGCGCACCGAGATATTGGCATCACAGCGCAAGCTGCCCTCTTCCATGCGCCCGGAAGAAACACCCAGATAGACCAGGATCTCGCGCAGCTTTTGCATATACAGCCGCGCCTCCTCGGGGCTGCGCATATCCGGCTCACTGACAATTTCCATGAGCGGCGTCCCGGCGCGGTTGACATCCACCAGGCTATAGCCATCGTGGTGCAGCAGGCGAGCAGTATCCTCTTCAAGATGCACGCGCGTAATACCAATCTTCTTCTCCTGGCCATCGTGTTCAATCGTCAGGTAGCCATGCCTGCTGAGGGGAACGTCGTACTGCGAGATCTGGTAGCCTTTCATCAGATCAGGATAGGGGTAATTCTTGCGGTCGAACTTCGAGTATTCCGGGATCGAGCAATTCAGCGCCAGGGCAGTCATAATCGTGTATGCTACCGCCTGCTTGTTAATCACCGGCAGAACGCCCGGCATTCCCATGCAAACCGGGCACACGTGCGTATTGGGGGCCGCATTCGCGTAATCGGTGCTGCACGAGCAGAACATTTTGCTGCGCGTGAGCAATTGGGAGTGAACTTCAAGACCTATTACCACCTCGAAATCCGTACCCACGGGGGCATCTATCGTCATTCTATAACTACCTCATCTCTGTATGTCTCGCCTGTTTTCTCTTGTACGATGCTGCTAGTTTAGCTGTTTCCTGGGCGTTCGTCAATGGCCGAGAAGGCCCTGTAGAGCAACCAGCATCAAGCATGTACCACTGTTGCTCAAAACAATCGGCTATGCTATACTATTGCGTACCAAGAGCGACCATAGGTGACGATTCCGGCTGCTGACGGGGCGTCACTGCTTTTTTTCGAGAAGAAATGGACGGCGTGTCCGTCTATCCGTGCCTTTCGCACACGGATAAGCGGGTAGGAGAACAAGAACGATGTCCTTCATTAATCGGTTCAAGCGTGAGATCCAGTGTAAAATCGTGTATTACGGCATTGGTCTCGGCGGCAAAACAACGAATCTGCATTATATCCACAAGGCAGTCAATCCCTCCGACGTAGGAAAAATGGTCTCTATCGATACGGAGACGGAACGCACCCTGTATTTCGATCTGCTGCCGCTGGACCTGGGCAAAGTCTACGGATACCAGATCCGCTTCCAACTCTACACGGTGCCCGGTCAGGTGCTCTACCAACAGACCCGCATCGCGGTTTTACGCAATGCAGATTGTGTCGTCTTTGTAGCCGATTCACAGGCTAGCAAGCTAAAAGAGAATCTGGATAGCTGGAACGAACTCCAGGAACAACTGCGGCGTATGGGCAAAAACGTCGCCGAATTTCCTCTGGTCATGCAGTGGAATAAGCGCGATCTCAGAGACGACATTTTGCCCGTTTCGGTGCTTGAACAGTATCTTAACCCCTACCGCGTTCCCAGCTTTGAATCGGTCGCAGTAACTGGACGTGGGGTGATTGAGACGCTCAAGACTGCTATTAACACAACATTACGCAGCCTGGACCCAATGTAGTTCTTCTTCCGGCCCGCAATACGTTCCTTCCGCATACGAGAAGCAAAGCGCATGGGATATATCGTGCGCTTTGCTTTTTTGCGAGGATGTCTGATCTCACTTCCGCGCGCCGGTCGGTCCACAAAACAGGCTAAAAATACTGTTAGATTGTGCAAAGCTGATCGTGTCATATATAATGATCCAATCTATCATTAGCCCAACCTTTCTTTCCCCTTCGGGAAGCGATTGCTATGTGGTAGAAATACAGGCAGTCCGGCGGCGCCGCCCGCCTGTTTTGTTACGAGGACTTCTTCTTATGGAGACTATCAGAGTTATCGTGGTTGACGAGCAACCCCTGTTTCGCGTGGGAGTATGCACGACGCTTGAGCAAATGGGGGGCTGCACGATTATTGGTACTTCGACCGACACCGGGGAAATTCTGGAACTGGCGCGCACGGGAAACCCGGATGTCGCGCTGATCGACGCTAGTTTGAGCGTTGCAGATCCCCTGGAAATTGCCCGGCAGATGCGTCATCTGGCCCCGCGTGTCGCCGTTATGATCCTGACTCCTGTGGAGGACGAGGAGCGTTTATTTCAGTCAATTAAGGTGGGAGCAGCCGCCTATTATACACGTGACATCACGCCGGAAGCGCTCACTGAGGCAGTGCGCCGAATGAGCCAGGGAGAATACTTGATCAATGACGATGTTCTTTCAAAGCCCCAGGTGGCGAGCCGCGTACTCAAGTCGTTTCGCGAACTGGTGGGCGATGATGAGGATACCACAACAAGGGGCCTCTATTCGCCTCTCTCCAGCCGCGAGGTAGAGATTCTGGACTATATCGCTCGTGGGAACAGCAATAAGGAGATTGCGAAATCCTTGAAGATCAGCGATCAAACCGTGAAGAATCACATTACATCGATACTAAAGAAATTATCGGTAAATGACCGCACCGCGGCGGTGGTTCACGCACTTCGTCATGGCTGGATTAAAATGCACGATGATTAGCGAGCTAGAGCCAGATGGCGAGCAACTCGCGCCCGCTATTGGCGTCGAGAAAGACATAGAAATCGTGGTGAGTGCTTGAGGCATGGGGATCAGCGGAGGTAGCAGCAGGTGGTTCAGAAACGTTTGAATAGTGGACCAGCCAGACCGGGTCGTTCTGAAAACTGGCAACGTCGGGGTTACTTCCCCGATAACTGAACAGGGTGTACAACGCCTCGACCTTGCCCGCGTGAGCTGCTACCTCCGGCTGCATCTGATCCGCTAGCAAAATTGCCTGCTGCTGCGTGAGCCGTGGTGTCTGGCTGCCGCCTGGTGAGGAGAGCGTGATTCCGGCAGAGGCCAGCGGGTTATCCTGAGCGGTCGGCGAGCTTTGGGGCAGAACATGCGGAAGCGGAAGCGTCGTCGCGGGCATCGGCACCGCCGTATTCACCTGGCGCACCAGCAGCCAGATAAACCAGAGCACAGCCACGCCAATCAGCGCGATGCCAACCAGCGCAGAGAACCGGCGCAGAGCCGAATCCCCCGGCTCTCTTCTCAGAAACTTTCGTCCCGCCACGCTCCTTGACCTGACCTTTCCCTCCTCTCTGGGAGGCTTCCCTCTTTCCAGATGGCCTTAGTATAGCGGAGTGCTTGCCGGAAAACAATCCTCTTTAATAATTCTTCTGGCTTTAGTGAAAACTTGCAAGAGAACGCTAGAAAACGCCCCGTTTCGCTCTATTTTGGGCGACTTGTTTCAATACTCGTCGGAAGGAGAAAGTATGTGAGAAAAGCCTTTCGCGCTTCTCTCACATACTTTCCCACCTCTCGCGAGCACGCGCCTCAGTACCTCTTGAACAGCAGAGAATCAGAACCAGCCGTCAGGGGTCCAGTTGTCCTGGCCAACGAGGTAGGAGTAGGGCGTTTGTTGAGCCGCCTGGGCCGGGGTGAGCTGTGGACGGTTCGCATTCACGCCTGCGCCGGGGCCGCTGTTGTGGTACTCTGCGAAACGCGCGGACTGCCAGGATACGGGAGGACTCGACCAGTTCTCCCAGGGCGCCTGGGAGATGGCAGCGGGCAGCCAGGTGTCGCGAATCGTTACCTGCGCCTGAGCATCCGGGGTCGCGGGCCACGGCCTGCCCAGGAAAACGCTGCCAGCAGGTGCCTCGGACTCGACTACACAGTGGGTAAAGAGAAAGCCGTATTGTTGCGCCGCCGGAGTTGAGGCCGCAGTCATCGTTTGCCCACCGCCGGTCTTCTCCTTGATAAAGATCGTATCGTGATCAAAGACCGCTGTGCCACGCCCGAAGATAAAATCGACGTTGCCCTCGATATAGCTATTGATGTACAACTGCCGCGAGACGCTTGTCGTGCTCGGTGAATTGGCGTAGAGCGTGTCCTGGTTGCTCAGGAAACGGTCATTGCCAAAGATCAGGCGATCTCCCACCGTCTTCACCGCAACCGCCTGGTGTTGATTCGTCTGCGGCTGCGAGGCCGGATCAAACGTATTGGCGAACGTGATATTGAACGCCGCGAAGTCGTTGGCGTTGAACGTCGCCGTAGCGCTGCCAGAGGTTCCAAGCGTGCCACCGCCGGGCGCGGGCGTGCCTGACCAGTTGTTGTAGGCAATAACCGTATCTCGTGGGTTCAGGGTGTCACCAATCATGGTGATATACGGCTTGTTCGCGGGCACATTGATTACTTCCTGGTAGGTGCCAGGCTGCAGCAAGATCGTCGTGTTCATCGCGTTGTTCGCCGGGATCGAATCAATCGCGGCCTGAACCGAAGAGAAATCCCCACGACCGTTTTGCGACACCGTGATCGTCGCGCTGGCTCCGGCAAAGAGCCGCACAATATCCGGCACAAGCTGCGTGGGATCGATTGCCAGATGGTACTGCGGCGTCCAGTCAACGCTGCCACTGAGCGGATTGGAGGGATTGGCCGTGTTATAGGCCGCCAGAATATCGGTAGGAACGCCGTTGACAATATCACCCTCGGTATGAATAGCCGTCCCTCCGTAATACCCGATAATATTGCCCGCAGAGAAGCCACTGGGGAGAATGTAGTAATTATTCTGGGCATAGATCTGCGATGACACACCAACGCCAAGCGCGTAGAGGAACGCGGAATTCGATGACTCCTCGTAGAGATCGTTATAGACGTGTACCTGGCCGTAGCGCACGCGCGGCAGGCGCTGGATAGTATTTACGAAATCATTGTGATGCAGCGTGATATGCAGCTTGCCCACATCATACGTCGGGCTATCCGTCGAGCCAATCAGCATCGTCTTGTCGTGATTGGTGAAGCGGTTCCACGAAACCGTCACATAATCAGCGCCCTTGGTGATATCGAGTTCGCCATCATGCTGCTCGTACTCGCGGCCAAAATACTGCGGCTCCTGGCTGTCGAGCAGATTGCCATCGGTGAACGAATCGTGATCGATCCACACGTGCGTCGCGTTGTTCAGTATAGAAATGTTGTCAAACGCCGAGTTCCAGTTGCCGGTGGCCCCATCGGTCGGGTCCCACTGAGGGAAGCAATCAAAGGCGTTCTCGAACTGAATGTTGCGGATAATCACATTATTGACGTTGCTGACCATGAAGTTAGCCCCCAGCACGCGCGCTCCCCCCAGGCCAACGATAGTCGTGTTGGATGGAATGTAGATCTTGACCTGCTTGCCCTGATTATTTTCGGAGGCATGGCGAGCGTCCTCCAGCGGCCCACTCGGCTTTGTACTGCGTCCCCACACCGAGGGGTCGTAGGCCGCCAGATATGCTGCCAGCGAGTAACCGTCGGTGATATAGTCATCGCAGGTCAGTGGATTGCCCTGATCGTCCTCGTTGCCATTGATGACGCCCTTGATATAGATGATTTTGGGAGTCGCGTCGGCCCCGGTGTTGTCCCCGCCGAGCGCCTGCACAAGCTGCTCGCGGTTCGTCACCGTGTAAACGTGATCAGGGGTGGCGGCTGAGCCACCGGTGGTCCCGCCATCGGCAGAGGCCCAGCCATCGTTTGGTGGCAAAACCTGGCGACCGAGGTCCAGACCATTACCTAGCAGGGCAGTCGGATCGGCGGTTCTGGCATACGTGGGGAAAGTCCTGCCGCCGGTTGCCGCGGCCTGCGCCGTATCCTGGCCAACGGTGAAAGTAATGCTGCTCAAGATGAGGAGAGCGAAGAGCATGATCCCAATCTGGATCGGTGAACGTCTGGTAAAAATACCTTTCATGGGTGAACCCTCCATTGGTTCGTTAGAACAAATCCTTTTGAGGCCGGCACCTCTTTGCGCCTGACGCTCCTGGTATTCCTGGTATTAGCGGATTCACATGCGGCGATCTCATATATGAAATGTGACCGATCACAAACAAATATAGCCGTATTCTCGCCAAAAGTCAAGGATATCATAGAGGTAGATTCGTTATAAGATGATTTTATATGCGTCTTATGACTGGATCAGCGCATTATTGATGTGATCGGTCACAGTAAGAGAGCGCGGACCAGCGCGGTCCGGGGGATAGCAGATGTGCCCCCAGCCGGGCGTTGTAAAATACTCACAGACGTTGTACAACAAAGGGACAGAAGATTTAGATTTCGATCCAGGCATGCGAATATACGCTAACATATTTTGAAAGGGAAAAAGAGAATGAAAGTCTATGGCCGCATGACGGTCTTTCCAATTATGCCTGCACGTATCAGTCGGCTCTACGAACTGGCCTATAACCTGTGGTGGAGCTGGCACCCGGAGGCGCGGGCCTTATACAGCGATCTGAGCCCTGAGTTATGGGAAAGCGCCGGGCACAATCCGGTGCGCTTGCTGAGCGAGATTGAGCCGGCGCTTCTGGAAAAGGCTGCCGCTGATGCCGCGTATCTGGAGCGCTACGACGCGGTGCTGGAGGCGTTTGATCGCTACATGCATCCCCGCCAGGAGGAAACCTGGTTTTCGCGCACGTATCCTGAACTAATGGATCGCCCCATCGCGTATTTCTCGGCAGAGTTTGGGCTACACGAGGCCCTGCCGATTTATTCGGGTGGCCTGGGCATTCTCTCAGGAGATCACTGCAAAGAGGCCAGCGATCTCGGCTTGCCCTTTGTGGGTGTAGGCTTTCTCTATCCGCAGGGATACTTTCGCCAGCACATTACCCGCGAAGGAGTGCAGGAAGCATTTTACGATAAACTGCTCTTTTCGGAAGCGCCAGCGGTCCCGGCCTGTGGTCCAGATGGCGACGAGGTTATGATCAGCGTGGATCTGCCGGGGCGCAAGATTCACGCGAAGGTCTGGAAGCTGCAAGTGGGGCGCATTCCGCTGTACTTGATGGACACGGATGTATCTCCCAATGCCCCGGCTGACCGCGAGCTTGCAGCACGCCTGTATGGCGGAGACCGGGATATGCGCATTTCACAGGAGATCGTGCTAGGCATCGGCGGTGTGCGAGCACTGCGGGCGCTGGGAATCGAGCCGGCCGCCTGGCACCTCAACGAAGGGCACGCGGCCTTCCTCAATCTGGAGCGCTGCCGCGAGCTGGTGGCGAAAGGCTTGAGCTTTAGCGAGGCGTGCGAGGCGGTGGCAGCTAATTCGCTGTTTACCACGCACACACCCGTTCCGGCCGGCAACGATACGTTCTCCTATGATCTGATCGACAAGTATTTTAGCTCTTACTGGGGCCAGCTAGGGCTGAACCGCGAGCAATTCCTGAACGTCGCGCGCGAAGATCACGGCTGGGGACCAACCTACAGCATGACCGTTCTGGCGCTGCATCTGACAGGCCAGCACAACGGCGTGAGCGAGCTGCACGGCGATGTCTCGCGCCGCATGTGGCAGTTTCTCTGGCCTGGCGTGGATATCGATGAGGTGCCCATTGATTCGATTACCAACGGCATCCATTCCCCGTCATGGGTCGCGCCCTCAATGGACGCGCTCTTTAAACGCTACCTGCGCGAGGATTGGGCAGAACACGTAGATGAACAGGAAATGTGGGATAAAGTAGAGGATATCCCGGATGCCGAGCTCTGGCAGGTTCATATGCAGCTCAAGCAGGCACTGATTGCCTACGCACGTAAACGCCTGCGCGGGCACCACTTACGCATTGGCGAAGGCTCGCTGCAAATAGCCGAATTTGATAAAATGCTCGATCCTCACGCACTGCTGATCGGCTTCGCGCGGCGCTTCGCTACCTATAAACGAGCAACGCTAATCTTTCGCGACCTACCACGCCTACAAAAAATCTTGAGCGATCCCCAGCACCCGGTGCAGATCATCTTTGCCGGCAAAGCGCACCCGGCCGACCAGCCCGGCAAAACCCTGATCGAGCAGGTCTATCGTTTCTCACGCAGCGACGCCTTTCGGGGCAAGGTGGTTTTCCTGGAGGACTACGACATCGACATGGCCCGTTACCTGGTTGCAGGCACCGATTTGTGGCTGAATAATCCCATCCGCCCACACGAGGCCAGTGGCACCAGCGGCCAGAAAGCCGCGCTCAATGGCCAGCCTAATTGCAGTATTCTGGACGGCTGGTGGGCCGAGGGCTACAACGGGAGGAATGGATGGGCCATTGGCGAGGAGCGCGAATACCACGACCAGAGCGCCCAGGACGAGGCTGATAGCACCTCCCTCTATGAGCTGCTGGAGAACGAAATCATTCCCACATACTTTGAGCGTGACAAGGACGGCCTGCCCCATCGCTGGCTCGCTCTGATGCGCGAGGCCATCCGCTCCTGCGCCCCGGCCTTCAGCATGCAACGTATGCTCAAAGAATATACTACGCGTTTCTATGTGCCAGAGATACAGCAGGGACAACAAGTAGAATTGAAGCATTACGAGAAGGCACGTATCCTGGCGGCCTGGAAGGACAAGATCCAGCAGGCGTGGCCGGACCTGGAACTGTACGTCGATGGCCAGCGCGACGGGCAGCTCAGTCTGGGCGAAGGGATCAACGTTCGCGCCTGGGTCAAAGTGCCTCGGCTTACGCCAGACGATCTGAATGTTGAGCTGGTGTACGGCGAAGAGAAGAACGAGCATATCACGGGCGCGCGCGCGCTGCCAATGCAGTATATTCGTCAGGAGCAGGACGGCTCCTACCGCTACGAACTGCGCCTGCAACCGGAGACGAGCGGCAGCATCGCCTATGGAGTGCGCGTTCTGCCCACGCACCCTGCCCTCGGCAGCAAGCACGAGATGGGGCTAATACGCTGGGGATGAATTCACTTCCAGGTTTTCGCGAGCACACGCAGCCAGTTTTCGTGGCCGATCTTGTTTAGCGCCGCGTCATCATAGCCATGCTCGCGCAGAGCATTGATAAGCTTTGGCAAGCCAGCGGCGTCGCCAATCTCTGTAGAAATGGTTGTGCCATCAAAATCGGTGCCGAGAGCTACGCCGTCGATGCCCAGGCGCGCAACCAGGTAATCAAGGTGGCGCACCAGTATCTCCAGCGGCATATTGGCGTCGCGTCTGGCGTCCTCCCACAGATCGTTGACGCCGAAGTTGACGCCGACCAGGCCGCCAGATGCTTTGATGGCGTCCAATTGCTTATCGGTCAGGTTGCGCGTGCTCTGGCAAAGAGCGTGAACGTTGGAATGAGTGGCAACCAGCGGCGCTTCGGAGAGACCAGCCACATCCCAGAAGCCCTTTTCGTTGAGATGCGATAGATCGATCATGATCCCCAGGCGATTGCAGGCTTTGATTAGCTCCTTGCCATGATCGGTCAGGCCGGGGCCGGTGTCGGGCGAAGCTGGATAGGCAAATGGAACGCCGTGAGCAAAGATCGTGGGGCGGCTCCAGACCGGACCGAGCGAACGCAGACCGGCGCGATAGAAAACTTCGAGCGCGTTGAGATCGGGATCAATGGCTTCCGCGCCCTCGAAATGCAGGATAGCAGCATGCACGCCCGTTTGCAGGCAATACTGTAACTCTCCAACGTTCTGCACAACCTTGAGCTGGCCCTGCGCTTGATCCTCCAGACGAAACAGCAGTGCGACCATAGCCATAGCGGTGCGCATGGCGTAGGTATGCTCCACCGGCTCGGCCATACGCACGCGATAGCCAACTTCGGCGGGAAGCATCTCAAAGTCTTTGCTCGGCAGGGAGGGATCTCGCGGTACAAAGACGGCGAAGAAGCCGCCCGCGATGCCGCCCTCCTGAGCGCGCGGCAGATCGAGATGGCCAATCTTGCTGCGCACAAAAAAGTCGCGCCCCTGGCCCCGTTCCGGCGAATAGAGGCTGAGCAGGGTATCCTGATGACCAACGATAACGGGTAGAATACTCATGATGTTGCGGCTGCCTTTCTCATAGGAGATGTGCTCTGATCATAACACATCTGGCAGCGCGGTTATGCTACCCATAGCGCTGGCAAACTGCGTGCAACGGACGACGTTGCAATCTTCTGCTGAGCAACATACAATGAAAACACCAACAGAAACACCAACTGCGCTATAAACTACATGAACAGGAAAGAACACATGAAAGCAGTACAGTTTAGTCGCTGCGGCGACCCTGAAGTCTTGCAGGTCGCCGAAGTACCAGATCCCATGCCGGGTCCAGAAGACGTATTGATCGATGTCAAGGCTACCACCGTTAACCGCCTGGATATCTTCCAGCGCAATGGCAGCCGGCCAGTACCATCTCTGCCCTTCACGCCCGGGTTGGAGGCGGCAGGTGTAGTTATGCGAGACAGCCAGGGCTTCCAGGTGGGCGAGCGCGTACTGACCACGCGAGCGGCAGGCGCCCGTGGTGGCGGCGGCTACGCTGGCCGTATCGCAGCGCCTGCGCGGGATCTGGTACGCATTCCCGATGGAGTGAGCTTTGAGCAGGCAGCGGCAGCTGGCCTGGCAGCTTCAACCGCCTGGACAGGATTATTTGACATTGGGCAACTACGCGAAGGAGAACGCGTGCTGATCTGGGGCGGTACCAGCGGCGTCGGCTCGATGGCTATTCAGTTAGCCAAGCAGGCGGGGGCCTGGGTCCTGGCCACCACCGGCAGCGAGTCTAAGGCTGACACACTGCGCCGCCTGGGGGTCGATATGATCGTCAATTACAAAGGCCAGAGTATCGGGGAGGCCGCACGCAGCGTCAATGGCGTTCACCTGGTCCTGGAACTGGTGGGCGCGACCCTGCAAGAGAGCATCGATGCCTGTGCCCCGGAGGGACGCGTCGTGTTGATCGGCAACCTGGGCGGGCAAAAAGCCACCGTTGATACCCAGTCCTGGCGTTTAAAACGCGTCAATGTGCTGGGAGGCGGCTTGATGCACACAACGCCGGAAAACGAGGAGCACATACTCAACCTGGTTGCCAAAAAGACCGTGCAGCCGTTGATCTCCGAAATTCTGCCTGTAGAACAGGCCGCTGAAGCCCATCGCAAGCTGGAAGCCCATCAGATAATCGGGAAAATTGTCCTTGTACATGGGAAATAAACGAGAGGCACCAGAGAAAGTGGCGCCCTTTGCACGCGCAAAGGACGCCACTTTTTGCATGGATGTATGCCTTCTTAGTAATTAGCCCATGATCGCATGGACATAATTCTGGGTTTCCCCGGGCAGATAGGCCAGCCAGTTGCTGCCGCCCTGCGCCACAGCGCTCTGCACTGCGCCCGGACCAGCGTTGTAAGCCGCCAGTGCCTTGGCATAGTCGCCGCCAAATTGCGCTGACTCGCTGGCCATCATGCGCGCCGCTCCATTCAAGGCCGAAGCGGGATCGTATGGATTCACCCCCATGCTGGCTGCGGTCCCCGGCATAAACTGTGCAATACCCACCGCACCTGCCGGCGAAGCAGCATCAGGATTGAACCCGCTCTCCTTCTGGATCTGGCGCACAAAGGCATCCGGGTCAATCCCGGCGTTTAGCGCCGCCTGGCGAGCCATACTCACGTAATCATTGGCCTCACTATACGAGACCACTGTGGTCCTCATCTGCGTCGAAGCGGTCTGAGCGTGAGCGCTAGGGATTCCAAACAACCCACCCAGGAGCAGCGCTCCCGCCAGTCCGGTGCCTGCCAGCGACAGACGTATACGCGGCCATACGTTGGCAATACGGACATGAGTATGATCGGCAAACTGGACGTTCTTACGAATATTCATTTGCTACGAAAAAACCTTTCTACAAAACGGTTCTGTTGAACCCGAGAAATCTGGGTGTTCGTTAGGGTAAGTCAGCTGTGGAAGGTGCGATCACCGACTCGTGCTCGCGCAATCACACCTCAGAGTGAAAGAGACACAACCGCAAGGGGTTGGAAGATTCCAAGCTGTTTTAGTGTACTTGTTCCCCGGGTGAACGACCTCTGGTTAATCATCGTGCTCCAATTCTGCTCCGTCTGCGCAGGACTGGAGTCCTACTCTCAACTTTCGGTAGACCATCCTGGTAAACACGTCTCTAAGACGCTCCTTCGACCTCAACACGCCAGCAACATAGGTACTGTTCAGTGTTGATGGCTCAAGTATACCTGCCTGGATTATCAATGGTCAATGTAGTAGTACCAGGGTCATGTTTGCTACAGTTATAGTCGCGTGAACGCCCTCTACAAGATGAGCATTTCCGGGTCCTCGTCTTTGCCAGGGAACTTTGCCTTGCGCATTTCTCGCCTTTTTGTAGCGAATCTGATAGAGTGCGATAATGAAAGAGATCACGGCACTATGTATTGCCAGGGATATCGTATGCAGAGCTGCAAGAAAGCCCCAGAAAGCTCTGCCTTAGCTAGAAAGGCTTGTTATGCCAGACATCCCCAATCTCCCAACAACTTATTTTGAACAACATCCACGCGAAGCCCAGGAGCTACTTGAGCAGCTCTGTCGTCAGCCAAGCATCGCCGCGCAAAACATTGGCATTGCCGAAATGGCCGATATGGTTGAGACCCTTCTGAGCGACGCAGGCTTCAGCACGCAGCGCTTGTATGCCGATGGCGCTCCACCTGCCATCTACGGTGAATTGCGCGGGCACAGTCCCTACACTCTGCTCCTGTACAATCACTACGACGTTCAGCCCGCAGAACCGCTTGATCTATGGCTCTCGCCCCCCTTCGAGCCAACCGTGCGTGACGGCAAGCTCTTCGCGCGCGGCACGTCTGACAACAAAGGGGAAATCGCCGCACGCCTGGCTGCCATTCGCGCGCTACGCGCAACTCACGGGGAATTGCCTATCACGCTACGCTGGATCATCGAGGGCGAGGAAGAGATTGGCAGCCCGCACTTCGAGGCCATCGCTGCGAAATATGCCCCGCTCCTCAAGGCCGACGGCGCATTGTGGGAAGGCTCAGGCTTTGACGAAACGGGACGCCCCAAGATCTCCCTGGGGACAAAGGGGCTATTTTATGTGCAGCTGGATGTGCAGGGAACAGCAGTCGATGCGCATTCCGGGAACGCGCCAGTACTGCCCAGCGCCGCCTGGCGGCTCGTGCAGGCCCTAGCCACCCTGAAGACGCCCGATGGCCACGTGCGCATTCCCGGCTTCTATGATGCGGTTCTGCCTCCTTCGCAAGCTCAACTGGACGCCATTGCAGCCCAGGAGGACGAGGACACGCAGAAGCTGGAGATGTATGGAATTACCCAGTTTGCGGATGGGCTACGCGGGGCTGCACTGCGCGAGCGCCAGGCTTTCCAGCCAACGTGCAATATTGCCGGATTGCTCAGCGGCTACACCGGCGCAGGCGTCAAAACAGTGCTACCGGCGCGGGCAATGGCCAAGATCGACTTTCGCCTCGTGCCCAATCAGGACCCGCAGGACATCCTGGCAAAACTGCAAGCGCATCTGCAAGCCGAGGGATACGGCGATATCCATATCACCGTCTTTGGCTCAGCCGAGCCAGTGGTGACGCCGATTGATCATCCTTTTGTGCAACGCATCGTCTCCGTCGCGGAAGCCTTTGCTGGCAAACCCGTTTCCATTACGCCTATTGTTGGTGGCACGCTGCCGCTTCTGGGTTCGCTACGCCGCCACGTGGGACTGCCCGGCCTCGCCGCGCCCGGCAACGTATCTTACTGGGGCAGCGGTGCGCATGCCCCCAACGAACACATTCGCCTGGCCGACCTGGAACGCGCAGTGTACTATAACTGCTTCATGTTCCAGGCGTTAGGTTAGGGAAAGAGCACCAATGGTGCAGAGATAAAAGCGTGCGGACAAGGCTACCAGTCTCGCCTGTGTGCTTTTATCTCTGCACCATTGACTCTATATTTCTTCTTCGCCCCCGGAATCATCATCTCCAAGATCAATTTCTGCTGGTTTGAAGGACGCGATATTGCCGCGAATCTGCTCTTCAAGAGCCTGGGCCACATCGCTATTCTGGCGCAGGAAGTCTTTGGCATTCTCGCGGCCCTGGCCCAGGCGAATATCGCCGACATTGAACCACGCGCCGCTCTTCTTCACCAGACCCATCTCCAGGCCAAGATCGATCAGACCGCCCTCGCGAGAAATACCCTCGCTGTACATGATATCAAACTCCGCCACGCGGAACGGGGGCGCAACCTTGTTCTTCACTACGCGGACACGCGTGCGGCTGCCCATAGCGTCCTGGCCCTGCTTGATAGTATCGGTGCGACGAATGTCCAGGCGAACCGAGGCATAGAATTTCAGAGCTTTACCGCCGGAAGTCGTTTCGGGGTTACCAAACATTACGCCGACCTTCTCGCGCAGTTGGTTCGTAAAGAGCACTGCTGTATTCGAGGCGCTGATCGCGCCGGCCAGCTTGCGCATGGCCTGACTCATCAGGCGAGCTTGCAAGCCAACATGCGAATCACCCATCTCACCCTCGATCTCGGCGCGTGGAGTCAGCGCAGCCACAGAGTCAACCACCACGACATCAATGGCGTTGCTGCGTACCAGGGCATCCAGGATCTCCAGCGCCTGCTCGCCGGTATCCGGCTGGGAGATAAGCAAATTATTCACGTCCACGCCGCAGCGAGCCGCGTAGGTGCGATCAAGCGCGTGCTCCGCGTCGATAAAGGCCGCGTAGCCACCTGCCCGCTGAGCGTTGGCAATCACATGCTGGCAAAGCGTTGTTTTGCCGGAAGATTCCGGGCCATAGATCTCTGTAATGCGCCCGCGCGGAATCCCCCCAACGCCCAGAGCGAGGTCCAGAGCAATCGATCCGGTCGGAATAACATCAATCTGAACTTTGGCCTGTTCGCCCAGGCGCATAATCGCGCCCTTACCAAAACGCCGCTCGATTTGGCTCAAAGCTTGCTCGATGGCCTTTTCGCGCTCGCTGGTAGCGGCGGATACCGGAGTACTCGTATTACTGCCAGCCATAGCTTTCTCTTTCTTACTCATTACCATGTTGTCTACAGGGTGCAGGATGGAAGTCTGGCGGTCGCCGTCCCCTGTTACCTCCCTGTGTGCCTCCTTCATGTATAACTTGCTGCCAACCCCTTCGAGGGGAGGGAAACTACCCGTCGCCTTGTTCGTCGCATCGCGGAAAAGAGCACAATGTGACCATGACACTCTTGCACTTCAGGTTCCCTACCTTCTATTCTCCAACAAGGGCAGGAAATAGGTAACGCAACTCTCCCATCCTGATCCTTTGCAAAGGTAGAACAAGAGTACCATAAAAGTCCGAAAACGTCAATCCTCAGAGTACGAAAAGAGCACTACAAGACCCACACTACAATCACAATCTTAGAATTCGCGCCGGCCTTCGAGGGCGCGGCTGAGCGTCCCCTCGTCGGCATATTCCAGGTCCCCGCCGAGGGGCAGGCCGCGCGCTAGACCCGTCACTTTGATCGACAGAGGTTTGAGTTCTTTTTGCAAGTAGTTAGCAGTATATTCGCCCTCAAAATTGGGGTTGGTGGCCAGAATGACCTCGCGCACCTTGCCCTCCTGCAAACGCTTGAGAAGTTCTTCAATGCGCAGATCTTTGGGGCCAATACCCTCCACCGGCGAAAGTGCGCCGTGCAGTACGTGATACAGGCCCTTGTACGCCCCGGTCTTTTCAAGCGCCAGCACATCCAGAGGCTCCTCTACCACGCAGATGATTTCTTGATCGCGGTTGGGATTGCTGCAAATCAGGCAGGGATCGGTTTCGGTAATGTTAAAGCAGCGCGAGCAATAGATGATACTCTCTTTGACGCGCATAATCGCTTCGGCCAGGCGACGCGCCTGGTCGGCAGGACTGCGCAGGATGAAAAATGTGAGGCGCTGCGCCGTCTTCACACCCACCCCCGGCAGTTTCGAGAATTCTTCAATAAGGGCCGCCACTGGCGGCGCAAGATCGCTCATAGTCTAGAACAGCCCCGGAATCTTGAGGCCGCCGGTCATGTTCATCGTCAGGCGTTCCTGGGCCTCGCTGACCTTAGCGTGCGCATCTTTGGCCGCGGCCTGCACCATCACTTCCAGTTCCGCGATATCCTCCGGATTAAACGCCTCGGGATCAATCTTTACCGCGGACACCTCAAATTTTCCGTTCATCGTAATCGTAACCGCACCCCCGCCCGCCGTACCTGTGAAGAGCGTATTCTCCAGCTCTTCCTGCATTTTCATCAACCTTTGCTGCATCTTTTGCAGCTCGCGCATGTTCATAGAAATATTCTCCTTACTTTGGTCGAACATCCCCGATGGTTGCCCCGAACATTCTGATAACTTCCTGTACTACGGGGTCATTCCTAGCTTTTTGTTGTGCTTCTTCTGGCGAGAGAATTACCTTCTTATTCTCTCTTACTTCACGCGGTCTGGCAAGATCCTCCGGCATCCCCACTCCTGGCAAATCGGACACCGCTGAGGCATAAGCGGATGGGAGCACTGCTGAATCCGGCGCATCAGCGAAAGATGGCAGCACGGTGGTCTGAGCCGACTCGCGATAAGCCGAAGGCTGAGAAGCTACAGTTCCGCGAGAGTACAGCAACGTGGACGATGGTGGGAGTTTGCCCGGAGGAACTAAGCGTACCTTACAAGGCTGATTAAATTCAGTACTCAGGGCCCATTCGACATCCTTTGTACGATCATTGGCCCTGATATTCTCAAAATGTCGCTGATTAGCAGCCTGAATACATATAACCGTTCCTTCTGGTGATTCTTCCACATCGACTACTTGCCAATGTTTCAGATAAGCCGCAAGCAGGCCACTTCTTTGCGCGGCTCGCCTTTTCACATTTTCCCAGGCAGCCACGACTTGCTGTAGCGCCAGTACAGAATGAGGCTGATGCGAGGCAGCTAGCGGTACGCTCACTTCCTGGGCAGGAGCTTCATTTCTCGCCGAGACAAGCTTAACCGGCGGCGCTTCAGACCTGCCAGGACGGGAAGATATGGTTTGCTGCGGAGATGAAGCTGCATCGAGCGATTGGCGCGCACTGGCGCTCCGCATGTTTGGAGGCTGCGATAAGACCTGGCCAGGCGCGAGATCGGGCTGGCGAATCGCAGGCTGGCCGGACTGCACGCGTCGATGCAGCTCGATGCATTCCAGCGAGGCTAGTTCCAACCCAAGCTGCGGCGTCCCCTGGTTCTTCTGTACCAGCTCATTCTGCGCGAAGATGCGCGCGCACTCGATCAACTCTTCCAGCGTAAACGCGGGGGTAAGCTGCTGAACTTCACCGGCTTCCTCTTCGGTCAGATCGAGAATCGCGGCTATGTCTGCCCCGGCCTTCGCGAGCAGCAGCGCACGCCAGAACTCGACTATTTGCGCGTTGAGCTGGCGCAGATCCGCACCCGCCTCAGAGAGTTCGTGGATCAGGTAAAGCAGTGCAGGACTATCCAGCCCGGCGATATACGCGATCAGTTTGGAGACTGCCCGTGGATCGGCCACGCCCAGCATCGCCTGCACCTGGGCCAGTGAGACCACATCGCCTGAGTACGCGCTGGCCTGGTCCAGCAGGCTCAAGGCGTCGCGCATGCCCCCAGCGGCGGTTCTGGCGATCAGCGCAGCCGCGGCTGGCTCCAGTTCGATCTTCTCCTCTTTCGCTACGTAGAGCAGGTGATCAATAATCTGGCGCGTAGCGATGCGCTTAAAATCGAAACGCTGGCAGCGCGAGATGACCGTAGGCAGCATCTTATGTACATCGGTCGTCGCCAGCACAAAGATCGCGTAGCTCGGCGGCTCTTCCAGCGTCTTGAGCAGCGCGTTAAATGCCTCGGTGGTTAGCATATGCGCTTCGTCGAGAATATAGATCTTATACTTGCCCGTGGTAGGCGGCATCATCACCTTCTCGCGCAGCTCGCGAATGTTATCGATGCCGCGATTAGAAGCCGCGTCGATTTCTATGACATTAAAAGAGGTGCCAGCGGTAATCTCGCGGCACTGCTGGCACTCGTTGCAGGGTTCGCCATCGCGGGGATTGGCGCAATTGACCGTCTTCGCGAGTAGACGCGCGGTCGTCGTCTTGCCGGTGCCGCGCGGACCAGTAAACAGGTACGCATGGCGGAGGGTATTGGTTGTCAGCGCGTTCTTGAGCGTCTCGATAATCTGCCGCTGTCCAACCATCTCATCGAACTTTTGCGAGCGCCATTTGCGGTAGAGCGATTGTGAGGCCATAACACGACTCCGCCTGCCTGCTGTACACCGGACCCCTATCAGGGGCAACAAAGAACCGATTTTCGCCCGGTCCTGCCGGTCGGCGCAACCAGGC
>DATGKW010000119.1:0-15441 GCA_035294465.1 Ktedonobacteraceae bacterium | reverse complement strand
TTTCCCAAAATGGCTAAGAAATCAGGATAACACGCTCAGAATCTATTGCTGAGTGTTGGTATCTCTGGTATCCTGTCTATAGGCAGAGGATAACAACCTTTGTTTCGGTGTAACATTGTGTGCCGTTCAGTCGTGTTAGTAATTGCCTCGGCTTTAACTGTCTGAGCGGTAAGGCAAATACCCCCAGAAATGGTTACCTTGACCGCAGTTAAACGTCTACGAGAGCACACAAAGAAAGGTTGGAGGAGATGATCGCAGAGACAAGAAGCAAACGACCTCGGGGACTCGCGGCTATGAGTCCAGAACGTCGCCGTGAAATCGCCAGCAAGGGGGGACGCACATCTCAGGCGCGTGGCACAGCCCACCAGTGGACAGCCGAAGAGGCTTCGGCCGCCGGCAAAAAGGGCAGCGCGCGCTATGCAATGCGTAAAGCAGAAGCACAGGGCGCTCTGCAATAATCAATGATCGACACCTTCTATGCTGGCAGCCACGCGCTCCTCACCCTGGGAGGCCGCCCAGCGTAATACTTCAGCGGCCAGGTAGAGCGAACCAGTCGCGCAGATGAGGTCATCAGGAGCGGCCAGAGTGCGCGCGAGTTCCATGGCCGCCCGGCTCTCGCCGGCGGTATAGACTTTGACTGCTGGCGCGTACTGCCCAAAGAGTTCCTGCATACGTTCCAGCGTGGCTGCACGAGGATTGAGCGCTCTGGTGAGAACAACGCTGTCAATATCCGCCAGAGCCTGAATCATGCCAGGCAGGTCTTTGTCCGCATTGAAGCCCAGGACTACCAGAAGCCGCTTGAACGAGAAAAGCTCGTTCAGGCTCTGCACAAGTTTCTGCATCGAATCGGCATTATGCGCGCCATCAACAATGATGGTTGGTTGGCGCGCGACTATCTCCATGCGGGCGGACCAACGCACATCCCGCAAGCCCCGGCGCAACGCCTCTTCATCCCACGAACACTCTGCCCCCCCACCGACTCGCAGGCTCTCTAACGTAGCCAGAGCCAGTGCTGCGTTCTCGATCTGGTGCAGACCCAACAGAGGAATCTCCAGATTGCGATAGACTCTTTGTGGAGTAAAGACCGTAAAGATCTGGCGCTCCTGACTCTGCTGCTCAGGCTGATAGCGATAGCCGAGCGCAGGCAAAAGTCCCTCCTCGACTTCCTTCTGAGCGGTATCGCCAGCAGCCGAACCAACGCGCACAAGTCTGGCCTGCCGCTCCTGGGCAATACGCGCGATGGGTAGCAGGGCCTCCGGCGGACGGGCAGAGGTCACAACCACGCGGCCCGGCTTGATAATGCCGGCTTTTTCCGTCGCAATTTCAGTCAGGGTGTTGCCCAGCACGTTCATATGGTCATAGCTGATCGAGGCAATCACCGAAACCACAGGTTGTGTCACATTGGTAGCGTCCAGCCGCCCACCAATCCCCACCTCCAGCACAGCATGCTGAACTCCCTGGCGCTGAAAATAGAGCAACGCCAGAGCGGTGGCTACTTCATAGGGAATAAAGGGATTAAAGCGGCCCTCCCGATCAATCTGCTCCACAGCAGCGCGCACTTCCGGCAGCAGGTCTGCTACTTCCTCTTCGCTGATTAACCGCCCTCGCACGCGTATACGCTCGCGGAACGTGTGCAGATCCGGCTGGGTATAGAGGCCGGTACGCACGCCGGCTGCGCGCAGAACACTCTCGATGCAGGCCGCCGTTGAGCCTTTTCCCTTAGTCCCGGCGATCAGCGTGCAGCTATAGCTGTCATGGGGATTGCCCAATAGTTCCAGCAGGCGACCTTCGCGCAAAAGATGCTGTTCGCGATCATTGCGAAACTTGCCACTGCGCTCAAAATCACTCAAGCCATAGATATAGGCCAGGGCATCAGCGTAGTTCATGATCGACCACCCTCCCGGCTCACCGCAGGAGCCTGAAAATTGCCACGCACGACGGCATCGCTCATTTTCACTACACGCATCATCTCTCGCACATCGTGGACGCGCACGATATCGGCCCCCTGAGCGATGCCCAGAGCCACAGTGGCCGCCGTGCCTTCCAGGCGTTCAGCGGGCGGCAGATTACCCAGCACCAGGCCAATTGTAGATTTACGCGAGGTGCCGAGCAAAATAGGACGCCCCAGGACACGCAATTCACCCAGGCGGCGCAATAACGTCAAATTCTCCTCCGGCGTCGTACCAAAACCAATGCCGGGATCAATGATAATCCGCTCCCAGGCCACGCCTGCCATCAGCGCCAGCTCTATGCTGCGCGCCAGGAAGCGCGTTACATCGCTGACGATCTCACGTCTCTCATACCCGCGCATATTCGCCATCAAGATCACAGGCACGCCACGTTCTGCAGCCAGCGCGGCCATAGCTGGATCGCTCTGCAAGGCCCAGATATCGTTAATCATGCCGGCGCCGGCCTCTAAAGCCTGGCGAGCCACCTCGGCTTTATACGTATCAATCGAGATGATGATCTCAGGAGGCAATTGCTCTGCCAACAGCCTGATAACAGGAATGACGCGGCGCAGCTCCTCCTCCAATGGCAAAGGCGCGAAGCCTGGGCGCGTCGATTCACCGCCGACATCAATCAAGCACGCGCCCTCGGCGACAAAAGCGCGGGCCTGCTCCAGAACGCGAGCCTGGATCTGTTCCGGCTCCAAAGACTCGCGCAAGACACCATCGCCCGAAAACGAATCGGGAGTCACATTTATCACCCCCATCACATGGGTACGCTGGCCCCAATCAAGCCGCCAACGCCCCCAGGCGGTTGGAGGAAACGTTTGCACCATGAAACTCTACCCTCGCTGTTGATCTGTCATTATCAGTGTTTTTATCTTATTGTATCTTCTTCACAGCCGGTTTGCATGAGACAACTCTGGCGAGAATGAAAACGCCCTGACTGCTCGACGAAACTGTATCCTGCATAGGATCTATTTGCTATAATGATCTAGAGATAATTCTCGCAACGTCCTAAACGACAGGATACTTAAAATCACCGCGCCAAAGAGATAGAGGGGTCCTTTCTAATGGATACACGTGAAAAAATCAGCATACATCGCAAGGTCATGGAAGCGGCCCGGCGCTGCCATGAGTGCGATCAGGAAGCCCTGGGCCGCTGCCCTGATTGCCATAAAGGCTTCTGCCAGGATCACTTTCCCAAGCAGCAGCATTCGCCCTGCGCTGAGAAGCAGATGCACCTGGCACTCACCCAGGTTTGCTATGTCTGCGGCACACAGGTCTATCCTGACCAGTGGTCACTTTCGCGCACCTCCCACTACATTGATAACTACACATGCCAGGGATGCGGGCGCCATATTTGCGACGAACAACACACACAACGCAAGAGCGAGCATATCACGGTTGTACGCGATGGCATGCGTGGGCATCGCTACCAGCATATTATTCGCTATTGCGATGCCTGCTCCCCTTTCTATCGTATTGGCGGAATCAAGGGGCTGGTCGGTATGCTCGTGGCTCTGGGAACTGTAGGTCTGACAGTCTTTTACTACTTTCATCCCTGATCACTACACCGGAATATCGCGACCAAATATGATGCTGAAAGGATACGCAGAGGCAGGAAACGCCGATTTTCCTTCGCCTGCATTTGAGCCATGACACTAACACCAGGTATTCAGGAAACGCTTCAGCGCTACCAGGGCCACATTCTGGAAGCCATGCGGCACGCGTTGCAACAGGGCAGCGCCAACCTTTTGCCCACTCAGGCCGCCGATCTGACCACCTTCTATGGGCAAATGCAATATCACCTGGGCTGGGTAGATAGGAATTTCTCCCCCATCAACGGTAACCCAGGCAAATTGCTGCGACCAACGCTTCTTCTGCTCTCCTACGAGGCCGCCGGCTCCTGGGGCCTGGCCGAAGGCGATAAGGTATCGACCGACTATCTGCGCCGCGCCCTGCCGGCCGCTGCCGCGCTCGAAATCACTCATAATTTTACCCTGATCCACGATGATATCGTAGATGGCGATACCGAGCGGCGTCACCGCCCCACGCTCTGGCGCGTCTGGGACAGCTCGCAGGGCATTAACGCAGGCGATGGTATGTTCGCCCTGGGCCGCCTATCTCTGTGGAACGTGCTGCAAGAAGGGGTCGAGGCCGATATCGCGGTTCGCCTCGCAGCCGCGCTGGACCGCGCCTGCCTGGTCATCTCCGAGGGACAATTCCTCGACCTTAACTTTGAGCAGCGTCAGGATATTTCCGTAGCTATGTACCTGGACATGATCAGTCGCAAGACCGCCGCTCTGATGAGTTGCGCTACCGAGATGGGTGGCCTGCTGGGTACCCGCGATTCTGCGACCATCGAGAGCCTGCGCGACTTCGGCTTCGAGATTGGCCTTGCCTTCCAGGTACGCGACGATGTGCTGGGCATCTGGGCCAGCATGGCGGAACTTGGCAAAACCTCGGCGGGCGACATCTACCGCCGCAAAAAAAGCCTGCCCATCCTGCACGCTATGGAACACGCTGATGAGCAAGATCGGCAAACGCTGCAGCAGATTTATCAGCAGGTCACGCCAATCACCGAAAAAGAGGTCGCAACTGTCCTGGCAATATTTACCAGCGTCAATACACGCGAATACTGTACGTCCTTCCTCAGCCAGCAGTGCATGCGCGCCCGCCATGCTCTTGACAAGGTGCCACGCCTCAATAATGCGACGGCAAACCGAGCACTGGAGGACATAGAAACGCTGATCCATTTCGTCGAGGCAACGGTGCAAGCCTGAGAAGAGAGGACTTCTCAGCTCAGCATCCATAGTGTTACAGTATTTCCCGCAGCTGTGGCGATCTTTTCGCCATCGGGCGACCAGCTCACCGCCAGCACAGGCGCGTTGTGTGGAACTTTCAGCAGAGGAACCGAGCTTTGTGCAGGATACCAGATGAGCAGTAGTCCGTCGTCGCCAGCGCTGGCCAGCAGGCGGCCATCGGGCGACCAGGCCAGAGCGCGAATGGCCTGTGTATGCCCCGCGAGATGCTGAGGAGCATCCAGGCATTGACCTGCGGCATCTCCGTTTCCCTCCATCTGGCAGGCCAGACCGCTCTGCCAGAGGCGCAGCACGCTATCTGCGCCGCCGACGGCCAGCCGCGAATCATTGGGAGCAAAGGCCAGAGCGTTCATTGCTACCGCGCCATCCTGATAGAAACCATGCACCTGCTGGCCGTCCGGGCCATTCCAGATACGCACCACACCACCTAGTGAACTGGTGCCAACCGTCTGCCCATCTGAGGCCCAACTGGCGGAAAGGATGCCCGCCGTGTGCTGGCGAAAGAACGTCTGCGGCTGAAACGTCTGGGTATTCCAGACTACGGCAAGCTCATCCAGGCCGGCAGAAACCAGGAACTGGGGCTGGCGCTGCGACCAGGCCAGCGTGGTAACGGCTGCGCGATGCGTATGGGTTTGACGCGCCTCAGTCGCTCCACTCTGAGCATTGAGAAAAATCACCTGGTTGTTCGCGGCCAGAGCAAGCCGGGCGCTATCAGGCGACCAGACCACGGCACGCACAGACGAGTTCTGCTTCTTGCGCAGCAAGATCTGCCCGTTGAGATTCCAGACAAGCACCTGCCTGTCATTTGCTCCACTAGCCAGTTGCGTCCCGTTGGGCGCCCAGGAGACCGCACGCACCGCTTGCTGGTGCCCCGTAAAAACGAACAGCGAACTAGCATGCGTGGGCAAAGAGACCTGCGTGGGTGTAGCAATGTTAGTTGTCTTTGCCGCCGGTGTTGAAGGCTTTACAGGCGAAGAAGCGAAATAGGTTGAGGTACTGGAGAAGGTCTGGTAAGCCGCGTAGGCCACGCCGGCACCAACCGTAGCCAGGATAGCGCCACCAGCCAGCAGGAACAGTCGGCGTGGCCAGCGCCTCGCGCGCGCCGGTGGGGCCACGACCGGCTGCGCATCTGGTACAAAAGCCTGCTGAACAGGAGGCGCGGCCAATACGAGGGGAGCAGAATTACTCACCTCCACAAAAGCGCTGGAGTCGGCAATGGTGCGATCGCTGTAGAAAGACGCTGGCTGATTGGTATGTTGCGAGGCAAACACAGATGGCACGGGAGCGGGATCATGAATGCAAGATTCTAGCGACAGGAGATCCTCTGCATAGATACCAGCGGAAAGCAAGGTAAAGTTGCCGGGCAGCACACGGCCATCAGCCGCATGACGCAAGAAATAGACCAGGTGGTTTCCTGAGGCATCGGTCGTAGGCAGGTGTAGCTCCTTTACCAGAGCTGGAAGCACCTGAGCGATAGGAGCCTCTGACGAAACCTCCACAGGCTGCGGCGTACTGAAAGCACTTCCTTCTATATACACTTTAAGCATGGTTGTTGGCCCTTTATCTCTTTTCTGCCCGTCTCCATCGCAATGTTCTTTCACTAGCGACTATACTATAGTATGCGGTTATAATTCACACTATTGGGCGAAACTGGCTATAGGCAACTTCCTCCAGCTAAAAGACTGCCTTTTCTTTGTATACACGTTGAAACCGCCCACGAATTACAACAACAGATGGGCTAATCGTGGCCTGGATCTCTTCCAGAATCAAAAAGCCCCGAAAGACATCATTGCAAAATATCTCAGGGTGCCAGTTCCCAAAACTCTTGCGCAGGGGATGTATGATGGAAAGCAGACAATATTTGATAGAAAGAAATAGTATGCAGCAAGAACAAACAACCCAGAAGCGAGCGCGCCCACGGACGATAGGCTTTGCCGAAGCGTCTGCCCTGGCGGACGAGCTACGCGAAACTGTTCATGGCGAGGTACGCTTTGAGAAAGGAAGCCGGGCCCTCTACGCGACTGATGCCTCCAGCTACCGGCAGATTCCTATCGGCGTGGTGCTGCCAAAGGATGAAGCCGACGTAGTCGCAACGGTGGCAGCTTGCCGGCTTCGTAGAATCCCGCTGCTCCCGCGAGGCGGCGGCACGAGCCTCGCGGGGCAATGCTGCAATGTCGCGGTCGTGCTGGACTTCTCGAAGTATATGAATACTATTCTCTCTATTGATCCGCAGAAAAGACTGGCGCGTGTTCAACCGGGCGTCGTTCTCGATCATCTGCGCAACGCGGCCGAGCACTACCATCTCACCTTCGGCCCGGACCCTTCGACCCACAGCCGCTGCACCCTGGGCGGAATGATCGGCAATAACTCCTGCGGCGTACATTCGGTTATGGCGGGTATGACCAGCGAGAATATCGAGACGCTGGAAATTCTCACGTATGATGGCCTGCGTCTGCATGTGGGCGAAACCAGCGAGGAGCAGCTTGCACAGATTATCAATGAGGGCGGACGCCGGGGCGAGATCTATGCCAGCCTCCGAACCTTGCGCGATACCTACGCGAGCCTGATCCGTCAGCGTTTTCCGCAGCTTCCCCGGCGTGTCTCAGGCTACGCCCTGGACCAGCTGTTGCCGGAGAACGGCTTCAACGTGGCGCGCGCACTGGTCGGCACAGAGGGGACCTGCGTCACCGTGCTGGAGGCGACCGTGCGCCTGGTTTCCAGCCCACCGGTGCGTGTACTGCTCGCACTTGGCTATGCAGATACTTTTCACGCGGCAGATCACGTCATGGATGTTCTGGCCTACGGGCCGATCGGCCTGGAAGGCTTTGATGCGCGCCTGGTAGAGAATATGCGCAAGAAACGCCTGCAAGTCCAAAACACCAGACTCCTTCCCGAAGGAGGCGGCTGGCTCCTGGCCGAGTTTGGAGGCGAAATCCAGCAAGAGGCCGAGGATCGGGCGCGCGCCCTGATGGAAGTGCTACAGCGTCAGAGCAATCCGCCGAGCATGAAGCTCTTGACTACGAAAGAGGAGGCCGGTCGTATCTGGGCAGTGCGGGAGGCTGCGCTGGGAGCAACAGTCTTCGTGCCAGGCGAGCCGCACGGGTGGGAAGGCTGGGAAGACGCGGCCGTTCCACCGGAAAAGCTGGGCAGCTACCTGCGCGCCTTTCGGAATTTGCTAGACCGCTATGATTACACAACGGCTTTCTACGGGCATTTTGGCCAGGGCTGCGTACACACGCGCATCAACTTTGATCTGACCAGCCGCGAGGGCATCCGGCACTTTCGCTCGTTTATGCACGAGGCCGCCGATCTCGTCGTGAGCTATGGCGGCTCACTCTCCGGCGAGCACGGCGACGGCCAATCGCGCGGCGAGTTGCTGCCAAAGATGTACGGCGAGGAGCTGGTTCAGGCTTTCCGCGAATTCAAGAGGATCTGGGACCCCGATGGTCTGATGAATCCAGGCAAGGTGGTCGACCCCTATCGTATGGACGAGAATTTGCGCTTGGGCGCTACATACAATCCACCCAGACTCAAGACGCACTTCCAGTTCCCCGAAGATCAGGGCAATTTCGCGAACGCGACCCTGCGCTGCGTCGGAGTTGGCGCATGCCGCAGAAGTGGCAGCGGGACGATGTGCCCCAGTTATATGGTCACACGTGAAGAGGCCCACAGCACACGCGGGCGCGCGCATCTGCTTTTTGAAATGCTGCAAGGAGACGTGCTGCGGGATGGCTGGCACGATCAGGACGTGAAGGCCGCGCTGGATCTCTGCCTGGCATGCAAGGGATGCAAGGGAGAGTGTCCGGTGAACGTGGATGTTGCGACCTACAAAGCAGAGTTTCTTTCCCATTACTATCAAGGTCGCCTGCGCCCGCGCAGCGCCTACGTGATGGGGCTGATTCACTACTGGGCCCGCCTGGCCTCCCACTTGCCGAAGCTGGCCAACCTTCTGACGCACACACCACTCACCAGGTGGGCGGCGGGCATTGCTCCACAGCGACAGATGCCGGAGTTTGCTTCTGAGAGCTTTACGCACTGGTTTCGCCAGCGCGGTTCGCAGAATGCCGACCATCCCCAGGTACTCTTATGGCCCGACACCTTCAACAACTATTTTCATCCTGAGATAGCGCAGGCTACCGTAGAAGTGCTGGAAGCGGTAGGATACCAGGTACGTATTCCTGAACAATCACTGTGCTGTGGGCGCCCGCTCTACGACTACGGGATGCTCACGACGGCCAGGCAGTTACTCAAGCACATTTTGAGGGATCTGGAGCCACAGATTAGCGCGGGCGTGCCGCTCGTGGGGTTAGAGCCCAGTTGTGTCGCAGTCTTTCGCGATGAATTGCTCAATCTTTTTCCCCACGACGAGAACGCCAGGCGCCTCAGCAAGCAAACCTTCCTGCTGAGCGAATTTCTTGCGAAGCAGGTCCCGGACTACCAGCCTCCCCAGCTCCAGCGTAAGGCGCTGGTGCAGGGTCACTGCCACCACAAAGCCGTCCTGGATATGAAGGCCGAGGAGGAGATTCTACGCAAGCTAGGCCTGGATGTGACGATCCTTGACAGCGGCTGCTGCGGGATGGCCGGCTCTTTTGGCTTTGAGAAGGAGCACTACGAGATATCGATCCAATGTGGCGAACGAGTCTTGCTACCCGCAGTACGCGATGCCTCCGACGATACCCTGATCATCGCCAACGGCTTCAGTTGCCGGGAGCAGATCGCGCAAACGACCGGGCGTCAGGCGCTGCATCTTGCCCAGGTCCTTCAGATGGCCTTGCATGGAAATAAGGCCCCCGCCTGAACTGGCGAATGGACCCCTCCCTGTACAGAGTCTCTCCATACGAAATCATCAGCATGAGAGACTGTTCGCTTCGTTTACACGATGCTACAGGCTACGCCGTTAAGAGTGAACGCGGTTGGCGTGGAGTTCGCGCCACTCCACGTAGCCTGGAAACCGGGTTCCACGCTCGGCGAGCCTCCGGCCGGTATAGAGCCGTTCACGGAAGTATTGATAACAGTCACCGCGCTTCCTGCTTGCGAGAAATAGCCGTTCCAGCCTATTATGATCATCTGCCCGTTGGCAAACGAGAAGCGCAGTGTCCAGCCGTTCATCGCTGTAGTTCCTGTGTTCGTAATAGTAAGGCCAGCCTGGAAACCGCCGGGCCACTGGCTGACTATGCTGTAGTGAACCTGGCAACTCGAACCAGATGGAGTCGGCGAGGGCGTCGGTCTAGGAGTCGCGGTTGGCGTCGGGATTGGACTGGAAGTTGCAACTGCCGATGGCGTTGGCATCGGCGTTTGCCCCTGACCACTCTTGGGGTGGTTCATAAAGAAAGTGTACATGGCATTAGTAGCGCTTGGTCCTTCTGGATCAGTATACGAGCCGCTGCTGCTGCCACCTGACCAGGCATGACCCATGCCGTTGATCTTCCAGTACTCCTCGATCTCCTGCCCATTGCTATTGTTCCAGGTTTCGACGGTATAGGAATGCCCGTTCGGAACCTGCCCGTTGGTCGTGGTTGCAGGGGTGCTGAAGCTGGCGTTGTAGGTGCCGTTCGAGGCCAGGTGATCGGTCTCCATCCACTGCTCGATTACCTGATCCCCGTTCACGGGATAAACGGTGTAATCGCTTTGTCCCTGAAAGTCAATTGTGGGAACCACGCGAGCCGCGCTGCCCATGGCATTATATGCCGCCTGGCCCTGCTGGGTCGGACCGGGGCCACCTTGCGACTCAGCTGTAACAGCGGCCGTCTCCGAGGTCGCGGCCTCGTACTCCAGGCCCGAATGTACGCCTATCGCGGCGAAGATATCGGGATATGTCGCCCCCATGATCACCGCCATTGCCGCGCCCGCAGACATGCCCGCGACATAGACCCGGTTGGTATCGATGGTCCATTGGGAGGTAGCCTGCTCGACCGTCTGGACAATACCCGCGATGATAGCCGGCTCGCCGCTGCCGCGCGACTGATCAGCGGGTTGAAACCAGTTCCAACACTCCAGGGAATTATAGGTGCTCGTCTGCTGCGGATAGACTACGATAAACTGGTCCTGGTCCGCCAGAGTGTTCATCTGGGTGCCATTCGCAAAATCTGTGGGCGTCTGCGTGCAGCCGTGTAACATGACGATCAAAGGAACCGGTGTACCCACCTGGTAGTTCGCCGGGGTGTATACATAATAGGGACGACTGCCAGCAGAGCCATTGTAGGTGTACTGGGTGAACGTGCCACTGCTGGCATGCGCCCGCGCCGCGAAAAATGGAAGGAAGAAACTACTACTGGCCAGTACGATCAGCCCACACAGGACGAACGGAAACAGCCTTGATGAACGAAGCATCCGCCTTGCCTCCCTCTGAGTACATCAGTGTACTCGTCTGAAGAACTATCATCAACTCTGACCTACATACAAGTTCGCGTACACGACAGGTGAGAAAGATATGACGCATGATTCATAAATCATATAACAGATGCCTTCACATCTTGTCAAGGCAAAAGACTCTCAAAAGCTTTAGAGAGACGGAAAAACTCCAAACTTTTGGCTAATAAGTCTTGACAGAAACCGGTTTCTACGCTATAGTTTAAATGAAACCGGTTTCACATAGACATTGTTTGTCTTTGATTCGTTGATTGCCAGGAAGCAGAAACGTCGCATGCCAGAGAAGTTGACTATTCAGGACATCGCCCGCCTGGCGGGAGTTTCAAAAGCTACCGTCTCACGCGTGCTGAACCATAATCCGTCCGTCAGCCCGGAAACAGAGGCGCGTGTGATGCGGATCGTGGAGAAGTATGATTTTGTCCCCAATGTCACCGCAACGGGTCTGGCTGGTGGTAAAACACGCTTGCTTGGAGTACTGGCTCCTCCACTAACCTGGGCTGGCATCTCTGAGATACTGCGCGGCGTGGCTGAGTATGTTGAGGATACATCGTATGAGATTGTCCTCTATAGCATTAGCTTTGACCGCGATCACTCCGATGTTCTCGACCGTATTCTGTCGATGCGCATGGTATCCGGTCTGCTGGCGATTTTGCCCGGCAAACTCTCGCGCCATATTACCGAGCGATTCCATCAGGGACTACCTCTGGTGATGATCGATGACCAGGAAGAGCCGGGCATTGTTCCCTGGGTCGGCATCGACAATGTGAGCAGCGCCTATCAAGCGACCCGGCATCTGCTGGACCTAGGGCACCGACGCATCGCGTACATTCATGGCCCTCAGCATTACTACTGCACTGCAGAACGCTACCAGGGATACGCCCAGGCTCTGCAAGATGCAGGAATTGCTCCCGACCCAACCCTTGTTTTTCAGGGTCGCTTTGACACGCCCAGCGGACGCGAATGCGCTACGGAGATCTTCTCGCGCGACAAAAGCGCCTGGCCCAGCGCTATTTTTGCCGGCAATGACCAGATGGCCTACGGCGTGCTGCAGGTTGCCGAGCAACGCGGCATCCAGATCCCCGAAAGTATTGCACTTGTTGGCTTCGATGACGATCTGCTCGCGGAACATCTCAGGCCACCATTGACCACAATTCACCAACCATTCTCTCAGATGGGATACAAGGCTATCGAACTGCTTTTAACGATGGTCGATCCAGATCATCGGGCTGCCAGAGCGCAGCGGAAAGGAGACGTACTGCCAGAGCACGAACCTGTTATTTCTCTTGAGGATGTCCAGGCCGACCACCCCATTCGTATCTTGTTACCAACCAGCCTGGTGATACGTGCGTCGAGTGGCGCTCCCCAATCACTCTCGGTTGGCTCATAAAGAGACGGAGGCCAGATCGCGTCTCTCCTGGTATCTACACTGAGGTTTGGCAAACCGCCTGCGAAGCCGCTTCCTTCGTCAAACCGAAAAGGAAACACCCGGGGAAGTCAGAGACGAGCTTTCGCTGTTTTTGCTAAAGGCAACGTACATTTCGTTGTCCGGCTGTCGTGTTGTCTAGTTTTCAGTAGGAAGGAGCTTCAACCAGTTTCACCAGCGGGTAAGTCAACTTTTCATCCCCACACATTCTTGACTATGAGAAAGGAACAGTGCATGATGCAACCACTTTCGCAGAGGGACCAGGCGAGCGGTTCCCCTCAGCAGCGGAAAAAGCTGATCTTTCGAATCGCCGCCATGCTCATCGTCGCGGGAATGATCCTCGGGGCCATAGGATTCGTGACGCTCAGTGGGACGCCAAAATCCGCCCACGCGCAGACCTGGAACGAGATCTGGGACGATGAGTTCAGCGGAGCGGCCAATACGCCAGTTGATTCGCAATGGCAATACGATCTCGGCACGGGCTACGGTTGTTCAGGCTGCCCCGCCAACTGGGGAACAGGCGAGGTCGAGACAGATACAAATAGCACGGCCAATGTCTACCAGGATGGGAGCGGGCATCTTGTGATTAAAGCCATCAACAACGGCGGCTCCTGGACCTCCGGGCGCATCGAAACCGTGAACGATAGCTTCGCCGCGCCCGCCGGAGGTGAGCTGGAGGTTACAGCCTCAATTCAGCAGCCCAATGTCTCCGGCTCCGCTGGACTGGGCTACTGGCCGGCTTTCTGGATGCTTGGTTCAGCCTTCCGGGGAAATTACCTCAACTGGCCCGGAATCGGCGAGATCGATATCATGGAGGACATTAACGGGCTGAGCGCGGAGTATGCCACGCTGCATTGCGGCACCGATCCGGGTGGCCCTTGCAACGAGCCGGACGGCATTGGCAGCGGCCAGCAAGCCTGCTCAGGCTGCCAGACCGGCTATCATACCTATACCATGATCGTTGATCGCAGCATCTCGCCTGAGCAAATTCGCTGGTATCTGGACGGCAACCAGATTTTCAGCGTGAGCGCCAGCCAGGTTGACCCGACTACCTGGGCAAACGCGGTAGATCACTCGTTCTTTATTATCCTCGACCTGGCGATGGGAGGAGCTTTCCCGAACGGGGTCTGCGGTTGCTCAACCCCGTCGTCCTCTACAGTTTCTGGCGGCAGCCTGAACGTTGACTACGTGCGCGTCTACACCGCGAACGGCTCGGCGGTTACGCCAACTGCTACCTCCGGCAGCGGTGGCGGTGGCACTGGCTTTACACAGGGCGTGAATAGCGTGAGTTCAAGCCAGGCGCAGTTCTGGTTCCAGCCCAATGGCTGGACGGCAGGCTATGTGATCCTGCATTATGTTGTCCCCGGCCAGGCTCAGCAGAATGTCTATATGAGCTATAACAGCGGCGCGGGCCAGTGGCAGTACACCGCCGGCGGCTTGAGTCCAGGCCAGACAATCACCTATTCGTTCACTTACCAGCAGAACGGGCTGCAGTATGACACCGGTTCGTACAGCTATACCGTTGGTTCGGGCGGGTCCAGTCCTACGCCCACGCCTACGCCCGTCAGTTGCTCAGGCACCTTCAACCAGGGGGTCAACAATGTCAGTTCGAGCCAGGCGCAGTTCTGGTTCCAGCCCTGCAACTGGACAGCGGGGTATGTGATCCTGCATTATGTTGTCCCCGGCCAGGCTCAGCAGAATGTCTATATGAGCTATAACAGCAGCGCGGGCCAGTGGCAGTACACCGCCGGTGGCATGAGTTCAGGCCAGACGATTACCTATTCGTTCACTTACCAGCAGAACGGGTTGCAGTACGACACCGGCTCGTATAGCTGGACGCATCCATAGTAGTTAGTGCAGGGTGTACTCTCTTGCTGGAGAGTACACCCTCTCTGATGTACGCGCAGCAGGTGCCGGCCACTCCTCAAGAGGAGCCAGGCATGGCGCGAGAAATAGCCGGTCGCGCAGAAGTCTGCCAGGAAGTGGCTCTGCCCGGCTATGTACTGAACGCTCGCTCTAACAAGGAGGTAATGCAGTTGAAACATTCGACAAGAATAGCCACGTTGATCGTTCTGGCGCTTTCCATCACGCTATTGTTTATTCTTGGCTGCTTCGTCGTTCCATCCAGTTCTACGCCAGCCAGAGCTGCCTCGACGCGTCAGTTTACCTTCGTGAATAACACCTCGCAGACCATCTGGGCCGGGGCACTGGGCAATGCCGGTCAAGCAACGCCCGGCAATGGTGGCTGGACCATGGCTCCAGGATCGACGTACACTCTTACCGTCGCGGATACCTGGTCAGGCCGCTTCTGGGGGCGCACCTATTGTAGCTTCAATAGTAGTGGCTCAGGCTCCTGCGAAACCGGCGACTGTGGCGGCGTTTTGCAATGCAACGGTGCCGGTGGAGTTCCGCCCGCCACCCTGGCCGAGTTCACGTTAGGAGGCGCAAACGGCAATGACTTTTACGATGTCAGTTTTGTGGATGGGTTTAATGTACCCATGACGATTACTCCGGTGGGAGGGGCGCAGCCAACGCCCGGCAACCCCTACTGGTGCGGTGTAGCGGGCTGCGGCGTCGATCTGAACGCGAACTGCCCAAGCGTCCTGCGTGACATAGACTCCAGCGGGAGGACCGTGGCCTGCAAGAGCGCCTGCGAAGCGTTCAATACCGACCAGTATTGCTGTCGAGGTGCCTATGGCACGGCGGCAACCTGCAACCCTTCGGACTGGCCCGTTGATTACGCGGCCTACTTCAAACAGAACTGTCCTTACGCCTACAGCTACGCTTTCGATGATCCGACCAGTACTTTCCAGGACAAAGGGGCCAGTTTCCTCATCACGTTTGGACCCGCCGGCGGTTCTGGCGGAGGGGGGCCAAC
>DATGKW010000118.1:0-6639 GCA_035294465.1 Ktedonobacteraceae bacterium | reverse complement strand
TCAAGGCGAGGCGCATCGTCGTGGTAGGCACTTCGGGATCGGGTAAGACAACCCTGGCGCGTCGACTCGGCGCACTGCTGGGTATACCTTCAGTAGAGCTAGATTCCCTGCATTGGGAGCCAAATTGGACGATGGCCTCACTCTCGGTCTTCCGCGAGCGCGTGGATAGTGCGCTGGGTGGCGATGCCTGGGTTGTTGATGGCAACTACAGCAAAGTGCGTGATCTTACCTGGGGCCGAGCGGACACTGTTGTATGGCTGGATTACAACCTGTGGGTAGTTATGACGCGTCTGCTCTATCGCACATTTACCCGTATCCTCTCGCGTGAAGAGTTATGGAACGGCAATCGCGAGCGACTGAAAGAAGCGCTTTTCAGCAGAGATTCTATTCTCCTGTGGGCGCTGCGGACCCATCGTAAGAACCGGCGCAGCTATACCGAACTCACGAGCCAGCCAGAATATACACATCTTAGGGTGGTGCGTTTGCGCTCGCCACGAGCTACCCATATCTGGCTAGCCGAAATGAGTGTGAGCAATGAGGAAGCGAGAGGAGCCGCACATGTCCGAAATTGATGGGACAGCGGAAAAATCGCTAAGGGTCACCAGTGCTAGCAGATCTGCTTTGTTTTCTACCAGAAAGGAAAACGCCACAATGGCTACTGAGAACACTTCCCCGATTCCTGATCTGAATGAAGAAACGCGCAACATTTGGAATCAGAATGCCACGTTTTGGGATGACAGAATGCGCGATGGCAATGATTTCCAGAGCATTCTCGTCAATCCCGCGAGTGAGCGCCTGCTCAACTTGCGACCGGGTGAGACGGTGCTGGAAATTGCTTGTGGGAACGGCGTCTTCGCTCGTCACATAGCCAGGCTTGGAGTTCACGTCATAGCCACCGACTTCAGCGCCCAACTCCTTGAACGCGCCCGTACACGTACTACTGAGCATGCCGATCTGATCGAATATTGCCTCGTCGATGCTACCCGCGAGGACCAGATCGTCGCTCTCGGCCTCCAACGCTTCGATGCTGCCGTCTGCAACCAGGCGATTATGGACATGGCTGAGATTGATCCGCTGATGCGCGGCATTCGCCAGGTCGTCAAACCCGGCGGGCGCTTTGTATTCTCTCTCTGCCATCCCAGCTTCAACCACGCTGGGACTGCTCTCTGCGCTGAGGAGACGACGGTTGACGGTGAGCTTGTTACGACCTATTCAGTCAAAGTTGCGAAGTATCTCTCCTCTCACCCTCAAAAAGGCATTGCTATGGTTGGTCAGCCTGTTCCTCATTATTACTTTGATCGTCCCCTGCATGTTCTCTTTAATGCTTGCTTCCGTGCTGGTCTTGTCCTGGATGGATTGGAAGAACCGGCCTTCAATTATCCGCACGATGGTTCGCAAATCGGTCGTATGCTGAGTTGGGCCAGCTATCATGAAATCCCGCCGGTGCTGGTAGCTCGCTTGCGCATTCCAGGCTGATTCTAGTAAGACCAGAGAGAAAGCCAGGTCCACGCTGGAATAATTCCATCCGGCGATAGCCTTTTCGTGAGGAAACTCTTGCATTCGCGCATGCATGCGGATATACTCACGAAGAGGCAGGTCAGGGCGTTTCGCTTCGTTCAGGGAAGGCATCTCCGTGTTTTCTTCTGGAAGCCGTGTTTGCACCTGAATTTGCGCCTGCTGTGAACGATGAGGTTCAGACTCACTCTGTATCGCCCCTCGTCAGCATCCGCAAGACCTCTTCACATACGACAAGGAGGAGACGTATGGCCTGGGAAATTGATCCGTTTCATACCCTGGTCGAATTTTCCGTGGTGCATCTCAAAATCAGCATTGTGAAAGGGCGTTTCAAAGAGGTGCATGGAACGCTGCATTTAGATACTCTGCACCCGGAAAACTCCTGGGTCAAGGCTCAGGTAAATGTTGCTAGCATCGATACCGGCGTCCCGGCCAGGGATGGTCATTTGCGTTCGGCTGACTTCTTTGACGCCGTGAGGTATCCAACCATTGCTTTTGAGAGCACTGCTGTTGAGCCGACAGGAGAGACTACCAGCAGGGTAATGGGAAACCTGTCTTTGCATGGGGTGACGCGCCCGGTGACGTTTTACGCCAAGTATATGGGGTATACGCGCGACGTAGAGACGCAGGGATGGCGCGTGGGCCTCCACGCAACCGCAGTCATTAATCGTCGGGACTTTGCCATGTATTTCAATGCAGTGGTGGAGGGGGTGGCTCTTGTGGGAAATGAGGCGCGCATCGAATTATTTATTGAGGCGCTCCAGAGATAAGTGAAGTGCCGGGAGCAGCGAATAGCCTGCTCCCGGCACTATCCTCTCTGGTCGATTGTTGTTCCAATAGAAGGCATTATCCCAGCTTCTGATTCAGCCAGGATGGCAGGGTGGACAGCACCAGCGAAGCGATAGGACCAGTAGTTCCACCTGCATTGCTCGCGGTTATCACTTTCAGATAGTGGCTGGCACCGGGCACCAGGAGGGGGAAGTGATCATCGTGTGGGCGCTGGGCTAACGCCTGCTCAAGCAGGGGCATATCCTGATTGGCGAATACGTTCGGGTCGCTCGTCCCTTGCAGCAGCAGCACCGGACTACTATACTCCTGGATCAGCGTGGTAGGGCTTACTTGCAGTTCTCCTGCCCAGAACTGGTTGTACGCAAGATTGAACGCCCCTGCGAAGAATTGCCTCATCGGAAGCGGGACCTGCTGATCGGCGGCTATGTTTAGCACCGGGCGCTGGGGAATCTGCCCGGTTTGCACGCTCGTGCGAACGAACGGTGACAATAGGTGACGGAAGATGACACTTTTCCAGTTGGCGAATGCATCCGCTCCGCAAAAAGGTAAAAAAAACCTACCTTGAAAAAGGGTAGGGAAAGGTAGGGAGAGAGCCTTCTGCAACGCCTGCGGTTTCAGGCCAGAACGGCGGGAAGGTCTCCCATCAATTCCTGAATTTCGCGCAGGCGGCGTTCGGCCAGCTCGACGTTCTCAAGTGCCTGGGCCAGAATCTGCTCTTCAAGAGAAGCATACGATTCCTCAATCTCTGGATCGATTGAGCCGACCAGCTCTAACGCTCGATGAAGTTTGGTTTCAGGTGTTGCAGATGCAGTTGTCATGGTCGCTACCCCTTCAATAAGTTTCAAGGCTTTTGAATCGAAAGAAACGATCTTCTTCGCCATTACCTCTTTCTGACGACTCTCGCTACTCAAACATGTTTCTATAGTAATACGATGACCTTCAGAAATGAGTTACACGTTTCACTGCTTTGTCTGCTCTGGTAGAGAGCGATCCTCGCAGCCTCTTTCTATCTACATCCATAATACATGGGACCAGAAAAAAAGCCAAATAGGCATGCCAACATTCCTATTTCTTCTTTCCTAACTCAACTGCAAAGTACTACGGAAGTTGATCTTTCCTCTCTGCTTGCCTGAAACAGAGGAAAGGACGATAGATACTTTCAGGCGTATGCTACGTTTTTCTGAACTATCGCCCTTTCCTTCTTTGTTTACTAGCAACATCCCCTCTTTATTTGACGATCACCGTTAAATTCATACCCTGATGGACGGTACAATAAATGTGGTATGTTCCGGCGGTTGTGAATGGGCCGATGTTCACAGGCGATGTGGTCAGAGTCAGATTCTTCAGGGCCGGCGCATTGGCTGGAGTAGCGGGCTGTTGTGTAGAGCCATTCCACTGACCATAATCGAGCATATGGTAAGCGGAACCCTGACCTGGAGCAATTTTGAGCGTCCCGCCTTTACTAAGGGTGATACAGGATTGATTGAAATTGCTCAAGCCTGTCGTGACTGTAGTCCCGCTTGGGCAGGAAGTACTGCTGGACGCGGGTGTGGATGAATTGCTACTGCTGGCGCTGGTGCTGGCTGTGCCTGGGCGGGCACAGGCCGCCAGGAGGATGCTGCCGAGAGCAAATAGAGTGAAGAACAACATCAGCAGCCGACTTCTTTTATTAGCCATGATCATAAAACCTCTCAGGTAGTCTATTGGAAATACCCCTGCCGTTTCGTCGGATGAGCATCCAAAACAGCCTGTTTTGGCGGTGCAGGCGTTTTTGCGCGTTTGCCAGGCGTAGGGTATTTTCAAGCGGCGAAAAGGCCGATTTTCATTTCAACCCATACTATAAGCCCTCTGGCAAGCCTTTGTGAATCAGGTGCTTACCCGATTTTGCCTCAGTGAGATACCTGATTCGCGCTTTTCTATTCCTGCGTAAGCTATAATAGGACGCATGGCACCTTTTTCTTTCTATGCTATGACCATGCCCGGTCTGGAAACCACCGCTTTTAGCGAGCTTCGCGAGCATACACCGGATGCTGAATTGCTCAAATTCTCACGAGGGATCGTTGTTTTCCGCACAGCGGAGCCGCCGGTGAAGCTTTTAGCATTACGGACTACAGAGGATATTTTCGTCACACTCGCGCATATCACAAAACTGGGGCGCGGGCGTGATGCTCTGCGCGTCCTGCATAGCGCCGCGCTCAACGCAGACATCGGAGGAGCGCTGGCTGTCTGGCAGGAGGTTCATCACAGCGGGAGGCCGCGTAGCTGGCGCGTCATTAGCCAGAAGCAGGGAGCGCACGAGTTTCGGCGGGTAGATGCCGGCGGGGCCTTTAGCGATGCCCTCTCACGGGTCCTGCCACGCGAGATGCAGGCTGTGGCTGATAACGCAGATGTTGAATTCTGGCTCTGGCTGAACGGAAGTGAGGCGCTGCTCGGCCTGCGGTTGAGTGATGCAAGCATGCGCCACCGGACGTATAAGTTAGAGCACTTGCCGGCCTCTCTGCGGCCATCTGTCGCGGCCGCCATGGCTTTTCTTTCGCGCCCAACACCAGACGATAGCGTGATAGACCCTCTCTGCGGAGCCGGCACTGTTATCATCGAGCGAGCATTGCTGGCCCCGTACAGAGAGCTTTCGGGCGGAGATATCCGCGAGGAAGCCGTGGCAATGGCCCGGCGTAACGCCAGAGCTGCGCGGGTCAGAGCGAACTGGGAGCGCTGGGATGCGCGCTCACTCCCGCTCGCATCCTCCAGTGTCAGCCGGATTATCACAAACCTGCCCTTTGGCAAGCAGATTGGCTCCCACGAAGCCAATACGGCGCTTTACAGGGATCTGCTTCCAGAGTTTGGACGTGTCCTCGCCTCCAACGGGCTGCTGGTGACGCTCACCAGTGAGGACCAGCTCTGGGAGAATCTGCTGCACCATCACGGCTGGCAGATTTCCAGGAAAATGATCCTCGTTGTGCTCGGTCAACCGGCCAGTCTCTTTGTCGCACAAAGGCGAGGGCTCAGCTAATACTCGTAGAATCCGCGCCCGCTTTTGCGCCCGGTCATTCCGGAGAGCACCATGCGGCGTAGCAACGGGGGGGGAGCGTAGAGCGGGTCTTTATACTCTTCGTAAATGGCCTCGGCAGCCCAGAGCGTTGTATCCAGGCCCACGTAGTCGAGCAGAGTGAAAGGTCCCATAGGGTAGCCACAGCCAAGCTTCATTGCTGTATCAATATCGTCGCGCGAGGCCATACCGTTCTCCAACATCCGAATCGCCGCGATGAGATAGGGAATGAGCAAGAAATTAACGATGAAGCCAGCGGTGTCTTTCGCCAGCACAGGCGTTTTGCCAAGCGAGCGGGCAAAATGCTTAATCTCCTCAATAGTTTCCGGGGCCGTAGAAATCGTCTGGACTACCTCGACGAGCTTCATAACGGGAGCGGGATTAAAGAAATGCAGACCACAAACCTTCTCCGGCCGTCTGGTAACAGCGCCCATCTGAGTGACGTTGAGGGAGGAGGTGTTAGTCAGAATGAATGCCTCGGGTTTCAGCAGGTGATCCAGAGTGGTGAAGAGACGAATTTTCTCTTCCATATTTTCGAGGATAGCCTCGATCACCAGGTCGCAATCGGCAAACTCAGTAAGATCGAGCGTTCCGCGCAAGCGTGCCTGGCTCTCTGTCGCCTGTTCCTTCGTCATTTTACCTTTGCTCACCATTGTCTCCCAGGCCGCGTGAATATTGCCTATGCCCTTGTCGAGTAGTGGTTGAGCGATCTCGCGCACAATTGTCTCGTAGCCAGATTGAGCGCAGGTCTGTGCGATGCCGCTGCCCATTAATCCAGCGCCGACAACTCCTACTTTCCGAATCGTCATCTTCGTTTATCCTTTCAGCATTGAGTGTTCAGTTATGTTGTAGGTGGGTTGAACTGGCTCCCCACCTCTGTAACTTTACCACAAACTGAAATCTGAGGAGACGAAGCTTCGAGCAGATGGTGGTATTCAACAGCCCGGACCGGGGGCTCAATCGAACAGTAATAACACTTCTACCACGAGATGAGCTTGCATGGATAGGGCGGCCGTCGCGGTAGAAGGGATAGGGGTTGAACGCGCCATCCTCTTTTGCGAAAAAGTAAGACCGGTTTTCGAGAAGAATGAGGGTCTTCAACGTGTATGAATCAAGAAAACCGGCGCAATTTTGCTGATATCACTCCTTTGTATCCGTAAGCCAGGGCGATTTTCGAGACGGCCCCTGTCATCGCTGATTTTCTGGCGCTTTGTGGTTTCCGCGTTTTTGTTTTCAGCTCACCAGCGATGTTTGCGCGCTTCTTCGCGGATGCTCTGTAAGTTGAGCAG
>DATGKW010000117.1:0-12078 GCA_035294465.1 Ktedonobacteraceae bacterium | reverse complement strand
TATATTACGTAGAAGAAATGATCTACATGAGCAAGAACTCTATAAAATGAAAAGAACTTGAAGGGCCATGTGAGGCTATCATGGATGAAACTGGAAGTCTCTATTTGGGAAATTATCGTCTGGTGCGTCTGCTGGGGCAGGGAGGATATGCCAGAGTTTATCTAGGCGAACATGTGAGGCTGGGCACGCAGGCGGCGATTAAGGTGCTCTCGACGCATCTGTCGGAGGAGGACATTCAAAACTTTCTGGCGGAAGCGCGCGCGATTGCGCACTTGGAGCACCCGCATATTATCCGTATTCTGGATTTTGCGGTCGAGCATGATACCCCCTTTCTCGTGATGAGTTATGCGCCGAATGGAACATTGCGTCAGCGCTATCCCAAGGGCAAGAGCTTGCCGCTAGGAACGATTTTTACTTATCTCAGGCAGATCGCAAGCGCGCTACAATGCGCTCACGATGCCAGGTTAATCCATCGGGATGTTAAGCCGGAGAATATGCTGCTGGGCCGCTACAACGAGATCCTGCTCAGCGATTTCGGGGTTGCCGTGATGGCGCATAGCTCGCGCTCGCAGAGTATGCAGGACGTTATCGGCACGCTCGCTTATATGGCTCCAGAGCAACTCGCGGGCAAGCCGCGCCCGGCCAGCGACCAGTACGCACTGGGCGTGGTGGTCTATGAGTGGCTTTGTGGCACCCCTCCTTTTGAGGGCACAGCTGCCGAGATAACCGCGCAGCACTTACGGACCGCGCCTCCTGCCTTGCACGAGCGTGTCCCCGTGCTTCCTGCCTCCGTCGAGGAGGTAGTATTCAAAGCACTGGAGAAAGATCCACATCAGCGCTTTGCGAATGTGCAAGAATTTGCGGATGCCTTTGAATCTGCCTGGCGGAGGTCGTTGCCGGAGGAGAGTATTATGCTATCATCTGGCGTTTCGGTGCTCAACGAACCCGTCCAGGCCGCCTTTTATACGGTGCCCACCCAGAGGGTAAGTGGTTCCCAGGTGATGGCGAATTCTATTATACCGGCGCAAGAAACAAACAGTCCTCAGGTGATGACGAATTCTATTACACCAGTGCAAGAAATAAACAGTCCCCAGCTGGTGGCGAGCGGCAAACAGAAAGGCAGGGTGTCGCGGCGCGCGCTGCTCTTCGGAGGGATCGGGCTGGTGGGAGTGGCCGGAGCGGGCAGCGCGCTGGCTGCCCTGGCTCACGCGCAGGAGCAAGCTGCCCGATCATCCCTGGGAAGCACGCTGGAGGTCTATACAGGGCAGACCAATCAGGTCACGACCGTGGCATGGTCTCCCGATAGCCGCCGCGTGGTTTCCGGCTCGGTGGATAATACCGCGCAGGTCTGGGACGCGCTCACCGGCGCTCACCGGCTCGTGTATCGCGGGCAGGCCATTACCATTAACGATGTCGCGTGGTCTCCGTCTTTCGTGGGCCAGCATATCGCCTCGGCGTGTGGCAACAGCCTTTTGGGAAGCGAGCACGATGTGCAGATCTGGGACGCCAATAGCGGAAGACATATCCTTACCTTTACCGGTCACGGAGCGCCGGTGCATGCAGTGGCGTGGTCGCCGGATGGGACGCGCATCGTCTCAGGCGACGAATATGCGCAAGTGCAACTCTGGGTTGCCGCTAAAGGCAGTATCATCGGCACCTATAGTGGGCACAAAGGGACCATCTCCTCCCTGTCCTGGTCGCTGGATGGGACACGGGTCGCCTCGGCCAGCGCCGATACAACGGTGCAGGTCTGGAGCGCTGAGGACGGCACGCTTCTTTTTGCCCTCGCCCATACCAGCCCGGTGAACGCGGTAGCGTGGTCGCCGGATGGGACGCGCATCGCCTCGGCCAGCGGCAGCGTTTTCTCGCCGAAAGGCGAGCACGACGTGCGCATCTGGGACGCCGCTACTGGAAAGCTGATTCTCACCTATCATGGCCATGCTGAGCCAGTTGCGACTCTGGCGTGGTCGCCGGATGGGACGCGCATCGCTTCTGCCTCCAACGGATCTGATAAGACGGTTCATCTCTGGGATGCGGCTACCGGGGCCACAACTTACATCTATCGTGGCCATATGCTGGCAGTCAATGCAGTGGCCTGGTCTCCCAGTGGGAAGTATCTGGCCTCGGCTAGTAACGATGGAACGGTCCGCGTCTGGCTTGCCTCCACATAGAGAAGCTGCAGAGCGTATCTTCTCGACAGTACTTGCCTGCTTCTGATATATTACGCAAAAGAGACGATTCACATAGAGAAGAACAAGGCGTTAGTGCAGTACGAGGAAGCTGCCTATGAGCGCGTGGAGCAGACATGGACGAGACTGGAGAGCTGTATTTAGGCAATTATCGCCTGGTGCGTCTGCTGGGTCAAGGAGGATATGCCAGAGTTTATCTAGGCGAACATGTGAGGCTGGGCACGCAGGCGGCGATTAAGGTGCTCTCGACGCACCTGTCGGATGATGATATCCAGAAATTTCTGGCGGAGGCGCGCGCAATTGCGTATCTAGAACATCCGCATATTGTTCGCATTTTGGATTTTGCGGTCGAGCATGAGACGCCCTTTCTGGTCATGAGTTACGCGCCCAATGGCACCTTGCGCCAGCGCTATCCCAAAGGCAAGAGCTTGCCATTAGGGACCATTCTCGTTTATCTCAAGCAGGTCGCGGACGCGCTGCAATGCGCTCACGATGCTAGATTAATCCATCGCGATATCAAACCGGAAAATATGCTGCTGGGTCGCTACAACGAGATATTGCTCAGCGACTTCGGGATCGCAGTAATGGCGCATAGCTCGCGCTCACAAAGCACGCAGGATATTATTGGCACGCTGACCTACATGGCCCCGGAGCAGATTGTAGGCAAGCCGCGTCCGGCCAGCGACCAGTACGCGCTGGGTGTGGTGGTCTATGAGTGGCTCTGTGGCACCCCTCCTTTTGAGGGCACGACCGCCGAATTGGCCGCGCAGCACCTGCAAGCTCCGCCTCCTGCTTTGCACGAGCGGGTCTCTATGCTTCCTGCTGCCATCGAGGAAGTAGTGTTCAAAGCGCTGGAGAAAGATCCGCATCAGCGCTTTGCGAACGTACAAGAATTCGCGCAGGCTTTTGAGTTTGCCTGCCAGAGGACGTTACCGGAGAGCATCACGCTCTCTCCTGGTCTGCCTGTGCTTGACAAGCCTGCCCAGGGCACTTTTCATACAACACCGACCCAGGGAATAAACAGTCCTCAAGTTTTGGCGAGTGCTCTTACCCCGACGCAGGGAGTGAAGGATCCCCAGGTAGCGAGCGGTAGGCAGCAAAGTAGCGTGTCGCGACGTACGCTGCTATTCGGAGGGATCGCACTGGCGGGGGGAGTGGCCGGGGCAGGCAGCGTGCTCGCCGCGCTGGCTTACGCGCAGGAGCAAAAGCCAGCGCCACAACAGTCCCTGGGGAGCACGCTGGAGGTCTATACCGGACATACCAACCAGGTTTCGACCGTCGCGTGGTCGCCGGATAGTCGCCGCCTGGTCTCCGGTTCGCTGGATAACACCTCGCAGGTCTGGGACGCACTCAGCGGTGCCCATCGGCTCGTGTATCGCGGGCAGAGCATTACCATTAACGATGTCGCGTGGTCTCCGCCATCTGTGGGCCAGCGCGTTGCCTCGGCGTGTGGCAACAGCTTTTTTGGCGGCGAGCACGACGTGCAGATCTGGGATGCCAACAGCGGCAAACATATCCTTACCTACACCGGTCACGGAGCGCCGGTGCATGCTGTGGCGTGGTCGCCGGATGGCTCGCGGGTTGCCTCCGGCGGTGAGGGTAAGGAGGTGCAGATCTGGCTGGCCGCCGACGGCAACCCCATCGTGTATGGCAGTGGGCACACAGGGACTATCTCCTCTCTGGCGTGGTCGCCGGATAGCGCGCGGGTCGCCTCGGCCAGCGACGATGGTACGGTGCGGATCTGGAATGCTGTCAGTGGTGCAACTCTGCTTACCCTCAAGCATACGAGTTTTGTCAACGCGGTGGCGTGGTCGCCGGATGGGACGCGCATTGCCTCGGCCAGCGGCAGCATCTTTGTTCCGAAAGGTGAGCATCTCGTGCGCATCTGGAATGCTACCAGCGGGGAACTGATCCTCGCCTATCACGGCCATACCGAGCAAGTCGTGACCCTGGCCTGGTCGCCGGATGGGACGCATATCGCTTCCGCCTCTAACGGATCAGAAAAAACGGTTCGTATCTGGGAGACAGCCACCGGCGCGACAACCTTCATCTATCGCGGCCACACGCTGGGGGTGAACGCGGTAGCCTGGTCGCCCAACGGGAAGTATCTGGCCTCAGCCGGTAACGATGGGACGGTCCGCGTTTGGCTCGCCTCCATGTAGAAGGCTCTACCACTGAGCTACGCTGCCAGAAATGGTAGCGACAGGAATCGAACCTGCGACTCCATGCTTAAAAGGCACTCGCGCTGCCTATTGCGCCACGCTACCAGAATGCATTTTGAATAGAGCGACGCTGCTGACTCGCGTTGTGATGCCAACAGATGGAGCCGAACTATTATCTCAAATTCTTCATACTCGTACTCTGCCGTTGAGCGATGTTGGCGCTATCCAGGTGGCTTCCTGCCTGAAAACAATAGCGGGCGGATTCGAACTGCCAGCTTCCAGGATCGCGGCTTGGTGCTCTATCCGGTTGAGCTACGCTACCAGCAAAGGTGGCCAGCCGGATTTGAACCGGCGTCACGGGGGCCACAGACCCGCGTGCTGGACCGCTGCACTATAGCCACCATAGGATCCAAAGACCCCGGACGGATTCGAAAGTGGAACGTAGAGGACTCGAACCCCTGTAGCCCCTCGCGGGGCGTCCGGTCTACAGCCGGATGCAATTGCCGCTCTGCCAACGTTCCGCAAGCAACAGGTCTATATTAAGAATGCCAAATACTATGCGATCTGTCAAGTATTTTTGTGAGAGAATCATGCCAACTTTTGCCCCGGCTGGCGCGTATATGTTCAGAGAGCAAACCAGGGGAGCGGAGTGTCAGAATTGACAGGAAAGGGTGCGCGCTCTACAATGCAAAATGCAAGCGCGAGCCGTTCGTATGTACGTTTGTGGGCCTTTTCTGCGGGGAATGAGAGAGATCCATGCTGCGTTGTCCTAATCCTCGGTGTAGTACCGACTATCCGCCTGGAACATTCAGATGCGTCAAGCCAAATTGCCAGTGCCTTTTGCCTGAAGCAGTGATCGCCGGCCGCTATCGGGTAGAGACGCTTCTGGGCCTGGGCGGGATGGGCGCGGTCTACCGGGCCAGCGATACTTTTGAGATGCAGCAGGTGGCGTTGAAGGTTATTTCGGCAGCGAGCCGCAATATGGATGAAGCCGTTGCGGTCGAGCGTTTTCGCCGTGAGGCACGTTATGCCCATCAGCTTCAACACAGGAATATTGTGCCGGTGCTGAATTTTGGTCAGGATGGCTCGTTGCTCTATCTCGTGATGCCTCTGGTGACGGGTGGCACACTGAAGAATCTGCTCAAGGCTGAGAAACCATTACCGCTGGCTCAGGCACGGCGCTACCTGGATGACCTGGCCGCCGCTATCGACGCGGTTCACGCGCACCCGCAGAGGATCGTGCATCGCGATATCAAACCCTCGAATTTACTGATTCATCAGGACGATGGGCGCTTGATGGTAGCCGATTTTGGCATCGCGCGTGCCATGCAGAAGGAGCGCTCGCTGACACAGAGCGGCTGGGCGCTGGGCACGGAGCATTATACCGCGCCTGAGCAGAACCAGGGGAAAGCCGAACCAGCCAGCGATATCTATTCGATGGGCGTGGTAGCTTACCAGGTTCTGACAGGCTTGCTGCCCTTTCAGGCGATTGTACGCAGCCGTGCGGCCAAGCTGCCTCTGCCCAGCGAACTCAACCCGGAGCTTTCTCCAGCGGTTGATAACGTGATCTTGCGCGCTATCGATAATGATCCGGCCCAGCGCTATCCCAGTGCGGGCGAGTTTGCCCGCGAGCTTGACGCCGCTTTGCAGGTGCGACCCGCTCCTGCCGAACCTACCTTGCTTGAACCTGCTGCCAGCGCGAATGTGCTGGTGCGCGCCATTGTGCCGGAGAATCCTTGTAGCGCCTGCGGTCAGGAGAATCGCAGCAGTTCGCGTTTCTGTCGCCGCTGTGGCCACAGACTGGACGATACGTCGCCTCTGGTGACGGACGTGTGCCAGGTCGGCTATATTAGCGATATCGGGCGCAAATACGCGGCGGAAACCAACGAGGATATGCTGATGATCGTGCAGGGCCTGTGCGCCAACCTCACGCCGCCTCCACGCCCTTTCGGCCTTTTTGCTGTGGCCGATGGGCTGCGCCAGAAGGAGAAGTCCGCCTGCGGGCACGAGGCTAGCCGTCTGGCAATCGAGACCGTTGTCGACGTGCTGCTACCTTTTTTAGCTACGCCTCTGCCCTCGACATCCTACACGCCGCCGGCTAAAGGTGGCTCCTCCCTCGCGCGAATTGTCGCGCAGAACTACAAGCCGCCGTCTCTGCCCGATTCGATGCTTGAGCTGTGGATGCGCGAAAGTGTGCGCCGGGCCAACCAGGTGATTTTTCACTGCAACGCCGATTATGAGACCTCGCTGGCCAGCACGCTGACCATGGCCCTGGTCTACAAGCACCACCTGCACATCGTCAGCGTTGGCGATAGCCGGGCATACCACTATCGTCCAGGCGGGCGGTTACGCTGCATCACCGAGGACCACACCCTGGCCGCCAATCTGGTGCAGGCCCGCATGTTGCAGCCGGAAGAGGCCTACAGTAGTGCGAAGAACAAGCAGCTTTATCGCTTTCTCGGCCAATCCAACCAGGTACAGGTGGATTATTTCCAGACCGAGGTGGCAGTGAATGACCTGGTGCTGCTCTGCACCAATGGTCTCTGGCATATGCTGCGCGATTCGCGCTTACAAGAGCTTCTGGCGTGCGGCGGCGATCCTCAGAAGCTCGCGCGCACCCTGGTCGACGAAGCGAATCTCGCCGGAGGCGAAGGCAATATCAGCGTGATTTTGATCCGCATGCAATAGTTTCGTTTCAACCCTGGGAACGAGAGAAGCCGCTTGCTTTCGCCAGTTCCAGGTGCAAATTAGACGTTGATTTGCCAGGAGACGGAGGCGTTGCTGCCGTTGATCAGGCCGTAGGCAAAAGTCAGCGTGAAGGTGTGTTTGGCTTTGGGTACCTGGTAGGGTAGCTGGGCGCTGAGAGTTTGCCCGGCGGGCACAGTGGCGTCCGGGGTCTGCCGAATGTTGGTATCGGTGAGCGCTTCGCTGTATTTTGTTCCGTCTGCGCCGGTCAGGGTGAACTGGATTGCGCTGGACACGGGCTGAGGAGTGGCTGAGACGTTTTTCATTGTCAGGCTGATCTCCAGATACGTATCGTTCGCGGCAGGCGGAAACTCGCTGGAGGTAGTTGTTGTGACGTGGGTAATTGTTACGACCCAGATCAAGCCGGCCTGAGTCGGCTGGCCGTAGCTCGATGGCGCGTTACTGGTTGATTGCGTAGCGGTAGGATGGATGTTTTTGCCCGATGAGGCCGTATGGGTGTTGCCCTTTTGCTTCAAGAGCATGAGAGCGCTCGCTCCTGCGGCCACCAGAAGGAGTACCAGAACAATAGTGATGGCCGCAGCCAGCCCCTTTCTGGACCTCGGCTTCTCTGGTTCCTTCGGAGGGATGGGAGGCTTATTGGATTGCTCCTGCCACTGTGGAGGCGGAACCTCCTGCTGTATGTGTGCTCCAGGAAAGCTGACCGACCTCTGGTCTGGTGCGAAGTTTCCTGGCCACGAAGTCTGCTGCTGTGGGTAGGCTGGCGTTGATCCCTGCTGGGGAGCGCTTGCTGCTTGTGGGGGAAAACTGGATTGGCGGCTGAGCAGCCCCTGTCCTGCTGGCAGACCGGGCCGGCTTATCGGTCCCTGAGTAGCGGGAAACCCCGCCTGGCGCGCAGTCCCCTGACCGGAGGCAAAACCGGGCTGGCTGAAAGGTCGTTGACCGGCAGAAAGACCGGGCTGGCTAAGGGGTCCGCTACTGGATGAGAGGCCGGATTGGCTGAAAGGCCCCTGATTTTGAGCGGACGAGAGATCCGACTGGCCGAAAGGTCCCCCGGCAGGCGGGAAATCGAGCTGGGGTACGGCTTCCTGGCCGGCCGAGAGGCCAGGTCGGCTGAAAGGAGCTGGCCCGGGTGGCCTGTTCTGCTGGGGCGGGAGATGCGACGGTGCGGGTTGCTGAGAATATCCCGGTCGCGGGCGAGATGGTAAAATACCCCGCTCGTTTGGAGCATTGAAATAGTCGTCATCAGGTGGCCGACCCATCGCGAATCCCCCTCTTCTTTACTTTAACGACAACACAGAATAGAACGAAGCTTGATACACGTCTTTTCGCAGTATAATCAACGACGGCGTGGCTGTCAATTCAAGTTGATGGAACTGGCTCGTCTCCGATGGAGAGCCAGGCCCGCAAAAGTTCTGCAACGCTCCATGCCTGGGCAAAGCAGCCAGCAGGGGTGAAAGGCTTTTCTGGCTCGGCTACTTCGCTCACGCTGCCCACGCATGCTTCCCAGAGGTGACGTACCAGGGGAGAGAGCAGGGACAGAACTGCGGCGCAATCATGGAAAACGCGTAGATGGACATCGATATATGGACCGATCAGCCAGGGCCAGACAGTCCCCTGGTGATAGGCGCTATCTCGCTGGACGGGATCACCGTTAAAACGCCTGTGATATGTGGGGTTCTGTGGGCTGAGCGTGCGCAGGCCCATGGGCGTGAGTAAATGGTCGGTGATCTGCTGAAGCATGCTGCGCACCTGGGTTTCGGTCAGCAGGTGATGGGTCAAGGAGGCCGCGAAAAGCTGGTTGGGACGGAGCGCGGCATCGTTCTGGCCTCTGATCCCATCGATGTCGATAACATCGTAAAGGTAGCCACCCTGCTGGTACCAGAAGCGCCTGGCGAAGCTCTGCTCAACCGTCGTCCGTAGCTGGCCGTACTGAAGCGCGTCGATGGAAAGATGCACGGCCCATTTCTCCATGCAGGCCAGAGCGCAGTACCAGAGTGCGTTCACCTCGACTGGCTTGCCACGCCTGGGGGTCACGACCCAATTGCCAATCTTAGCGTCCATCCAGGTCAATTGAAGGCCGGGCGCGCCTGCCTGTAGCAGTCCGTCTTCCTGATCCATGCCGATTCCGAAATCTGTCCCCATAAGGTACCATTCAATGATCTCGGCCAGTTTAGGAAAAAGCTCTTTGAGCAGGGACCAGTCGTTGGTAACGGTGAAATAGTTATCGAGGGCAGTGAACATCCAGAGCGTGGCATCGGCAGTGTTATATTCGGGGGGCTGGCCGTCGTCGGGGAAACGGTTGGGAATTAGTCCGCGATGAGTGTAGCCAGCGAACGCTTTGAGCAGCCCGCGTGCCTCGCTGTAGCGTCCTGTGCAGAGCAGGAGACCTGGCAGCGAGATCATGCTATCGCGTCCCCAATCGGTGAACCAGGGATAGCCGGCGATGATAGTCTTATTGTCCGGCGTGAGATGGATCCTGGCGGTTTTCTTCGTAGCTGGTTGTGGTCGCGTCACGATAAACTGATCGGCTGCGATAACCAGACGCGCATACACCGGATCGCGTTTGGCCAGGTTGGGTGTAGAGCGGTCGGCGATGTCGAGCAACTGCTTGATGCGGCGCTGGTGGCGGCGTAGCGCCTGGGCCACATAATCTTCGTGCTGAGAGGTTCCCAGCGCGGCAGCGGGCTGTTCTTCGGCGCTGATGACCAGAGTGACGCGTTCTCCAGCGCTGATGGGTATGCTCAGGGTGCCTGGCTGATAGACATCCTCAATGCTGTTCAAGCCGCGCTCCCGGTCGCGCCGGTGACACACGCGCCAGTACCACAGGCCGGTGGGATTAAAATGCGCAGTCTTGCCCATCCATAGACGGCAGGGCTGTGCCCTATCATACGCGCGAACCTGGCAGCCGTTGCCCAGGCTCTCAACTAGGAAACGCCAGTCTGCCCGGCCTCGCGTAATGGCGTGATGGTCGCGATAGAGGCAGAACGGAGAGAGCGTGAGGAGGAGCGGTTCGTCTCCGGAATCTGGTCCCGCGCGCAAGACATACTGAACGTAGGTCGTATTCTCGCCATACTCCATCCAGACGCGCTTCTCCAGCGTAATATCTTCCGCCAGTTGATAGGTGAAACAGGGGATATCGCCTTCCAGAGCAAATGAGCAAAGATACGTCTGGCCCTGCGGATCGATCGTGCCGTCCTCGTATTCGTTCACGCCGAGGCGCAGGGCCTGCCGACCTGGAAAAGCAATCTCCTCGTCAACCTTTGTTACCAGGACGAAGCGCTCGACCGGCGGACGCAACGCGGCCACCAGCAGCCCATGATAGCTGCGCGTGGTAGCGCCCAGAATGGAGCCGGAGGCATAGCCTCCCAGGCCATTTGTAACCAGCCACTCGCGGTCGAGTCCCGCTGTTACATCACTGCAAACATCTCTCCCCAGCGAGAGATTCCAGGCGTTTCCTGGCATGCTGGTTCGTGCTCCCTTCTTGAACAGGTCCTCTCCTCTAACTACACATTTTCTGTGAATGCGGCGGGCGCTTCGTCGAGATAGCAAGCTGGCAGCAGTGCCACAGGCCCTCGATAAATCGGGGCAGAGCACGATAAATCGGCTCTCTATGGCACATGTATTGAAAGAGCCTCCCGCATGCGTTTGATTGCCATTTCGATCCGCTCCTGCGGCTCGGTCATTGAGATGCGTACATAGCCTTCGCCGGCCTGGCCGAAGTTGCTGCCCGCTGTGAGAAAGACGCCAGCCTGGTCAAAAAGCCAGCCAGCGAACTCGCGCGAGCGGAAGCCCCTGGGGACAGCCGCCCAGACGTAGAGGCCGGCCTGCGTGCGCCTGGCGCGCATACCCAGCGTGTTACAGCCGTCTACCAGCACGTCGCGCCGCCGGCGATAGATGGCGTTGCGCTCCTGAAGCCAGGATTCTGGCAGTTCCAGCGCTGCGATAGCTGCGTACTGAATCGGGCGGAACATCCCGCTGTCGATGTTGCTCTTGAGGCGCGCAACTGCGTCGACCAGGTCCGCGTTGCCGACCAGCATGCCTACGCGGAAGCCCGCCATATTATACGTTTTGCTCAACGAATGCAGTTCAACCGCGACCTCTTTAGCGCCGGGAATTTGCAGGAGGCTCGGCGGACGAAAATCGTCAAAATAGACCTCCGCGTAGGCCATGTCGTGGACGAGTATCAAGTGGTGTTTGCGCGCAAACTCGACTGCTCTGGCGAAGAAGTCGAGATCGGCGCAGGCCGCAGTGGGATTGTTTGGATAGTTAAGCCAGAGCAAGCGTGCCCGGCTCAACGCGTCTGGTGGAATGCTTTCCAGGTCGGGCAGGTAATCATTCTGCTCCAGTAGCGGCACCATGTAGGGCTGCGCGCCAACGTTTGTCGCGGCGGTGATATAGGCCGGGTAGTAGGGATCCACGGTCAACGCGATATCTCCCGCGTTCAGAGTCGCAGCTCCCAGGTAGATCAGCCCCTCCTTCGAGCCAAGCAGCGGGAGCATTTCGACTTCGGGAACAAGCTCGACGCCGAAGCGCCGCTCAAACCAGGCGGCGAAAGCTTCATGCAGCGCGCGCATGCCGCGATATTCGGGATAGCGGTGATTGGTGGGATCGCGCAGAGTCTCGCTCAGGCGGTCCAGCACAGGCTGAGGAGCCGGCAGATCAGGATCGCCCATTGAGAGGCTGATCACATCAACGCCGGCCGCTCTGCGCTCGGCAATCTTCCTCTTGGCGTCAGCAAAATGATAGGGCGGTAAGTTATTGACTAGTTGAGATAGTTGCAAGAATTTGCTCCTTGTGAAACAGGCTTGCTTCTCATTATACTCTATAGCCTGCAAATTTACCGCACCCGTATATTGCAGGTATTCCCCTCTCCCTTTTCTTCCCGACTTTGCAATAGCCCTGAAACTCCAGGCGGGGCAGCTTGACGTCGTTTTCCAACCCCGGAAAACAGAAAGATATGGTGAAGCGCTGCAGAACGGGATTGCAAATGCATGCCTGGATTGTTCTGTGCGGTCGTATTA
>DATGKW010000116.1:0-8950 GCA_035294465.1 Ktedonobacteraceae bacterium | reverse complement strand
TTGACGATAGATATAATGAGGTATGTCGTAGAGTCAATGATCAAGATTGAGCGGGGAGTTCAAAGAATGACCGAGCAGGTAGGCCGGCATTTCAGCTTTTTTCATCCTGAACGGCACACTGTTCATTTCAAGAAGAATCGCGCCCATGGTAAGTGTAGGGAGGGCTGGGGATACTTTCAACAGGGGGAGTTTCGGCGAGCGCTCGGATATTTTGACGAGGCTGTCGCCATAGCCCCTGATTACGTTGAGGCCCGTGTTGGGCGCGGGCGCGTTCACTATGCCTTGCGCGACTACGCGCGCGCGCGCGCCGATTTCGCGCATGCCCTGCTGCGCAAGCATGAGCACTTTGAGGCGCAATTCTGGCTTGGACAGGCACTCTACGCTTTGCAGGAGTACCAGCAAGCGCTGACAGCTTATAGCCGGGCCATCTGGCTTAAGCCTAAAGATCCGGCAGCGTATAACAATCGCGGCGAAGTGTATGTCCACTGGCAGGACTATAAGCTGGCTCTGGCCGATTTCGACAAGGCCCTGAAACTCTCTCCCGGCTTTGCCCTCGCCTATACCAATCGCGGCCTGGTACACCTTGAGATGAAGCACTATAAAAAGGCCCTGCTCGACTTTCGCCAGGCACTGGCTCTCGATCCCCACCAGCGCCGCGCCTACTTTGGCAGCGGGCTGGCGCTCTACGCGCTGAAAGACTACGAGCGAGCCATCACGTTCTACCAGCGCTCGCTCGCTCTAGCGCCAACCTGTCAGGCGTATAATAACCTGGGGCTGGTCCTAGACGCCTGCCGAAAGCACGAACAGGCCATCGAAGCTTACAATCGCGCCATCGAACTCGATGCCAAAAGCTGGGCGCCTTATAACAATCGCGGCTGGTCTCGCTACGCGCTCAATGACATCGCTGGTGCCCTGGCCGACTTTGAGTGGGCAATCGCCGTAGGCCAGCAGAAGGGCTACCTTGCTTACCTCAACCGCGCCTGGCTCGCTGCCGAACGGGGCGAGTATGCGCAGGCGTTGGAAGAGTGCCAGCGCATTCTGTCATGGGGCATGGCGGATCCTCTCATTTATGCATATCGCGCCCGCATTCGCTGCTGGCAGGGCGAGTACGAGCAGGCCCTGGCCGACTGCGCACGCGCCCTGGAAATCGACCCCGCTTGCGCCGAGGCGTATGGAGTGCGCGGCCTGGTTTATTTCCAGCAGCAAGACTACGAGAAAGCGCGCACTGACTTCGAGAAAGCCAGGGTCCTGGGCCATAATCTCTTCTGGATCAGCGAGGCGAATAGCCAGGTCTCTACGGGTGGAAAGCTTGCTCAACCAGAATGAAACTAAGAATCCAGAAGCCTACCGCCAGCAGAATGCCAATGATAGAGAGGATGAGGCCGGCAGTAGCCATGCCTTTACGTGAGAATGAGCGCCGCCCCAGAGCTGCGAACACAATGCCCAGAACAGAAACAATGAGTCCGAGAAGAGGGATAAGCCAGACAACCAGGCTAACGATGCCCAGAACCAGACCCGCAACCGCCTGACCCGCCCCCACGTCGTTTATCGGCATAGCAGGATACCCATAGGGACCTGGCTGCCCATAGAGAACTGGATTCGGCATATTATAAGGACTCGCCGGCGGATAGGTGGTTGGCGGCTGATAGGGAGCTGCTGGCGTGGCGTATTCATACGACGCAGGCTGCGTTGGTGGCACCGGATTATACGGATTATACGGGTCATACGGCGGTTGGCTGCTCATCTTGTTCGTTACCTCCATGTCTATGTTGGGACGCCGCCCAATTTCAAAGGACTATAGGGTTCTCCTATTCTACTTGAACGTACGAGAAAAATCCAGTGTAAAACTTGTCGCATTACTGGCTCTGAAATGAACAGGCTTCCAGACAGGTATAGAGTGCCCCGGAACGGAAAAGTTCGCTCTTCATCACATAGAGATGCATTACATGATACGCAGGAGAAGCAAACTGATAGCGCGAAATCAACTGCTGAAGGTGCTGAATCTGCTCAGACGTCAGAGGCGACTTGATACGCGCGAGGGTCAGATGTGGGGAGAAAGGGCGCTTATCGACCGCGAAGCCTCGCTGCTCCAGAGCAAGAGACAGCGCCTGATGAACCACTGTCAGCGCACCTGACGGTTCGGAAACGCCCATCCAGAGCACACGCGGCGAGCGCGGCGTGCCAAAGGTGCCCAGGCCGGAGAGGCGATAGGAAAACGGCTGAGAGAGCGTCGCGGCAGAGCGAGCAGCAGCTCTAGCCTTCTCTAACTGCTCATCATTTAATTCGCCCAAAAAAGCCAGAGTCAGATGGATGCTCGCAGGATCTACCCAGCGCACATCAGGCAAGAGTCGCTTGCCTTGCCTGATCACATTGCCTAAAAAATGCTGCTGGGAGGCATCCAACTCAAGCGCAATAAACGTTCTCGTCATAACTGGCCGCACCATATATATGGATATGGATCATTCTGCGTTCTCATCATACAGCAAAAAAGGCAGCCTGGAAAGCCCTGAAAAACCTGCGTTCCTCCGTACATGCAATGAAAAGCAAGCAAACATACGCTTAGCAAAAAGAGAATCGAGGTGATAGAATAAGATTAAAATAGGGGACCATTCCTAAAAAAGCACCGTTTGTATTTTTCTCCAGAATCGAGGGAAGTATCTGATGCAAGAACGTCCTTTCCTGCCAATGGGGGCACCACTAGCTGAAGCAGTTTCGACAGCGGTGGAAGAGGTAATGCAAATTGGTTCGAAGGTGCAGCCGTTTAGCGCAGAAAGCGTGAGCAAGGCGCCGCGCATCCGCGATGCAGAGGTGGTAAAAAGCGTCTGCCCCTATTGCGCCGTCGGCTGCGGGCTGAATGTGTACGTCAAAAATGGCAAAGTAATCGATATCGAAGGAAACCCCGATAGCCCGATCAGTCACGGCACACTCTGCCCCAAAGGCGCGGCAACCTTCCAGTACACAGTCAATCCCAGTCGCCTGACTCGCGTGATGTATCGCGCGCCCTATAGCGACCATTGGGAGGCCGTCTCGCTGGATTGGGCAATGGAGCAGATCGCACAGCGCGTAAAAAAGACACGCGACGAAACCTTTGTTACCCACCTGGAAGACGGCCGCGAGGTCAACCACACGCTGGGTATCGCTTCGCTGGGCGGGGCCACGCTGGACATTGAAGAGAACTATTTGATGAAAAAGCTCTTCAACGGTGGCCTCGGCATGGTCTCGATTGAGAACCAGGCCCGTATATGACACAGCTCAACTGTACCCGGTCTGGGTATTTCGTTCGGGCGCGGCGGAGCCACAACCTTTCCGCAAGATCTGGTCAATAGCGACGCTATCCTGATTATGGGCAGCAATATGGCCGAGGCCCATCCGGTGGCCTTTGCTAATGTCGTCAAGGCCAAAGAGCGCGGGGCGCAGGTTATCCACGTCGATCCGCATTATTCGCGCACCTCAGCGCTGGCCAACCTGTATGTCAGCACGCGCGCGGGTAGCGATATTGTCTTCCTGGGTGCGCTGATCAACTATGTCCTGGAAAATAAAGCCTACTTTCACGATTATGTCGTCTCCTACACCAACGCAGCCACCCTGGTACGCGAGGATTTCCGCGATACCGAGGATCTGGACGGTCTCTTCTCCGGCTATGATCCAGAGAATGAAAGCTATACCGATCAGAGCAGTTGGGACTATGAACGCGATCAAGATGGCAATCCCGTGATCGATCTGACCCTTGAGCATCCACGCTGCATTTTCCAGGTGCTGAAACGCCACTTCGCGCGCTACACGCCTGAGATGGTCGAGCAGGTTTGCGGCGTACCCCGCGAGGAATGGCTCAAGGTCGCGCAAACCCTGAGCCGAAATTCGGGTCGCGAACGGACTTCAGCCATCTGTTACGCGGTCGGCTGGACTCAGCAGAGCAAGGGAGTGCAGATCATTCGCGCGGCGGCGATCCTCCAACTGCTGCTGGGCAATATGGGCCGGCCAGGCGGCGGGATTATGGCTTTACGCGGCCACGCCTCGATCCAGGGTTCGACCGATGTGCCCACACTCTACGACCTGCTCTCAGGCTACATGCCCCAGCCAGCAGCCCTGGTTGGACCGCCCAATCCGGCGCACCAATCATCAACGCAGGCAACCGAAGGAGCGACCTCAAAGGCGCATCCAGGGCCGTCTCAACAAACGTTGCAAGAATATATCGCGGTAAATGGCGCCAAAACTGGCTGGTGGGCCAATCTGCCGGCCTATATGCGCAGTCTGCTGCAAGCCTGGTACGGCCAGGCAGCCGACGAAGATGAAGGTGCGCGCTGCTATCGCTGGATTCCCAAGATTACTGGCGACCATTCGCACCTCCTCACTAGCTACGCCATGCTCGACGGCAAAGTCAAGGGCTACTTTCTGTTCGGCCAGAATCCCGCCGCAGGCAGCACGAACTCGAAGATGCAGCGCAAGGCCCTGGAACAGCTCGATTGGATGGTGGTGCGCGATCTCTACGAGGTGGAATCAGCAGCCTTCTGGCATCATGGACCTGAGCCTGTCGATCCCACGACCATCAAAACCGAGGTTTTTCTGATGCCTGCTGCCGCCTCGACCGAAAAGGAGGGCTGCTTCACCAATACCCAGCGCCTGATCCAGTGGCGCGATAAGGCGGTTGATCCACCTGGAGACGCGCGTTCTGACCTCTGGTTTGTCTATCACCTGGGCAAGCGGCTGAAAGAGCTCTACGCCGAGAGCATCGATCCCAGGGACAGGCCGATCCAGGCTCTGCTCTGGGACTACGAGCACCCGGAAGAGCAAGCACGCTGGCGTATTAAGGATGAGCCAGACGACCTGCTGGTCTTGAAAGAGATCAATGGTTATTATGTAAAGACACCGGAGCACCCGGAGTCGTATAATCTGCACAACGCGCCGCATGTCGCAGGCTTTGCCGCGCTCAAGGACGATGGCAGCACCGCGTGCGGCTCGTGGATCTATAGCGGCGTCTATCCCGCTCCAGAGAACAACCGGGCGGCAGCTCGCAATCCCGAAGGCTATACCTTCTTAGGCTGGGGCTTCTCCTGGCCCTCAAATCGGCGCATCCTCTACAATCGAGCTTCCGCAGACCCCGATGGCAAACCGTGGTCCGAGCGCAAGAGGTATGTCTGGTGGGATGAGCAGGAGAAGAAATGGACCGGCTTTGACACCCCGGACTTCCCACTGAACAAGCCGCCAGACTACACGCCGCCGCCCGGCGCGCTGGGAATCGACGCGCACTCTGGTCGCGATCCCTTCCTGATGAAGCCGGATGGCAAGGGCTGGCTCTTTGCGCCCAAAGGACTGAAGGATGGGCCGCTGCCAGCGCATTACGAGGCTGCCGAAGCTCCGGTCAAAAACGCTCTGTACCGCCAGCAGAGCAACCCGACTGCCCTTTACTTCCGTGGCAGAGCCGACAACCGACTCAGCCCGCTAGGAGACGAGCGCTATCCGATAGTTGTCACAACCTATCGGCTTACTGAGCATCATGTCAGCGGTCCGATGACGCGCTGGATGCCCTGGTTGAATGCCCTGCAACCGGCGCTCTTCGCCGAACTCAGTCCAGAACTGGCAGAGGAGCGAGGCATCAAGCATGGCAGCTGGCTGATCATCAGCACGCCGCGCGGCGAGATTGAGGCACGCGCGATGGTCACGCGACGCATGCGCCCGCTCCGCGTGAACGGCAAGATCATCCATCAAATTGGGCTGCCTTTCCACTGGGGTTTCCAGGGCAAAGTTCGCGGCAGTATCACCAACGACCTGGCGCATATGGTGCTGGAGCCAAACGTCAGCATCGAAGAGGCCAAAGCCTTTATGTGCGACGTGCGACCAGGACGTCTGCACGAAAGAGGAGCATGAGATGAAAATGCTGGAAATAGTCAAGCCGCTGCGCAAGGAACCGCCGCTGCCTAAGCAGATGGCCATGGGCTTTTTCACCGACACCAGCCTCTGCATTGGCTGTAAAGCCTGCGAAGTTGCCTGCAAACAGTGGAACCAGCTCCCCGGCAGCGATCCGCAATGGCGCGGGTCCAGCTATGACAACACCGGGCAACTCAGCGCCCAGACCTGGCGGCACGTGCAGTTTATCGAGCAGGTCGGGCGTCGGCGACCAGGAGTCACTGTTGAGGAGCAGATCACGGAGGCGAAAAACAACGGCGACATCCCGCAGAACGCGCCAGGCGCTTCCCTGCCATTCTTCAACAGTGAACGCTGGCTAATGAGCAGCGATGTCTGCAAGCATTGCGTCAATGCTCCCTGCCTGGAAGCATGCCCGACTGGCGCGATCATCCGCACCGAGTTTGATACGGTCTACGTCCAGCAGGATATCTGCAACGGCTGCGGATATTGCATCGTCGCCTGCCCCTTTGGCGTCATCGCGCGCGACGACCTGGAATTGGGAGATCGCCGGGCCCACAAATGCACGCTTTGCTATGATCGCCTGAAAGACGGCCTGGAGCCGGCCTGCGCCAAAGCCTGCCCCACGAAATCGATTCAGTTTGGCGAGGTCGCCCAGCTCAAGGCCCGCGCCCGCAGCCGCCTCCGGGAATTGCATGAGCGCGGCGTGCGCGAGGCACGACTATACGGCGAGGATGAGACGATATTAGAGGGAGGGCTAAACTCATTCTTCCTGCTGCTAGATGAGCCGGAAGTCTATAACCTGCCCTCTCAACCGGCCCGTCCCTCAAAAAATGTCGCCCCAGCCTCCTTCTGGACTATCGTCGCCGCCGTGATCCTGGGCCTGCTCGGCATCCTGTTTTTCAAAGAAGACGAGCACTAGCCGGGGCTTTCTCAAAATCGCTCAGTAGATCCATCTTGAGATCCACCTTGCGACATGACCCAGAGCAAAATTTTAGAACGAAAGAGCCAAAGGGCCAAAAAGCAGACAAGAGACGACCTCGTGAGGAACACTGAGGAAAGCACACAACGCTTCAGTGGATCAGGAGGTCGTCATCATGTTCTTTCAGTATGACACAGCGTTCACAGGAACATCCCCTGAGAGTTTTGCCCTTTGATGCTCAGCTTTTTAGAACTGGAAAGCCCTGTGGACGCCAGGGGCCGCGCTTGACTCTGAGATATGGAAGGAGTAAATTGAGGAGAGAGGGCTTTCCCGGAAGAGGACAAGACCATGCGAGCTCTGCGAGATCAATGTACACCAGAGAATTTAAGCTGGAAGCCGCGCATTTGTAGCAAAGCAGCGGAAAATTCCAGTTTCAAATTGCGTGTGATCTGGGAATACCGGACAGGACATTCAGCCACTGGTATCTGTGCTCCGCTGAGTCTGGAAACAGGTTAACGAGCGAGTCATAAGCACTATGGCAGAGAGAACAGCAGCAGATTATAGTGGGCGACGCCTGGGCAACTACCGAATCGGCAAAAAGCTGGCTCGTGGCGGCTTCGGCGAAGTCTACCAGGCCGAACATATGTTGTTACCCAGGGTTGCCGTCATCAAATTCCTGCACGCTGAATGGGAAGCCTCAGAGCAACAGCGCCAGGCGTTTTTGCAGGAAGCGAAGTTTCTGGAAGCACTGAAACACCCGCATATTCTTCCACTCTATGACGCCGGAATCGGCCAGGAGGATTTCCCGCCATACCTGATTGCCGCCTACGCGCCGGGCGGTTCGCTGCGTGAGCGTATGCGCCAGTACACGAGCCATTTTCCGCTTGAGGAAGCGCTTACCATCATTGAGCAGATAGGCCAGGCGCTTCAGCATGCCCATACGCAGCCTCAGCCGGTGATTCACCGCGATTTGAAGCCAGAAAACATTCTCTTTGATAGCCAGGGCAAGGCATTATTGGCCGATTTTGGGATCGCGGTCATGCTCGCTGCCAATGAGACCCGGCTGGTGAACATCATGGGCACGCTATCGTATATGGCTCCAGAGCAATTTGAAGGATACGCGAGCAGCAAAAGCGATCAATACGCGTTGGGCTGCCTGGCTTACGAACTGATAACCGGACGCAGGCCAATCCAGGCAACGAGCAATGAGTGGTTCGCCTGGGCTCTTCAACACCAGCAGACGTCGCCGCTCCCGCTTTCGCAAGTGCGTGCTGAGGTGCCACTGCATATCGAGCTGGCCATCCTCAAAGCACTGGCCAAAAACCGCGATGAGCGTCATCCCGATATTGAGCATTTTCTCTTCGCACTACGCACTGCGCCGCACGACCCTACACAGTACCACTCCCTCAAAGAAGCATGGCGGCTCGCGGCACAGTCCTCCTATGCCGAGCAGCATTACGAGCAGGCCCTGGCACTCTATGAGCGGGCTGCCGACATCGATCCTGCCGATATCCGTCTTCTCAGGGAAAAAGGCGAAGTGTTGCTGGCACTCGACCGCGCTCAGGAAGCCCTGGAGGTCTATACACACATCCTGAAGCTGGCTCCTGGTGACCCTGTAGCAGCAGCAGGGATACAACGCATACACCAGTGGGAGGCACAACACTCACCCCCGCCCTCGCCACCATCTCCTTCGCCGGAAGCACAGCGCCAGGCTATGCAAAGGACCGCGCTTGCCTTGAAGGCCGAAGGAGAAGAGCACTTTAGTCATGGACGATATGCCCAGGCCCTGGCAGCATATGAACAGGCGCGTCTTGCTGACCCGAACGTTGCTCTGGACTGGTGTTTGCTGGGCGAGATGTACTGGCAACTGGCACGCTATGCGGAGGCACTCATAGCCTATGATACCGCTCTCCAACACCATACGCGGCCTGCCGAGGCTCTGACCGGTCGCGGTAACGTGCTCCATCGTCTGGGCAGAAGCGAGGCGGCGCTGCACTCGTACGAACTGGCTCTCCAGTACGATGATCAGCATGCCGCGGCCCACTATGGGCGGGCCGTGATCCTGGCAGAACAAACACGCTACCCGGCAGCACTTGCGGCCTACGAGCGCGCTCTCCAACTACAGCCCGGGTTTGCACAGGCATCTTGCGGCAAAGGCGACGTGCT
>DATGKW010000115.1:0-15755 GCA_035294465.1 Ktedonobacteraceae bacterium | reverse complement strand
CACGCGGAGAATCGTACTCAGGCCGCCAACCTGGCCCGCGAACGAAAACTCATTTAAGAGATTACTGAAGTCATACGATACAGAGCATGACTTCAATAATCAAGCGGTCACAGTGTCCAGAGTATCGCGTTTGTATAGACTACTTCCGCTGGCCCGTTATGGTCATCGGCTAACACTCCAACATAGCCGCCGGTATAGGTCGAATCCTGTACTTTTGTGAGGAAGTTCCGATTTACGTAGAGGTATATCTGGCTTCCCTGAGCAATCACTGTCAGGGTATTCTTCTGACCCTGGCCAGAAGCAAAAGAGCTAATCGCCCCCTCTTTCAGCTCTGTGGTAGACTGATTGTTCTGATAGATGTACAAATGATATGTTCCATCGGGAAAGACATGGAAGTAATAAAAGTTTCCTGCTGTAGTATCACTGCGGAAAATGAAGCCACCGCCATCCCCAGACAACATTTTCATCTCGACCTGGAAAGCAAAGTTGCTGAATTGTCCACGCCCTGATGTGCAAAAGCTAAAATGGCCCGTGTCCTTAATATGGACATGCAAACCATCACTCTTGATTTCACAGCCATACGTCGGTTTCTCGAAGACAGACCATTGGCTCAAAGCTGCGTTGGTGAGCGGATCGACAAACGTGGGACTCTGGCTCGTTACCTGCTGATACAGTTGATTGGGATCTGGTGTCGAGCTGGCAGTAGGAGTAACCGACGTTTGGTTCGTGCCGCTATGAGCTTGCCCAATCTGGACGCCGACATACACGCTGCCGAAGATCACCAGCAAGACCATCAGGCTTACAATAGTAATGATGGCAGCTACTCGCCCACGACTTCTGGGCGCCGGTGTGCCAAGCGGAACAAAATAGGGCGGCAGAGAACCTGGCGGGTACGGATAAGCGCCAGAGGGGCTGTAGCTATAATTGCTCATACCGGGCGGCGGTGAGATAGAGGGATACGCGGCTCCCGCGCTGGCAGGTCGAGCCGCCGGGGTCTGCTCGCTGCTAAACCCAATCCAGCCAGTCCCTTGATATGGTTCTCCGCCTTCCGGAGATGGAGGTATGACTGGAGGAGGCATCTCACCCGCGCTCAACCAGGGTGTAGAGGGCGGAGGCGGCGGGACCGGGGCATTCCCCTGCCAACCGAGAGATGCAAGCGTTGGCGCTTCGCCGGCATTCTCCGCTGGCGGTGACGACTCGCCCAAGCGCTTGCCGCAACTGGAACAATACTCAGCATCATCCGGTAAAGTAGCTCCGCATGTAGAACATTGCATAATCATGGCTCCTTCCAGGCAGGCAGAAAAGGACGGTTCCCACCTGGCCAGCAAAAATAGCAAGTTGCTTGCCTTCGGGAGCCAGTATAGCACAGATTAAAACTGCCTGTCACCCGTCATAGTGGGCAAGATTTTGCCTGTACCTGTAAAGAGTTGATGCGCACATCTTGAGAGAAACGTGTTCAAAGAAACGTACCTCGACAGCGAGCAATTTCTATGCTAGACTCTGGCCAGAAAAGAGCATAAGGACAAAAGAGTGCTCACCCAAAGAACCAGAATCAGGTAGGGAAGGCCGAGAGACAGGGGATTTTTCGCGGAACGATGACACAGCATACCCGGCAGGACACCAGCCAGAACCCACAGGATACACCACAGGCCAGCGAGACGCGAAGCAGTGCCCAACTGGTCGCAGCCACCGAAAGCTTGCTTTTCGTTTCGGGCCGCCCCCTCGAATATGCTGAATTGCGCAAACTTCTGGATGTAGATGATACGCGCTTGATGAGCGTGCTGACTACACTGGCTGAAGAGCTGGAAAGCCAGGGTCGGGGAATTCGTCTGCAACGCCTGGGGAACCAGGTCCAGCTGGTGACGGCCCCGGAAAACGCGCGCTATATTGCGGCCCTCCTGGGTCTGCCCATGACTGCCAAACTGACTACCGCAGCAATGGAGACGCTGGCCGTAATTTCGTATCGCCAGCCGATGACGCGCGCACAGATTGAAGCAGTGCGCGGCGTCAACAGCGACCGCGCACTGGCCAGCCTGATTCAGCATGGCCTGGTAGCCGAGATTGGACGCGCGCCGACTGTGGGTCGCCCGGCGCTTTTCGCGACAACCCCGGAATTCTTGCAACAATTTGGCCTGACCAGCTTGGACGAACTGCCCCATATCGAACAGGCCGCGCCCAATGGTCAGAACGGCCACCAGCAAGACCAGGTTCCTGCCGAGACAGAGTTGATACAGCCGGAGATGCCTGGCATGGAGGCAACGGAGGAATAAAATCATGCGTATTGGACGCCACATCCCTGTCGGCTCAAGCGCCCTGAAAGCCGCTGAGATTGCTCAATCTATTGGCTGCAACACCATCCAGATCTTTGCCAGCAACCCCACCGGCTGGAGTCCCACTCTCGGAGGAGAAGAGAATTGCGCCGCTTTCGCCGAAGCGGCGCGTATGCGCGATCTTGATCCTGTGGTTCTGCACGCGCCTTATCTCATCAATCTGGCTGCTCCCGACGATCTCATCTGGGAAAAATCTATCGCCCTCTTGCGCTGGACCTTGCAGCGCGGGGCTTTGTTAGGCGCTTCGTTCGTCGTTTTTCATGTGGGTAGCCATAAAGGCGCAGGCGTGGAAGCAGGCATTGAGCGCGTCGTTACGGCTCTTAAACGCATCCTTCCTGAGACGCCGTCTGAGGTGATGCTTCTGCTCGAAAACAGTGTAGGAGCCGGCAATACCCTGGGCGGAGCGTTTGAGGACCTGGCCGCCATTTTGCACCGCCTGCCGGACTACACAGACCGCCTGGGGGTGTGCCTCGATACGGCCCATCTCTGGGGCGCGGGACATGATATCTCGACAGGCGAGTCAACCGAAAAGGTGCTGGAACTCTTCGATCAAACGGTTGGCCTGGAACGCTTGCAGGTGTTACATCTGAATGATACCGAGAAAGCCCTGGGCAGCCATCGCGATGTTCATACGCGTATTGGCGAAGGGATTATCGGCCAGGAGGGTCTGCGAGTGCTGCTCCGCGACCCGCGCCTGGCACGCGTTTCCGTGCTTTTAGAAACGCCCATCAAGACAACTGAGCATGGGAAAGAGGATTGGGAACATGATAAAGAGCATCTGGAGAGAGTGAAGCAATTGATGCCGCTTTCTGTAACTCCCACCTCTAGAGATTCATGATGTCGTCAAAGTAACACTGACAGTTTGCGGGCTGCTGAGAAGCGCGCCGTTGCCATCGGCGGCGGTCAAAGTCACGGTGCAATTATATGTTCCTGCTGTCGTTAGCGAGGCAGAGGCGACGGTAATGGTGAAGATCGCGTTTCCACCGCTGGTAATCGAAACTGGCCCGGTGATGCTGAGCCAGCCGCTGCCATTGACGTCAAATGAGAGCGTGGGAGTGATGGTCACGTTTCCAGAACAGTTGCCTGTCGCGCCAATGGTAATAGTTGCGGTTGGTATGGAGGGATCGAGGCCGACCCCGGCGCTAAAGCTCAGCGTGGAGGGCGAAGGGAGTTGAAGCGTGCATTGAGCCAGAACTGTTAGAGTAACCGAGATCTGCGCCGTGCTCACCGTCTGCCCTGTCTGGCTATCAACTGCGGTAATCGTAACTGAGCCGGTATAGGTGCCAGCGCCCAGGCCGTTTGGATCGGCCTGCACAGTGATCGTTGCGGTCGCTGGCTGCGTGAGCGTGCCCGCAGGAGTAGCGCTCAGCCAGGAGCCTCCGCTCGTCGCGCTTGTCCAGTTCAGCGTATGCAGGCAGTCGCCGCCGGTGCTGACAGTCGCAGGCAGAGAAACTGGATTTGATTGGCCGGCTGTTGCTTGCAACGCCAGAGTGCTCGGCGTGGAAATCACGCACGGAATGGGATTGATGGTCAGCTTCACCAGCACGATCTGAGGTCCAGCGCTTACCGTGAATGTGAGGTTTCCGCTATAGATGCCGGGCGCGAGGCCGGCTGTGTTCACGCTCACATAGCGCGTGGATGGAGTCGAACCGCTGCTTTGATCGATGCTCAGCCAGTGGCCGCCCGTTGTTGTCTTTACCGAAGCGCTCCAGTGTTGAGGAGCTGTGCAACCCGGCGCGACGTTGATGCCGAGTGGCTGCGCGGCTGGAGATGCCTGCCCATGAACACCTGTAAAGCTTAAACTGCCGGGTGCGAAGGTCAGAACACAGGCCGGTGTAACAGTCAGGCTCACATAGATACTCTGCGGGCTGCCCTGAGCTGGCTGCAAGCCCTGGTTTGTAAAGGTAATTGTCCCTTTATACACACCAGGAGCGAGGCCCTGAGCAGTCACACCAACAAGAATCTGCTGCTGACCGCCCGGCGCTACTTCTCCGGCCTGCGGAGTAATCCACAACCAGCCAGAGCCACTCTGCAAGGTTAGGCTGCTGCTCCAATCCAGGGATTGGACGCCGGGATTGCTCACCGTAACCGTTTGGGGCTGCGGCTCGCCTCCTCTAGCCGATCCGCTGAAAGATAGGACCGCTGCCGAAAGCTGCAGGACGGCCTCGTGTTGCGGCTGAAGAGGAGTAACTGTCATACGCACGGGTAACGTGATCTGCCCGGTATTTGAGGTGAAAATGATGTTGGTCTGATAGGAGCCAGGGGCGAGATTCGACCGATCAACGGCCACCATCGCGGTCATATGGCTGCCGCTGGCGATAGAGCCGCTTTTCGGGCTGATCTGCAGCCAGGGCTGCCCCACACTGGCCTGCCAGGTTAACTGACCACCACCGGCATTCGATATCGCCAGCAGCTTGCTGCTATTCGTAATCTCGTCACCAGAGCCAAGATTCAGCGTGTCGGAGGAGAGTAGCAGATATGGAGGTCCTTGCAGAACATCCGGGCCGGTTACGAGAAGTTTGAAGAGGCCCTGGCGATGAGTACGAAGGTCTGTCGCGTATAGAACGTGGGGGCCTGAGCGCCACGAAGGATCAATGATAACGGTGTCGCTGAAGAAGCCATGCGCGTCCGCGCGAACACTACTCTGGTTGCCTGTATCCACCAGCGGAATGTGGTTATCGCGGTTCAGCGCGACCATGCCGCCAGGAGTGAAGTGGCTGCCGCGCAGGATAACAATTCCTCCCAGGCCAATTGTGGTTGGAGAAATCTGCAAAGTTGCAGGCGGCAGTGTCGATTGCGACACACTGCGACCAAAAGCGAGCGCCATGCCGAATCCACCGCCCAGCAACAGGATACACAGCGTGACCAGGCTCACCCAGAAAAACGTCTGCGGCCTCGCTTGGTCCGGCAGCAGCGTAAACCGGCGAGATCGATCTCTTACTATCTTGAGCTCCGGGGGAGGCAGCGCCGGAAGACGTGGCGGAGTTTTATGGTCCACAACCTTCTGCCAGGTGGCGTGCCGATCTATAATCTCATCATCCTGTCCCTTCCCTTCCATCGTCTCATCGAACTGTGCCTGGATATCGCTTTCCAGGCTCGCTCTGGCCCTACTGGTGATCAGCTTGATGGTCGTCAATGCCTCAATCGGCCCCTGGAGCATAGCATCTCTGTGCTTGAATGCTTTACAATCAAGCTTGACAGTCAAGGTTGCTTCCCCTGGCATGTCGCTGGTGTTCCTGGCCTCACGCGGAGTAAGCTGGAGGGTTGGCGACGCTTCAACCGGCTCCTGTGCCTTCTCACTATTCTTCTCTGGAACCTGACCTGTCCCCTCTTCATTGAAGTGGGAAAATATCTCGGCTAAGGGTATGGTCCTATTGCATCTGGCACAATATTCGGCAAGGTCTGGAAGTGGGTCTCCGCACGTCGGACAGCGAACTATTTGCATAGTGGGCCTCTTTTCAGAGCAACCAGGCGAAGCACTCTCTCTCAACAAGGGTCTCAAGGAAAGCGCGTCTCTCTACCGGCGTGCCGGTAGGTACAAATATACTACGTTCAAAGCATCTCTTGATCTCTCAACATAGACCAAAGTGTTTCAATTCCATCAGATGTTCAGGGCTGCATCTAATAGCCCAGAGAGTAGGATACATTAGAAATGTGATTTTGTCTATGCGCTGGCTCACACTTTGAATAGTACTTCCTGGTCCTTTGGCTTTCTCACCATATAAAGGGTTGTACCTGTAGGAGGCAAAATACTTTGCAAAGTATTTTGCCTCCTACAGGTACAACCTCGATAGCTAGAGATTTGCTTACGCCACGGCTTTGCGGAAGACGCGCGTGGCCCAGAATACGGCCAGGAGCAGGAGCACGCCAACGATAGTGAAAGCAACTCCGATTGATTGGTCTCCCAGGTGCCCGTTAACCAGAGCGCGTGCCGCGTCCACGGCGTGCGAAAATGGCGTGAAGCTGGCAATATTCTGCAGGATCTGTGGGGCCAGGCTTAGCGGCAGCATGACGCCGGAGAGCAGCATCAGCGGCAGCGTGACCGTGTTGAGAGCGGCGGCCAGCGACCCCTCGTTTTTGAGGATAAAACCCACAGCATAAGAGGCCGAAGCCATCATCACCGCGATCACTGTCATCAGACCAAAGAGGATGAGCATGCCCAGCGGGTCAACCGTCATCCCCATTAGCATAGCAATCAGGACCAGCAGGGCGCATTGCACGATGAAAATGATTACATCGCGCAGCACCATGCCCAGTAGCATCGCTACCCGGCTTGCCGGAGTGACCCGCAGGCGCTCAATCACCCCGCTACGCAGGTCCTGGCAAACGTTGAAGCCAGCGAAACCCGCACTAAACAGGGCCATCATTACCAGCAGGCCCGGTGTGAAGACGTTGAGCGAGTTGGTATGCGCAAAGCCCGGCATCTTGAGATTATCCAGCAGCGGAGCGAAGAGCAGCAGGTAGAGGACCGGCTGAAAGAGGCCAAGCACTATCCACACGGGGTTGCGCAGCGTGCCTCTCAGGCAGCGCCCCAGCAGCAAACGCGTTTCTAATAAGAATCTCATAGGTATTGCCCCCATATCATTCCTGGCACCAGGCCAGATTATCGATTCATCGTTCCTACAGTCCGCTATCGCGCAACGAGCGGCCAGTCTTGCGCAGGAAAACATCGTCCAGCGAAGGGCGGGCCAGGGCAACTTTGCGGATGCGCAGCCCGACTCCATCCACCAAACGGATAATTTCGGCCAGATTCTCCTCACCGCGCTCGACGTAGAGCTGAACCTCGTCATCGCTCCGGTGCATTTCACGCACAAAACTCTGCCTTTGCAGAATATTCTGAATCTTCTGGTAATGGCTGTCCTGCGTTTCCAGGCCAAGCGTGATGACATCGCCAGCGATCAGTCGTTTCAGATCGTCGGGCGTTCCCTCGGCAACGATCCGCCCATCGTCCATGATGGCCAGATGATCGGCCAGCACGTCAGCTTCCTCCAGGTAGTGTGTGGTCAGGAAAACCGTTGTGCCCTGATCGCGCAGCCTGCGCACCTCATCCCACAGATGCGCGCGACTTTGCGGGTCTAGCCCGCTTGTCGGCTCATCCAGGAAGAGCAGGCGGGGATGGTTGACTATGCCGAGCGCCACATCCAGACGCCTGCGCTGGCCACCCGAATAGGTCTTGACCAATCGATCCGCAAAAGACTCCAGTTCCAACGTGATCAATAGCTCATTTGTGCGTTTGATGGCCTCGCTCCTGCTCATCCTGTACAGCCGCGCCTGAAGCATTAAGTTCTCGCGGGCCGTGGCTGTCTCATCCGCCCCTCCGGCCTGGCTGACATAGCCGATACGCCTGCGTACCTGCCCGGCTTCTTTCAGCAGATCATAACCAACGACGCGAGCTTGGCCGGCGGTCGGTTGGATCAGGGTTGTAAGCATACGCAAAGTGGTGCTTTTGCCCGCGCCGTTGGGTCCCAGAAAGCCAAAGATCTCGCCCGCCTGCACGCTCAAATCAATGCCTTTCACCGCCTCTATAATCTGTGTTTTGCTACCTTTGCTTTGCCGCGATTTAAACGTTTTTCGTAAGCCGTTTGTTTCAATAATCGTATCATCCATCTTCATAGGCTCCTTGAAAGCATCTCCTTTACTTCACAGACTCTACAGCCTCCTGCAAGAGTGTGCTGGGTTTCCATCCTGTTCGCTCACTCGCGCCTGCGGCGCTCGCCTCATTTTCCTATTCAGAGGATAACTGGTTTTTGCTGATAGTGCCAAGAGCGTGAATGGACGGCAATCTCACCCGTTGCTCTGCACAGAGTATAGGTCCAGAGCGGGCAAGTTTACATCACCCGCTTCCGCTCAAGGAGGGTGAAAGATCGGGTGAACATGTATGCCTTTCTGAGCACAGTGGATCACTCAGCATCACGAGACCGATGTACGAAGAGTCCCTTGAAATAGCACCGCCCGGCTTCACTACCCAGTACACACACGTACCAGGCCGCATCACTCTGGACGAAAAACCTTAACCAGCTTGTGGTACTTTCATGCTAAAAATGGCGTGATCTGTAAATTGATAGATTTCCTCATGGTAATATCGAGACCGAGGGGTAATCTCAGCGGGTAGCAGAACCTCTCGGCGTATTTCACGCGATTTCATATTGGCATAATTTGACTGCCCAGCTTTCTTTGTTGTGACCTTCTTGAACTAGAGAAAGCCGGTCATCCTTTTGTCCTGAGGACCATTTTTGCCAGTGTATCATAACGGAGGATTTGATAATGCGTAGGAGACGTGCTACTTTTGGAAACGGGCGCAATATCACTTTTGATGTTCCGCGCAAACGCAGGAGGCTCTCACCGCTGGCACTGACCGGCATTGTGGCCTCGCTGGCTGTTATTCTTCTTGGCGTTGCTGCTGTGCTACTGCTTTTTCCACGCATGGGCATCTTTGCAGCAGGAACTCCCCAGCAGCCTAACATGAATTGTACCCTGATCGTTCCTGCCAATCCACTCTCAGCGCGAGGATTGGCGACCCCTTATCAACTGACGGCAACCAATCCCAACGATGGTCCCTGTCACGAGGCGAATACCGATCAGAGCGCCTTCGTGCAGGGTGTGATCTATGATCCCTCCACCGGCGCTTTCAGCGTCTACAATCCCCTGGTCATTGATAAGGGTACACAGCCGGCGGTTGCTCCAACAGTGCCAACGCTGCCGGCTGGTGCGGTTGTCGCGCTCTGGTTTGGCTTCGACGCGAATAATTTGCTGCTGCAAGGAGCACAGAAGAATACCCTGGCCGAGGCCCACTGTGTCAACGGCCTTAATCGCTCCCTCTTCACTCAGTATGCTTACTGCAACGCGGTCGCTTTCTTTGCGGCTGCCAACCAGGGAATCGTCGCGCATCTTGTGCATGTTCCCGCCCTGGGGACAGCGAAAGATGGAGAGCCATGCCCGACGGTGCGCGATTTCAGCGTGGTAGATCAGGATCAAAGCGACAATGTGCAGACAGAGTACCTGTCTCTTCCCAACGGCCAGATCGCTCAGTTTTCTGCCGCCAATCAGAAAGCCCTGGCGAACGCGACCGTTTTGAACAACCCCAGTGATAACGCCCTGCTCACGAATTTTATTGATCCGACTCTTGGCTGCCAGGAATGGCTGGCACCGAATCTGGCTGACAACGGGGCGATGGTCGCCACTCTGGCGCTGGACGAACTACAAGCATCCGCCGATCAGCAAGCGCCGGTCGCTCTGGTGCCACTCAACGATCCGATGACGACAGTGAATGGTGCAGCAAGCCTTGAAAAGACCAACCTCTATCGCCGTGGGGTTGACCAGATTCTGGCCGCCACAAACCAGGAAGCGGATGGGGCAACCTATTGTATGAATATGCTGAGAACCGGCGTGCCACGCCTGGTACGCGATAAGCCTCTGGATATCAAAGCGCAATCCCCTGACACGGGAGCGGCCAATAATCTTTTCACTTTCCTGGCACAGCGTTTCCAGGCATCCTGGACCAACCTCAATTGTCAGGCCCTGACCGGCATAGCCAATCCGGTAACTACAAAAACCAATGGGCAGGGCGTGGTCATTTCCGCTACTTACAACCAGGCGGACCCGCCCTCTAACACACTGAGCTGCATCGCGAACGGCCAGCTCGTAGCAAGCTGCAACGGCAACGTCACCATCAATGGCCAGACCTGCACCTTTGTTTTCAATCAAGCGAAGGACCAGGTCCAATTGACCTGCCCTCGGGAACATCAATAGGCGGCGAAGCGCATCTGGCGAGCGCTTTGTCCCCTCATGACTCAAGATGTTCAGTTGCGTTCATTGGATACAACAGCGTTGTACCCAATGAACGCAACTGAAGGTCTTTATGCCCGAAGATGATACACTGTAGAAATTAGAGATTGACCTGTTCCTTAGAGATGCTCTAGAAAGCTTTCGTACATGGCTCTCGATAAAAAAGCTCAGGCTGGCCAGCGCGTGCGCGAACTGGCTCAACGTATGCTTCCTACCGGTGATATTGCCGGTCTCTTTGACGCTGTTTATGCCACAGCCAATGGGGATGCAAGCGGCGTCCCCTGGGCCGACTTGCAGCCACACCCGGTTTCGCTGGCCTGGCTCCAGCAGCATAACGTGCTGGGGCATAAGCGGCGTGCTCTGGTCGTTGGCTGCGGGCTGGGCGACGATGCTGAGGATCTGGCCGGACGCGGCTTCGTGGTCACGGCCTTCGATGTCTCTCCCACTGCTATCGCCTGGTGCCAGCGACGCTTCCCCGCATCATCCGTGAACTATCAGGTCGCTGACCTCTTCAACGCGCCCTCTGCATGGCAGCAAGCCTTTGATCTTGTGCAGGAAATTTACACCATTCAGGCTCTGCCTGTGACCATGCGCAGGCAGGCCATTGAACACATCGCCAGCTTCGTTGCCCCCGATGGTCAGCTCCTGATCGTTTGTCGCGGTCGCGAACCCCAGGACGATCCGGGCGCCATGCCCTGGCCGCTCACCCGCGCCGACCTGGATATCTTCCAGCAGTCCGGCCTGCACGAAGAGTCTTTCGAGGACATACGTAGCGAGGATGCACGACATTTTCGCGTGGTATATAGGAGATAGCATGCACCTCATCACCGAACCTTATCTCGATCAGCAGCCCTACTGGCCCGCCAGTGGCAAGCATATCCTGGCTCAGTACGATGATACCTCAATCGTCGTTTACCAGGCGTACCGACCAGCAATAGGGCATTTCGCTGCCAGGCATGGCTACTTTGGCGGCGAATTCTCATTGAGCAGAATGAGCTGGATCAAACCTGGCTTCCTCTGGATGCAATATAGAAGTGGCTGGGGGCAAAAAGCAGGCCAGGAGGTCACACTGGCTGTACATATATCGCGCAGCGCCTTTGACGAGATCTTACGGCTGGCAGTCCCATCAACCTATCAATCGGATCGCTATGTTACCCAGGCCGAATGGAAGCAGGCAGTAGAGCAATCGCTGGTACGTGTACAATGGGACCCCGATCACGATCCCTGTGGCGCACCGCTTACCCGGCGAGCCATCCAGCTTGGCCTGCGCGGCGAGGTTCTGGCCCGCTACGCTCGCGAATGGATCGTTGAGATTGAAGATATCTCTGACTTCGTTGCCCAGCAGCGTCAGTACGCTTGTGGAGATTATACAAAGCTGATGGTACCGAGGGAACGAGTATATCCATATGTTTTCCAATAGAAGTGATGATCAGTTTGGTGTATTCCACTATTATAGAATTCGCAAGGACAGGCAAAACTCGTAACATTTCTCGTAGCAGCAATTTGGTAGGAGCTTAGTAGGACCGGTCAGGGACAGCTATACTCAAAACCAGGGATGCGGTCGTGGAGGAAGAACACTATGCGTTTTTCGACTGCCATAAGAGGCCTGCACCGATTGATATGGACAGCCATCGTAGCAGCGTTCTTTATTGTTGGAATGGCGAATCCGGTATGGGCAATGCACGCGCCTTCTGCAGGGGGAAATGGGACAACAGATAGCGGGTCGGCTGGGAGCGTAGTTCAGTTGAGCTACGTATCCTCTCTACAGCATCGGTCCCCGCCACCGCCTCATCGCTACAGTCCGCCACCGCCACGCCACTATCATCGCCATGGTCCGCCACCTCGCCATTACCATAGGCGTTACCGGCATCGCGTTTATCCTTATCGTATGTAGTGCAAGAAGATCTCGACCGGCTAGATACTAGCCTGGAAAAAAAAGGCCCGTAGGCGTTGATACGCTTACGGGCTTCTTGATCATCAGCGCCAATCTATTTATGAGTTTTGTATATTTGATTATTTGTGTATAATGGCCTTGAGGAAAGAAGATTCATAGTGCGTTTCTTGTAGTGCGTTCGATTAATAGTTTTTGTGCAATTGAGACGAGAAAATAGGAATGAAGGACAGTGCTAGTTCAAACTCAGGGATGTGATTGGAAAAAGAAGGAAGGGAACATGAACTTCTTGACTGTCACTAAGAGCCTTGCGCGCCCAGCAGCGCTTATTGTAATGGCATTGCTCCTTGCCGCTGGCTTGCTATCTGTGACCGGTAGTACTATGCCCTCTTCAGCGTCGGCGATGAGTGTGCAGCCGACGCAGCGTGGTCCCGGTTTTGATGGTATAGGCCCCCGCCGAGGTTTTTTCTATCGCCGTAGCCTCGTCATCTACCGGCGGGGGTTCTATAGATACCCTCGTTATGGTTTTCTTGGCCCTCGCCGCGGATTCTTCTATCGTCGGGGCTTCGTCGTCTACCGGCGGGGGTTCTATAGATACCCTCGCTACGGCTTCTTTGGCTACCGCCGCGGATTCTTCTACAGATACCCCCGTTACGGTTACTTTGCCTACCGGCGGGGGTTCTACAGATATCCCCGCTATGGCTTCTTTGGCTACCGCCGCGGATTCTATCGCCGCGGGTTCGTTGTCTATCGCCGGGGCTTCTTTGGCTACCGCCGCGGATTCCTCGGCGCCCGCCGGGGCTTCGTAAGCATTCGCAGCAGTTTTGTCGGAAGCTTCCACCGCTAAGCATAGCGATTGCCGTTATGCTTCTTACGCCGGGGGCTTCTGGCAATAAGACACTGCTAAAGGTAGTAAGAGAAACCCGCAAAAAAGCTGACCTGGGAAAGTATGATGCCTTCCCAGGTCAGCCTTTTCAAGCGAGCGTCCTAGACAGCAACATTCGTCGAGCGGCTATAGGGCTTCTCTGGATCAAGCAACACATTGACGCAAGCAGGCAGGCCGGAGGCAAAGGCACGTTCCAGCGCGGGACGTATATCTTCGGGGCGCTCGACCAGCTCACCATAGCCGCCCAGCGCCTCGACCATCTTATCGTAGCGAATGCCGGGCGCAAGTTCGGCAGCGGTTGTGTGGCCAACGATGGCCTTCTGCGGATGTTTGATCTGTCCCCAGGCGCCGTCGTTGCCGATGATGCCCACGATAGGTAGCTTATGGCGCACCATGCTCTCGAACTCCATACCGTTGAGGCCAAAGGAACCATCGCCGTAGATCATCAGAACACGCTTGCCGGGGCGAGCCAGTTGCGCGGCCATAGCAAAGCCCGTGCCTGTTCCCAGGCAGCCCATTGGGCCAGAATCAAGCCAGTAGCCAGGTCTGGCCACGTTAATCACCTTCGCGGCGTAGCTCACGATATCCCCACCATCACCCACAACTGTCGTATCCTCGTCGATGAAATCGCGGATCTCACGGCAGAAGCGCATGGGATGGATAGGCACAGCCTCAGAATTCAGCGCAGCGCTATCGCGTTCCTGGCCTTTGCGCTCCTGCTCGCGGACATACCCCAACCATTCTCCGGCGGGCAGTTGCCGCGCGCCCGCCGCGAGCTGGCTCATACTCAGACCGACATCGCCAACCAGCGCGGCCTGCGCTCCCCTATTTACGCCCACATCCTCTGCGGCGAGATCCAGCCAGATCACGCTGGCTTCAGCCGGAATGAGCGGGGGCTGACCGTGATTGAGGCGAAAATCCATGCGTGTGCCAATCGCCAGGATGGTATCGGCGCTCTCCAGGGCCTTGCGACGCGAGCCACTGAAGAAAAGCGGATGGGTTGGCGGCAGGCAACCACGTCCTGCGCCGTTGAGGTAGACAGGCGCGTTCAGGCGTTCGGCTAACAGGCGTAGTGGCTCAGCGGCATCGCACCACCAGACCGCCGTCCCGGCCATAATCACCGGGCGCTGCGCGCTACCCAGCAGAGTTACGGCCTTCTCAACCATAGCGGGATCGGGAGCGGTCTTGCCCTGGTAGCGGTAGTTTTCCGGCTCGCCCGGATCAAACAAGGTATCGGTATCCGCGAAGTTGGCCAGGATGTCCATCGGCATCTCTAAGAAAACCGGGCCGGGTTTGCCGCTCAACATCTGGCGGAAAGCTGAAGCGGTATATTCTTCCAGGCGCGCGGTTTCGTGGACCGAACGCGCCCACTTGGTGATCGGGCGCAGCAGTTCGATCTGGCCCATCTCTTGCAGTGCGCCGCGATCCCAGAGTCCCTGGGGGGCCGCGCCACCAATAACCAGCACGGGACTGCCCGCCAGGTACGCGTTGGCCACGCCCGTAATTCCGTCGGTTACACCCGGTCCCGCGGTCAGCAGAGCCACGCCGGGTTTGCGCGTAACTTTGGCCCAGCCCTCGGCAGCGTGTACCGCCGCCTGCTCGTGACGCGTATCAATCACGCGAATCCCCTCGCGCAAGCAGCCATCATAAATGGCGGCGATATGCCCACCGCTTAACGTAAAGACGACCTCGACCCCTTCGCGCTTCAAAATTTTCGCGACTAGCCAGCCTCCATGAAGCAAACCCATGCAAATGGCCTCCTTTTTCGTCGAAATTACCTATGGGGATGTACACATTGTCCTTTTGCTTATCTTACATCTTATCATGAGGCTGGCGAGATTTCCCTATAGCTGGCTAGCAAACTGCTTTGATCTATAGAGCACCTGGATTTGAGCAACACCTTGATGAAGGTCCGGGCGAGCCACCAGAGGAAATTCAGCTCGAGCTAGGAATTTAGAAGCCCAATTCTAGCTGTTCGAGAGGAACTTCTTCTCCATCACCTTCGGTGCTGACTTCCAGAAAAGCTAATTGAAGCAATCCGCGTGCAAAATGCGCGACTGTCCTATTACCTCTGATCTATAATCAAACGCCAGATCTTCAAAGAAAGCAGCATTGTTAGTTTGCATCTGAGTGACAGTATCTATCTGGTCCATGCAAGCGCACCTCTCTAAAGCAGTTATGCCTAATAATACTATAGAACTTTCCCGCCATCGAGAAGATTTAATAGTATAAAGCGGCCTGGAAGCTAGCTTTGTTTATCCTTAGAGATAACTCTCACGCGTGCATGACCACCTGACTTTCCCTATGCACAGCAGTCTCCCAATCGAGGATCTCTGCCAGGTCGTCGCGCAAGGCGGCAAGCGCGGCCTTGCGTTCTTCTGTAGAGGGCAGGTTGGCGCTGCGCCAGACGAGCATAATTTGTATCTCGTCCGGGCTGCTCGCGCTCTGCATGATGTAGCGCGCGACCGTACCGGGTATACAGTGTTTGCTGGCTGTGCGTATCTCGTCGAGCTTCCGTGCAAGCCGTTCGTTCTGCCCCTGGCGTATATGCACGGTGATAGTAGTAAGCGACTGGCAATTATTCGCCGGCGGCATATGCCAGCGCGGCGTATTTAAGCGCAGGCGGCCCGGAGCCTGCCGCTTATAGTTGTGTACACGTTCGGCTTCAATAACCGTCAGGTGGCCAATGTGTACCACAGGCAGCTTTCCCGACTCTATATAATTATAAACACTTCTTGTCGAGACTCCTATGATCCTGGCCGCCTCTCTCACAGACAGATAGCCCGGCGCATGCTCAGGAGTTGCCCCGGCTTCTTCACGACAATCTTGATCGAGCGATTCTATCATATTTCCTTCCCTTCCA
>DATGKW010000114.1:0-30615 GCA_035294465.1 Ktedonobacteraceae bacterium | reverse complement strand
CCGGCCGCGATGTGCTATACTTCCGGCACGACCGGCAACCCCAAGGGCGTTGTCTACAGCCATCGTTCGTCCTTCCTGCATTCGATGGCGGTTGGCATGACTGATGGGATTGGCCTCTCTGAACAGGATACGGTGCTGCCCGTCGTGCCAATGTTTCACGCCAATGCCTGGGGCCTTGCCCATGCCAGTGTGATGATGGGAGCCAAGCAGGTTTTTCCCAATCGCTTTATGGATCCCTTGAGCCTTGCTCGCCTGATGTCCGAAGAGCGTGTGACACTCGCCGGAGGTGTGCCTACCATCTGGATTGGCCTGCTCAACCTGCTGGAAAAAGAGTCGTTCGATCTTTCATCCCTACGCATGATTATCTGTGGCGGCTCGGCTGTTCCGCAGTCTCTGATCGAGAATCTGGAGCGCAAAAAGCTGACAATTGTGCATGCGTGGGGGATGACCGAAACGTCTCCACTGGCGTCCCTTTCTAAACTGCGCAGTTACCAGCTAGATTGGCCCGCTGAAGAACAGATGCGCGTGCGTGCTCGCCAGGGTACGGTGCTGCCGGGCGTCGAGTTTCGCGTGGTCGATATGGAGAGCGGTCAGGAAGTGCCCTGGGATGACAGGACCTTTGGCGAGCTCCAGGTGCGCGGTCCCTGGGTCGCTCGCGCGTACTACAACGATAACGAATCGAGCGCCAAGTTTGCCGAGGGCTGGCTGCGCACGGGAGATGTCGCGGTCGTCGACGAGCACGGCAGCTTGCAGCTCGTTGATCGCACTAAAGACCTGGTGAAATCGGGTGGCGAATGGATCTCATCGGTCGAGCTTGAAGGTATGATCATGGGTCATCCCAAAGTGCTGGAAGCCTGCGTTATAGGCGTTCCTCATCCTAAATGGTCCGAGCGCCCGCTGGCCTGCGTCGTGCCCAAACCTGATTACGTAGGCAAAGTGAGCAAAGAAGAGATCCTCGACTATCTGCGCCCGCGTGTGGCCAGGTGGTGGTTGCCCGATGACGTTGTCTTCATCGATGCTGTTCCCAAGACCAGCGTTGGCAAATTTGACAAGAAGGTCCTGCGTAAGCAGTACGAGGCGCTGATGGGCAACCAGGACTGAGGAAGCGCGGCGAGAAAGGGAGCGGAGAGAAATTTCTTAACGCGCTCCCCCGGATAGACAGAGGTGCGGACGAACATAGAGGGTCGCACCTCTCTTTTCTTTGTGGTGGTGGCATTCAAAGTTGCGGTTGCCAGGTTTTACCGGAGCGCGCGGCGGCCTGACGCCTTGTTTTCCCCGGTGTTCTCTCTTTCGGGTCAGAAGCGTGCTGTATCTTTTGACTATCCAAAAAGAGGGAAATTTTTTCCCGAAAATCAGCATCACCGGCGTTCTAAATTGCAGGACGATAATTTCCTATGGTATATTTGCTGATATAGATACGAGGTGGAGGTTGCCAGGGGTGGCCTCTCGTTGTCGCCTTTTACATAAAAAGGGAGTTGCGTTCTATGTCACTCGTTCTGGTGCTCTTTGTCGTAGCTCTGATCATTATGCTCGTCGGCCTGTTCCTCTCGCCTCGCCCGCAATCATCTAGTCCACGCAACGAGGCTCCTGTCACTTCTAAGAACAGACGCGTGAAGCCTGCTTCTGAGCCTGAACGCGTACGTCGCTTTGAGACACCGAGGAGCAAACATGGATATGTAGAGCCGATGGTTGAGCGTGCTACATCACAGGGCGGGAGCATGAATACGGAGCGGATAACGCGGCATGTGCCGATAAGCACCGATTTGCTTGTCGAGCCTGTGGCGCTACGCGCGAGGGCAGGGACAAGTAACCTGAACACGGCTCCAATGAGGCAGCGTCCGGGGGCTCCGACAGGTAGCGCGAGCCTGGCATATCCGAAGCCGGACATATTGGGAGATCTCCTGGAGCGCCTGGGATCCTGGAAAGTTGGCGTACCGGGCCTGATAGCTGTTGCTCTGCTGGGCCTTTATCTGCTGAGTACTGTTCTCGTACATCCGCTGCTCTGGACGGCCGTTTCGCTGGGCACAAGTCCGAATACTCAACCACCTTCGTCGTCTCACGGGACCGCTCCGTATGCTGCCTCGCAACACCTGATTCGTCTGAGTCAGCTCGATCCGGCGCAGTACGCATCTACGCAAGAGTTTAATACCTGGGCTTACTCCGCCTGCTCGGCAGCTGCGATGACCGAGGTAATTAACTCGTATGGGCATAACTATCGTATTACCAATATCTTAGAGATTGAAGCTGCTATTCACGAAATCACTCCCCAGTTAGGTTTGCTTGAAGAGGTGGGGATTCAACGTACCGGGGCGAAGTTTGGCTTTAAAACGACCTGGGGACACGATTTGAGCCTCGATCAAGTGATCGCCGCCGCCAATAGTGGTACCCCGGTGATTGTCAGTTTCCCGCCGGCCAAATTTCCTGGAGGCCACGTGCTAGTGGTGCGCGGGGGAGATAGCACGTATGTCTACCTGGCCGATTCCTCGCGTCTGGATTGGACCGAGCTTTCCCATGCGCGTTTTCTGCAGCTCTGGGGTGGTTTCTCCGCTATCATGACGCCAGCCTGAGCTTTGTGCGCCTGGGGCAGCAAGAGCAAACCGGGGGCTAAGCACTATTAGCCTCCGGTTTGTTTCTATCTATAAGCGCGGCTTTGTTTACCGATTGTAGCTGCGTTCGGACTCTCCTGGCCGGAACGGCTGCGCATTCACACCCTCTCCGTTTACGTCACGCGGGTTGCCCTTGTTGTCCTGCGGACGATTCCCAGGTTGCTTGCTCGGCTGGTTCTGAGCCTTCGCCTTCGCTTTGGCAGCCTGGTTTTTCTCTTCATGGTGGGACATGTTGTTTAAGCCTCCTCAATAGAGTAGTTTCAACATTATCTTTCCAGATAAGGAAGCAACCGGCGCTTCCTTGTTTAGAATACATGGACTTGCAAATTATACATCGAAATATACATAGTTAAGCGAGGAGCGCCTCCATCTGGGTCAGGTGATCGTCAAACAATTTGAGAGCGAGGTGAATAGGCTCTGGTGTGGTCATATCCACGCCAGCTATCTGTAGCAGGTCGATGCTATAGGCAGAAGAGCCGGAGCGCAGGAAGTTCAGGTAACGCTCCACGGCGGGTTGCCCCTCGTTCAGGATACGCTGCACCAGGGCTGAAGCTGCCGAAATGCCGGTCGCGTACTGATACACGTAAAAGCTGGAATAGAAGTGGGGAATGCGCGCCCACTCGATATCAATCAGTTCGTCGATGACCGTCTCACTCCCGTAGTATTTCGCGTTAAGATCGTGATAGGCGGCGCTCAACGTATCCGCCGTCAAGGGTTGGCCCTCCTGACCCTGCTGATGCAGCCACTGTTCAAATTCGGCAAACATCGTCTGGCGGAAGAGCGTCGTGCGCAGGCTTTCCAGAGAATAATTGAGGATAGCCAGGCGCGTCGCCTTATCGGTGGTAGTCTTGAGCAAATGCTCGGTCAGCAGACCTTCATTGAGGGTTGAAGCAACTTCAGCCACGAAGATCGTGTAGTCGCCATACTGGAAAGGCTGCGCGCTGCGCGTGAAGAACGAGTGCATTGAATGGCCCAGTTCATGCGCCAGGGTGTACATGCTGTCGCGTTTATTCTGGTAATTCATGAGAATAAACGGTTGGGTCGAGTACGAGCCGCCGCTATAAGCCCCGCTGCGTTTGCCCGGCGTCTCGTAGACGTCAATCCAGCGTTCGGTAAACGCGCGTTTCAGGATGCTGGTATATTGTTCCCCCATGGGAGCGAGAGCTGCGATGACGGTATCGCGGGCCTGCTCATAGCTGATCTCCTCGTCTGTCTCTTCCACGATTGGGACGTACAGATCGTACATATGCAGTTCATCCAGCTTCAGCCGGCGTTTGCGCAGTTTCAGATAGCGATTCAGGAGAGGAATGGCCTCGGTGATAGTTGCAATCAGATTGTCGTAGACGCTAACCGGAATGTTGTTGGAAAAAAGTGCGCGCTCGCGTGTGGAGGCAAAGCCCCGCTGGCGTGTATAGAACAGGTCCCCTTTTACCTTCGCGGCCAGGCTGGCCGCGATGGTGTGACGCTGCTTTAGAAACGTGCTATGTAATCCCTCAAATGCTTCTTTGCGCACGCGCCGGTCGGTACTGCGAATATAGACCAGGTAATTGCCTTTGGTAAGCTCGACCTGTTTGCCCTCTTCGTCGGTGAGCATAGGCAGCTTCAAATCGGCGTTCTCGATCATTGAGAAGATCGAGTCCGGCGCCTCGGTGATCTCGCCGGCTGCCGCCAGGACCTCTTCGACCTCGGCGGAGCGAATATGGGGACGATGGCGGCTCAAGTCGTGCAGCTGGTGGTCGTAGAGCCGCAGTTCTGGGTAGTCCTGGATGAATTGATCCTGCTTTTCCTGTGGCAAAGCCAGGATTTCCGGCTCAATAAAAGAAGCTGCGGTCCCGGCGCGTACATAAAGTTGCATGGCCTGGTCGTACATACCCTGATAGGTACTGCTGGTTGTATCCTCGTCTTTGCGCATGGACGCGTAAACGAAGAGCTTTTCTACCTGTTCAAAGATCGCATCGCGCGCTTGCAAAACCTCGAAGAGCGCTCTCCCACTCTCTGCCAGCTTGCCTTTTAGCGCCTCCAGTTCTGGAATACGTTCAGAGAGAGCCTGGTAGTCGCGCTGCCATTCTGCATCAGTAGCATAAATACTCTCTAGATTCCAGGTGTACTCTTCGGCGATTTCACTTCGTTTTGTTGCTGTTTGCAATGTTCCACATCTCCTCAATTTAGGAAAATAGTAGCCAGGGGATTGTAAAATGCTTTCGATAGGCCGGCTATCTAGCGATAACCAGAGCAGATTTCACCGGGCACCCATCTTTACGGCTTCGTCCTGGGAGATATTGTATCACACTGTTGAAGACTCTACCCCGCTTTAGGAGAGTGGTTCGCGAAACGGCCCGGTGATTTTCAGGCGTCTGGGAGTATCCCCGGCATTCCTGAGTATCGTATTGAAAAAAGAAGCAGTAAGGAGAAGTCATTATGTCATCTGAGCCATTCCCTCAAACGCCGAAAACAGATCGGCTGTTTGAAATACTTCAGCACTTGCTCGCCCTTCCGACAACGGATGTGAGAGAGACGATTTTTCGGACCGCCCAGTTGGTAGCCCAGGCGTTGCAGGCGGATAAGGTTGATGTCTTTCTGGAGGATCCGGCGAATCAGAGCCTGGTTGCCGTAGGAACGAGCCTGACCCCGATGGGCGCGCGAGAAAAAGCTATCGGGCTAGATCGCATCCCTCTGGCGGAGGGTGGGCGCGCGGTGGAAGTGTTTCAGACAGGCCAGCCCTACTGGACTGGCTGGGCACGGCGTGACCCCGAAGAGTTGACCGAAATGACGAAGACGTTGGGGGTCAGATCTGAGATGCTGGTGCCACTTTCGGTGGGCACCGCGCGCCGGGGAGTGCTGCTTGCCGCTTCAAGCGCTTCTCAATTCTTTCAGGAGGCCGATTTCCGCTTTTTGGAAGCGGTCGCTAATTGGGTTGGCGTGGTCATTCATCGAGCGGAACTCAGCGAAGACTACGCAAACGAGGCAGCCGATCACGCGCGCTTGCTGGCGGCTGAAGAGATTCTGACGGTCATGGCCCACGATCTGCACAATTACCTGACGCCCTTAAAAGGGCGGCTCGAATTGTTGCACCGGCGCGCGTTGAGAGAGAAGCAAGACATGCTGGTTCGCGAGTTGGAGGTGATCAGCCAGACGACTTCGAGGCTGGATCGTCTGGTGTCCGATTTGCTCGACGCGGAACGTCTCCGGCAGGGTATCTTTGCCCTTCATCCTCAAGAAGTTGATCTTGTCGAACTGGTGGAGGAAGTCGTGCCCATCTGGAGTACGCCAGGTCATCCCGTTCAGATGCAGGCTCCCGAACGCCTGGTAGTAACGGCTGACCCGAATCGCATTCAGCAAGTAGTCGAAAACCTGCTTTCCAATGCGACGACATACGCCAACCCGGGGACGCCGATTCACATTGTGATCACTCAGGAGCAGCGAGCTGGGGGAGCGTTCGCGCTGATCACCGTCACCAATCAAGGGCAGCAGATGTCGCCTGAGCAGCTAAAATCCCTGTTTCATCCCTTTGCTAAAGGGAGCCGTTCTCTGGGACTGGGTTTGGGCCTGTATATTTCTCAGCAGATTGCGCAGATCCACCAGGGAGTGCTCACTGTCAGAACGGAAGGAGAGGATACTACCCACGTGACGCTTGCCTTCCCCTGTTCACTGAGTGTTCCTTCGCCCTCGTGACATGTTTTCTCCTGTCTCTCTGCTATCGTGTGACTATAATAGAGAAAGTGCGTGACTTGCACAATGTTGCGTCGAAACGCCAAGTGTTTGGAGGAATAAGATATGGTTTCCTATTTGGCTCTGATTATCCTTTCATCACACCCGAACGCTGGCTAGAGGATTTCGAGAAGCTGGATTATTTCAAACCCGATGTCAAAGAGAAACTCATGTGGAGGAACGCTCAACGGTTGCTGGCCCACACTGCCGTTGGCAAGATGACCTTCTCAGGATAACCAGGTTAATATTGACGGCTCTTCTATAATATGCATGAATCAGGTACGACTCTTCTATAAAAGCAAGGGGGCTTATGTCTTTCACGGAGGATGAATTACAGGCATTTAACGCGATTCTTGACCAGCGCCTCGCTGTCCATCGCCAGGAAATAGAACAAGCCCTCGCCCGGCGCCTGGACGATTTCCGACGCGATATGACTCAGCACCTGAGTTCTTTCCAGAAGGAAACGATCAGCGTGTTGGGGCAGCATCTATCTCAGCAGGATCTGGGGACCAGTTCCCAGGATCTTCGAGCGCAGCTTGAAGCGATAGAGGTCCAGACAGATCTGCCGTGGGAAGAACTGGCTACTCTGGTTGGCAAACAGTTAGACGAGCGGCTTACCGCGCTTCACACTCTGTTCCGGCATACAATGATGGATCTGGAGCAGCAATTAGCGACCCAGCTCCGCAACCTGCACGCCGAAATCGCGCATGCACAGAGGCAACCGTATGGTGGCCAGGAAAACGACGGAAGCTCGATCATCCCGGAAGTACTGACCGCTGTTGAGCATCTGGAGCGGGTGATAGAATCGATGCAGGTGGCTATGACTGCGAATCATGCCCTTCTATCTAATCGCCTGTATCACCATCAGCAGTTGCCGCTGGAGCGGGCACATCCGCTTGGACCATCGCGAATTGCGCCGTCGAGTGAGGCTACCTCGTTGCTTGCCCAGGCAAAAGCGCGGGTCGCTGGCGGCCTGGAACCTCTAATGCCGAGTCAGCAAGATAGAAATGAGGAGACACAAGAACACTAGCGGCCATTGTGAGTTATAATGAAGAATAGCAAGTAGGTCTGGCTTACCGCCAGCCAGCTAATCTCGTCGTTTTTATCTCATTATCAAAACTGTGTGAATAAGGAGAGCAGGCGAATGCCTACTGAAGAGCAAATCATATCTCAAGATCTTCTGCCACAGCTAGGTCAGGAAGTCTTTGATAGTGATGGAGAGAGAATAGGCAAGGTGCAGGCACGCTTTGAGCGATATATCCTGGTAGAGCGTGGGGGCCTGTTTGTCAAAGCCTATTATGTACCGCTTACCCTGATCGGAAAACGTATGCGTGGCGCACTCTATCTGACCTTGAGTGAGGCAGAACTGCGCGAGCAAGGCTATAACCAGGTCCCGGATGACCTTTATGATGAGGTTCCAGATCCAGGTCTACCTCAAATTTTCTCTGGCGTGCCTAAAGTTGCTAAGCGCCCATTGTCTCCTGCCCAGACTGGCCATTATCACTACGGTCGGCGCTGGCCTGGGATAAACACCGATGCAGCCGGTTCGTACCACCGCGAAGAGGTGCTGCCAATTCCTCAGAAAATGGTCGAAGCCCTGGAGGAGAAGCGCAGGAAGGCATGATGTGCCCGGAATGGTATAGCTCAACCCCTGCCTCGCGTTTCTCTAGCGGGTTTACCCGTTCTCGCAGGATATGTTGCCCCTGAGTCACATCTGTCTCAGGCAAGAGATGACGCACAGGCGTCTGGAAGTGCCTGTGCGTCAGAGTTCCAGTTCAGCTTTTATGACCTCATCTTCCCGCGAGTACCGCAGGTGGAAGCCCAGGTGTTTGCACACTCCTTGCATTCCCAGGTTTTCGGGAAGAATATCGCCGAAGATGCGTTGCACCTGTTCATCGCGACCTACCCCGATGAGCTTGCGTAGCAACTCTGTTCCTAACCCTTTGTGCTGAAACCGGTCGGTGACGAGTACGGCAAACTCAGCGGCATTGCCGTTACGAACTTTGATGAGGCGACTAACACCCAGAATGGCTCGCTCGCCGGTTTGTGGATCGGTGTGTTCGGCGACGAGGGCCATCTCTCGGTCATAGTCAATGAAGCAGATGCCGATCAGCCGCTCATGCGCGATCCGCTGACTGAGTTTGATTGCGTGCAGCCAGCGGAAATAGACGCTTTCCTCCGAAAGGGTTTGGTGGAAAGCAATCATGAGCATCTCATCCTCTGGACGAATGGGGCGAATGGTGACAGGTGTGCCGTCACGCAGGGTCCAGGGTTGGACATACTGGAGCGGGTATGGGCGAATGGCAAGCCTGGGTAGATCCTCCTCGCGCACCTGTGGCCCGTGCAGGACCACTCGCGCGTCGAGAGCAAGCAGCCCATCAGGGGAAGCCAGCAGTGGGTTGATATCGATCTCCTTGATCCAGGGCTGCTCCACGACCAGGTAGCTAAACCGCACCAGGAGTTGCTCCAGCTTGGTGAGATCTACAGGCAAGCGTCCGCGCACCCCTTTGAGGGCGGAGAAGACGCGAGTGTGCTCCATCAATCGCCGCGCCAGAGTCGTGGTCAGAGGAGGAAGCGCGCACGCACGATCCTGATAGACTTCGGTGAGTTGCCCGCCCGATCCGAAGAGCAGCACCGGGCCGAACTGCGGGTCAATGCTGCTACCCAGGATGATTTCATAGCCGGACCGCAGCACCAGTGGCTCGACGGTGACACCCAGGAAATGCTCGGCCCCAGCTTTCTCGCGTACCGCGTTCGCAATGTCCTGGTATGCGCGGCGCACGGCATCCGCATCGAAGAGGTTGAGCTGCACGCCGCCGACATCGCTCTTGTGGGTAATCGTTTCAGAAAAGAGCTTGAGCACAACCGGATAACCTATAGCCTGCGCGCAGGCCACCGCCTCGTTTTCGCTTCTGGCGACGCGTGTCTCGACCGTCGGGATGTCGTAGGCAGCCAGAATCTGCTTGGATTCGACCTCGGTCAGCAGCGTCCGGCCCTGCTCTCTGGCTGCTTCAATGAGAGAACTGGCACGCTGCCGATTGAGGCCATGACTGTCTCTTTCCAAAGAGGGCAGAGGAGTTTCATATAACCCCCGCAGATGAAATGTATACTGCCACATATACTCGAAGATCCGAGCAGCTGTGTCTGGATAAGAAAACGTGGGAATACTGGCCCGGTTCAAAATTGCCTGGCCGCTGGCTACCTCCGCTCCTCCCATCCAACTGGCCAGGATCGGTTTGCCGGGGGCAGGCACGAACCGCTTAACCTGTTCGGCGACAAGCGTCGGGTCAGTCATGGCCTGAGGGGCCAGGATCACCAGTAAGCCGTCGCTGTTTGGATCCTGCGCCGCCACTTCAATTGCTTTGGCGTAGCGCTCAGGGCTGGCATCGCCCAGAATATCTATCGGGTTGCTGTGGCTCCAGGCGGCCGGGAGTGTCTGGTTGAGTTCGGCAAGCGTGGAAGGAGCCAGTTCCGCCAGTTGACCTCCAGCGGAGAGGAGAGCATCGGTTGCCAGGACTCCCGGGCCGCCAGCATTGGTTACTATCGTAAGGCGTGGTCCCTGGGGCCGGGGCTGTTTGGCCAGCGCCCCGGCCAGGGAAAATAGCTCCTCGATGCGGTCAACGGTGAGGATACCGCTACGCCGGCAGGCCGCCTCAAATACATCATAGCTGCCGGTGAGCGCTCCAGTATGCGAGGTTGCTGCGTGGGCTGCTGCTTGCGTGCGGCCGGCTTTCAGTACAATGATCGGTATGCGTCGAGCGACTTCACGGGCGGCAGAAAGAAATGAACGGGCATCCCCAACCGTTTCCAGGTAGAGAATCATGCTCGTTGTCTGTGGATCGCTGCCCAGATAATCGATGAGATCGCCCCAGCCGACGTCTACCATCGAGCCGAGCGAGACGAAAGCGCTGAACCCCACATTTTCACTCAGGCTCCAATCCAATACCGCAGTACAGAGCGCGCCGCTCTGACTGATGAAGCCAACGTGGCCGGGCAGGGCTATTCTACTGGCAAAGGTGGCGTTGAGACCGTTCAGTGGACTCATTACTCCAAGACAATTGGGTCCAATAATGCGCAATTGCCCTTGCCGTGCCTGCTCCAGAATCTGCTGTTCGAGCGAGGCGCCCGCCGGGCCGGTTTCCTTAAAGCCGGCAGAGAGAATAATGGCTCCTTTGACATCGGCGGCAACACACTCAGCGATCAGTCCAGGGACGGTCGGCGCGGGCGTGACAATGACCGCGAGGTCAACCCGTTCTGGCAAGGCAGAGAGGCTCGGATATGCCTTGATGCCCAGAACGCTACTCTGCCTGGGATTGACAGGAAACACCGTGCCTCCAAAGGGATGGCTGATCAGATTCCAGAGCAGGGTACGCCCAACGCTGCCGGCTTTTTCTGTTGCCCCAATGACTGCGATACTTTTGGGTTTGAAGATGGCATGAAGAGACTGGCGCGGCTCTAAGCGAAAGACTGTCGTAGGGGTAGCTGAAGTGGATGATCTCTCGCTCTTTCTGGTTTCCATGTGGTTCCATGTCCTTTCGTTCATCGTACATGATTCGTACACCTGAAAACAGCATACCGGGGTGATATCACAAGAAGGTCACAGAGCCGGACAACGCTCTCACAACTTGCTCACAGCGTTCCCGCTTCCCGGACTCTGGGACTTGACATATTTTGCATATAAGTGTAGAATGCATATAGATGCTATTAGTAAGTGAACAGTTTCAGTTACCTGTTCACAGTGCATTATAAGAAAGGCAGCAAGATTATGACCGAGACAAGAGCCAAAGATGCGGCTAAGAATCTTATGCAATCCGCCCAGGACGTCACCAGGGCTCTCACTGATAGCGCGATTACCACTCAAGAGCGCAATATGACCTTTGCCCAGGGTGTTCTTGAGAACGGGATCGAGGTGCTCAAAAGCCATGCAGAAAGCTCGCGTACGCTGATGCGAGAGCTTGTTGAGCAAATGAGAAAAGAGCCGGTTAGCCTCCAGAATTTCCAGAGGCTGGTGGATGGCACAATTGCCGCCCAGGAGCGCAATACGAAGTTTGCACAGAATGTCCTTGGTAACGGGATCGAGGCGCTCAAAGGCCAGGTTGACGTAACCCGCTCGCTGATGCAAGAACTGGGGCAACAGTTTCAGAAACAGCAAGATGCTTTCCAGGCGCTCGCCCAGGAGTCGATGGAAGCGTACAAAGACGTTGTCTTTGCCCCGCTTACCTTCTGGCAGAAAACGTTTGATATGGTCGGGTCTGCCACTATGGAGGGATTAAGGGACTTCCAGAGAGCCGCGCAACAGTAGGGAGTGGGATTGGATTCTCTGTAGAAAGTTGCGCGTCAGGCTGTATCTCTAACTGAGAAGGTTGTACAGCCTGCCCACCTGGTGACGCGGAAGGCTGCCCCACCAGGCAATCCTCTGGTGGGGGTACGGGGGTGAGGAATCTGGACCCTGCCCCCAATTCTTTTAGAGCTTGACAGAGAAGAACGCTAGTTGTAACCTGCATATAGGTGCAGTTCACTAGTAAGGTGGAACATTCATGATTCTACTCTAAGGTGGAGATATGGCTGAAGGAAACAGAGACAACGCGTTCCCGCATACGGCAACCGATGCCTGGTCCAAAAACTGGCTGGTTCCGGTTCTTCTCTTAATGCTCAGGGAATGGAGTTCTTACGGATATGAATTGATGGAGAAGATGACAGCATTTGGCCTGGCTGCCATGAATCCGGGCACGTTCTATCGGACGTTGCGGCAGATGGAGAAAGACGGGATGGTTAGCTCGTGTTGGGATACTTCAGAAAATGGGCCTGCTCGCCGCATCTATTCGATTACCGAGGCAGGAGAAGCATATCTGAAGTATTGGGCGGATTCTCTCGATCACTATCAGAAAATGATGAACACCTTTTTCCAAATGTACACCGGCACCGGTCGCTCTGAGCAGGAAGAGGAGAAGCAGCAGTCCTGAACGCGAACTGCTCGTCGAACGCAAGCATAAGCTTCCTGCCCTCGAAAAATAACGCATCCGGCGCACTCGACTCAGGATCGGAGTGCAAGATCCATCCTGTTGTCTTTTCCTCAGAAGGATGCTTCATGCATCCGAAAGGAGTGCTCGCAATGACAGAAGATACAAACTCCTGGAAACCAACCGACCCCTGGGAGACCTGGGAAAAGTGGTACGGAGAGGTTTCTCAAGGATGGCTGAAAACAATAAATGGAACTGGAAGTACGTCCGCGTCTCCAGGTATGTCTGATATCTATCAGACGTGGTTGAAAAGTGTCACACAGGCCCAGGAACTGTTCAGAAAAAGCCTGGAGAGTCCCCAGCAACTGTGGAATCAGTGGTTTGAGATGACCATTGCAGCCTGGAGAAAGGTCATCACAGCCGGAGGAGATCCGCTTGGGCTGATTGCGCAATGGCTGGATATGCTGGAAGATGCTCAGGCCACGATGTCGAAGACGCCCGGCAGCTTCTCCCCTGACCCTTTTACCCTGTTCAAACAGTGGTATGACCTCACAAACGAAACATGGTCCAAAACCATTGGAGGCGTCATCGGCTCCGACAAGTTTATGGAGATGTCCAGTGAGTTTCTCAAGAACTATGCTGGCTTCTCTGAAGTCTTACGCCGTGCCAACGAAGAATACTTCCACAATCTCCAACTTCCGACCCGCGCAGATGTCGCTCGCGTGGCCGAGCTTGTCGTCAACCTCGAAAATAAGGTCGATCAGATCGACGACCGGCTGGAAAGCCTTGAAGAGCGTCGGGTGAGCCTGGCAACAGGTGAGTCCATAGCATCTTTGGATGAGCGTGTAGCGAGACTGGAAGACCGTTTGAGCCGGTTGGAGAGCAAACTGGATATGCTGCTAGCAGATCGTGAAAAGTCCGTAGCTGACACTCTCGCGCAGTCCCCTCAAACTTCTGCCAGGACTCGGCCAAAAACACGCAAATCAGACAGCGCGTCGCGGCAAAGCGGGGAAGAAGAAATATACGTTGAGTCGTAATCTCTTCCGCTACTGATTCAGTGGCGAAAGAATAAGTAAAGGACAAACGCATATGGACATGCAAAACGCTACTATCGATGTATCAGAAAGCCCCTTTGAGACCCTCCTCAAAAAATACAATACGGGGATGCAAATTCTCGTGGAGGGCGCGAAGGCGCCGACGGGGCAAACCCCCAAAGAAGTCATCTGGACCAAGAATAAAGCCAGGCTTTATCATTATGAGGCCCAGACTGAGAGAACATACCCCGTTCCTCTTCTGCTGATCTATGCGTTGATCAATCGACCCTACGTGCTCGACCTGCTGCCGGGGAATAGCTTCGTTGAGTACCTGGTGAAGCAGGGCTACAGCGTCTACCTGCTCGACTGGGGCACGCCGGGCGACGAGGATGCTCATCTCTCCTTTGAGGACTACGTTCTAGACTATATTCGCCTGGCGATACAGAAAGTATTGAGGCATGCACAGGCCCAGGAATATACCCTGCTGGGCTATTGCATGGGAGGAACAATGTCCGCGATGTATGCCTCGCTTTTCCCGGACAAGCCTCTCAGAAACCTGATCTTGCTCACCTCGCCCGTCGATTTTACTCCAGAGCATATGGGGCTGCTTGGGGTATGGACCAGCGAGAAGTACTTCAATCCTCAGTCGCTGGCCGACGCCTTTGGCAATGTCCCTGCCGGACTGATTGACACCGGCAACCGTATGCTCAAGCCAGTCAATAACTACATTGGCACCTACGTCACAATGTGGGACCGCATCATGGAGGAGAAACCAATGGATACCTGGCTGGCTATGAGTAAGTGGGTTAACGACGGCGTGCCGTTCGCCGGGGCGGCCTTCGTCCAATGGATTCGGGAGTTTTACCAGCAGAATAAGCTAGTGAAAGGCGAGATCAAGCTTCGTGGGCGGACCGTAAACCTCGCAAACATTACCTGCCCGGTTCTCAACATTGCCGGCAAGCGAGACCACATCTGTACGGTCCCGCAGGCGGAGGCAACCATGCGTCTCGTCAGCAGTCAAGATAAAGAGTTCTATGTGGTCGATGCCGGGCATGTGGGCTTGCTCACAGGCTCAGACGCTAAAAAAACGCTCTGGCCCAAGATTTCGAACTGGTTGAAATCGCGCTCGCAGTAGTAGAGGGTGTTTTATGAGGATGTGCGCTTCCGCACATCCTCATAAACTCGAAAGGAACTCGTAGAGAGCAGTTTTATGCTGCCTCAACTTCGCGCATGTATTTGACAGTCGCTTCGCCGCTTAAAACCGTCGCACCGTGCTGGTTGGTGCATGTGGTATTCAGGGTAACGATGCGTTTGTCGTCGCGCACCGCGACGACTTTGACCGTCACAGTAACTGTATCGCCGATGTGTATGGGCGCGAGGAAGCGCAGCGTTTGGCCCAGGTAAATGGTGCCCGGACCCGGCAACTCGTTCCCCAGGACCGCCGAGATCAGCGAGCCGATGAGAAAACCGTGGGCGATGCGTTGGCCAAAGAACGAGCGTTTGGCATAGTCGGCGTCCAGGTGAATGGGATTCTTATCTCCGCTCACCACTGCAAAGAGAAGAATGTCGTCTTCACTAATTGTGCGAGAAAGGGTCGCCTCTGTTCCAACAGGCGGGAGTGGGGCAAGTTGTGGTGGCATGTGACTCATGGTGATACTCCTTACAAGCGGGACTTATCGATCATTCTTGCGCATGCGTCAGCGTGCATCTATATGCATATTACATTTACATGCAGCACTTGTCAAGAGCGTTATCATGATGGAGCGAGGAGGATGGACTCTCGTTTCTGTGAGCTACCTATGAGCTTGCAGTTCCTCGCGAGAGGGAGTTGTGATAAGTGGTTGGTGCCTATTCTTCATCGGGTATCATGCTTTCTTCTGTTGATCTATGCTTCAGCAGCGCATGGTTCCTTTATAAATAGTAGGTGGAAGGGAGTTATCTCATGATAACGTTAGAAAATGCTGCGGTCGTTGTTACTGGAGCTAGTAGAGGGATCGGACGAGCTATTGTAGAAAACCTGGCCCAGGGGCGAGCAAAGCTGGTCGTGAATTATCGTCAGAATAAGGGAGCAGCCGAGGATTTAGTTGTGCAGCTTCGACAAATGGGAGCGCCAGATGCCATTGCTATCCAGGCGGATATGTCAGATTCAGAGCAGGCCAGCAGGCTCATTGAGCAGGCCGTTGAGCGCTTTGGTCGCATCGATGTGCTGGTGAATAATGCTGGTATCAACGTTGACCGGACTATAAAGAAGATGTCGGTCAAAGATTGGGAGACTGTCATCCAAACGAACCTGAATGGGTATTTTTATACCATACGGGCAGCCCAGACTTATTTTATGCAGCAGCAAAGTGGAACGATCGTCAACATCAGTTCGTTTGTCGGGCAGATGGGGAACTTTGGCCAGGCTAACTATGCAGCCGCCAAAGCTGGCGTTATCGGGTTGACCAGAGTAGCTGCTCTGGAACTGGCTCGCTACAATGTCACGGTCAATGCCGTCTGCCCCGGCTTCATCGAGACCGATATGTTCGCTGGCATACCGGAGAATGCTAAGGAGACGATTGTCAAACGGATACCGTTGGGCCGGATTGGATCGCCGCAGGATGTTGCACGCGCTGTTCGCTATCTCATCGTCGATGGGGAGTACATGACCGGCCAGACGCTCAACATCAACGGCGGCATCTATATGTAGCGCCGGCCCCAGTTGAGCAAGGAGCGGCCTCACGCGAGGTTGCAACCAGGTAAGGAGAAAAGAGCATATGGCCGAATTACAAGAAGCAGTGATTGTCAGTGCAGTGCGTACCGCGATTGGCACCTATGGCGGGGGATTGGCCGAAGTGCCAGCAGCAAAGCTTGGAGAAGTATGCATTCGAGCGGCGCTAGAGCGGAGCGCTGTCCAGCCCGACCAGGTGCAGGAGGTCATCATGGGCAACGTGCTCCAGGCGGGCCAGGGGATGAATCCCGCGCGCCAGGCCGCGATCTACGCCGGATTGCCTGTGCATGTGCCCGCGCTGACCGTGAACAAAGTCTGCGGCAGTGGCCTCAAGAGCATCATGCTCGCGGCCCAGTCGATCCGCCTGGGCGATGCCGATGTCGTCGTCGCCGGTGGGATGGAGAGCATGAGCCGCGCCCCCTATCTGCTGGAGAAGGCGCGTTTTGGCTATCGCATGGGCAATAGCGAGCTGGTTGATGAGATGATCAAAGATGGTCTGTGGGATGTATTCTGCGATTGCCACATGGGCATCACCGCCGAAAATATCTGCACAGATTACCATCTAACCCGCGAAGAACTCGATCAGTTCGCTCTGGAGAGCCAGCAGCGAGCCGTGCGCGCAATCCAGGCAGGGATCTTCCGCGACGAGATCGTACCGGTCGAAGTGCCAGGAAAGAAGGGTCCCACGATCTTTGATATCGATCAGCAGCCGCGCAGCGACACCTCGGCAGAGGCGCTGGCCAAGCTGCGCCCCGCCTTTCAGCCGCAGGGTGGGTTGGTCACGGCAGGCAATTCCTCCGGGATCAACGACGGAGCTGCGGCTGTGGTGGTCATGAGCCGGAAAAAGGCTGACCAGCTTGGTGTAAGACCGATGGCAACTATCCGTAGTTATGCCTCAGCAGGAGTTGAGCCACGCGTAATGGGAATGGGCCCCGTACCGGCCACCAGGTTCGCGCTAGAAAAAGCCGGGCTCAAGCTGGCAGATATCGATCTGATCGAGGCCAACGAAGCTTTTGCCGCTCAATCGGTTGCTGTAGGGAAGGAGCTTGGTTTTGAGAGGGAGAAGCTCAATGTGAATGGGGGCGCGATTGCGCTTGGACACCCGATTGGGGCCAGTGGCGCGCGCATTCTGGTAACGTTGCTCCACGAGATGCAGCGCCGGCAGTCTCACTATGGACTGGCGACCCTCTGTATCGGCGGCGGCCAGGGCGTAGCAATGATCGTTGAACGCTAATGCTGTGAGCAGGCTGTGACTCTGCGCGAGACGGCCGGACGGCTGCCTCGCAGCGGGCAAGTCTCGACGCAGAGCGCAGCCGGCACGGTTCCTCGAGCAAGGCGTGAAGCGTATCAAACCGCAGCATACCAGGCGTAATGATCCTTCATTGCTTTTCGCACCTTTCCCAGCTTCTTGTCCTGCTAAGTCTCGCTTTGCGGCAGGACCTCTTCTGGCTCTTTGTCCTTGTGACTGGCTGCTGCTTCTGCCTGAAAGGCTTGCTCGCTGGCGGATAGATGGCTGGTCAGTTGATGGATCATCGTCGGTACGTTGGCCGGAGTCGAACGGATGCCTTCCGCAAAGTAGGCATTGATCTCGGCACCTAGTAAGAGAATAACAGAGAAGTAATAAAGGAAGAGGAGAAAAATAAGAGCGAGTCCAACCACCCCGGCTGAGCCGTAACCTTTTAGAAAGTGCGTGGCGTAGAATGGGAAGAGCGTCAGGTAGATCTGGACGAGTACGGCAGCCACCAGTGCTCCCAGCCAGCTCTTGCGAAAACTGATGCGCTGATTAGGGACAACAATATAGATAGCGACGAAGAAAATCCACGCGATAAAGATCCCGCCAAAGAAACCACCCACGCCAAATAGCAGATTGATGCCCGGCACTTTTCCCAGCCCTATGGCCGTGAGCAGCGAGAAGACAAGCGCGGGACCAGAACCCGCGACGACCATCAGCGGCACCAGGGCCATAAAGAGCAGCATCATCAGCACTGCCATGATATTCTGCGGAATCGCGTTCCTTGAGCGGGTGTGGTAAATGATGTCGAAGTATCCCTCTAGTGTAACGAACAGGCGCGAACCACTGAAGATGGCGAGAAGAACCGCGATAATTCCGAGCACGCCAGCGGTTTGGCTGAGTGAATTCAGGGCAGGAGTCAGGACATTATGACCATTGGAGGTGAGTGTACCGGGAAAAATCCTGCTAATGCCAGAAATGATCTGTGCCTTTGCTGCTGGATTTGCCAGGCCCATAAAGAAGCCAGCGACGGAAACAATCGCGATGATAATGGGGACAAGGGAAGTCAGAATATTAAATGCCAGGCCGGATGCAAGGTTCATCACCCAATCGTTATTGAACTTTGTGAGAAACGATTGGAGAGGCTTTACGTCCTTTTCGACTCGATGCAGCAATCTCAATGATCTGGATTGCTTGCTCGCTTCTTCATGCTTTGGTGCCTGTGGCGGTTGTGATTGCGCTGCCATCTCTTTCCTCCTGGAAGCTCTGCTTACCTCTTATCTCCTTATTTCTGTACGCTGAAACGCTCAGAAGCGTTTCAGCGCTCTCCTGTGAGCGAGGGAAGCGCTTCTAAACAGCCCGCCTCTTAGTCGTTACGAAGCGATTCACTGACATCATAGCTGTAGGCTTCGATAAAAGTTTCCTGATCCGGCCTGGCTGAAAAGAAAGTCAGGTAGATGAAACCCGATCAATGGCTTAAAATGGCCTCTGTCAGTTCTTGAGAGGAGATATGATCGAAAAGGTCTTTGCCCTTTGGGTCGTATGAGTCCTTGGACATACCGGGGATGAATCGTGCTTGCTCTTTGCGTCCCCAGCCTAGAATGATAGCGCGTTTGCTATATCCGAACCAGGCAGGGCTGGTTCCTCCAAATAAGGTGATAATTTTCACTGAGTTGCGTGGTAAAAGCTCTTCACGGAATTCTTGCTTTATCTTTTTTGTCGTGGCGGCAATATGCATGATTCCGGTATCGCCGGAGATGAAGAGGTCGCTTTGGTCGATGAGCGCGGCCAGTTCGAGCAGAGAGTGCTTTGGTTCGGCAGGCATCAGGAAGATACGACCGGGAAAGCTGGGAGCGAGGGCGTGCAGCAAATTATTCGACGCGGCGCGTTTGGTGTAGCTCGGCAGTATCACAACGACCAGCGATGGATCGCTCGCGAGCGCCCAAGCTATTCCCTCTGCCAGCAGGCGCGTTGGCGGCCTGGTAATCTCAGATGAAGTATCTGGAGCGACTAGTAACAACTGGCTCTGTTCCTGTAGAATAAAGGCGTTCTGCTTGATCTGCTCTATCTCATGCCTGGCTTGCTGGATGTGTTCGGGACGAATATAGAGCGGAATGGGTACCTCGGCTTCAAGATCTTGCAGACCCTTCCCGAAATATTTGTTAATCATCCCGCGAATCAGCATTTGGAGGGGCATATTCTGGCAGGAGTGCATTTGTAAAATGACTTTCCAGCTCTCCCATGCATTCAGGAACAGAATGGGGAGGTGTAGTCTATAAAAAAAGGTGGGGGCACATATGTAGGGTAATATGGCAGAATAGTCCTGGTTACGGAGAAATTCTGCTAGCTTCATTACCTCGGTGGGAAGAAAGATGCCACGTTTCCATGTCCCTGCTTCGGACGTTGGAAAGAGTCTTTGATCAACTTCAATGACCTGATGAATACGCGGATCTTCTTTCAAAAGTTCGGCTTGCGAATGGTTGCAGAGGAGATCAATAGCTATTTTTCCGTCGGGGTCGTTGCGTGTGATCTGATCGACCGCGCTCAATCCTATGATAATGGCGTCCCCGATGCCCCAGGTCATGGTGATTAAGATCCGCTCGGTGCTGGCTCTACTCTTTGACTTTTGCATAAATACTTTCATGTCTATCCACAGTTTCTTGTATAGATAATATCACGCGAAAAAAACGCCAGGAATGACACTGCCTTGCAATAGGTGAACTGGCCGCGCACCCGGAGCCAGTGAGAAATGGCCGTGTATCCTTCTCTCTTTTTTGATCGTGGTACGTTCGTTAGCATACATCCTTGCTCATTTATCAATAGCGCCAGCATCGTATTTGCGATATGAGAAACAAGATAAAGTCAGGAGAGAAGCCGTGAAGATAGCGCCCCCTAGTTTCCGCCCCGGTGGACTCTTGCAAAACCACCGCGAGCTGGAATCGATGCCCTATGCCCAGGCCGCAATGGAGATCAAGCTGTTTGGCAAGTATCGCCGGGTGATGCATTTGCTCGTTCCTGCTTTTTTCATCATCGCCGCGTTCGGCCTCGCGTTCATTGCGTGCGCTCGCTGGTTGTATACACTGCCTGCGGTGCAAGCCTTCATGACTGCGTTTCCCGGCGTTCCACTGCATTCTTCTGTTCGGCCAGGCTATTCGCTGCTGGTGCGCATTACCCATTTGCTGACTTTTTTCTATCTCCTCTTTATGGTGCGCAGTGGGATCAACATTTTGTTTGATCATCCGCGCCTGTATGGAAACATCCATTGCACGCCAGGCACAGAGTGGATTCGCTGGCGTGGGGATGTGCCTAAGGATCGTCTCTGGAACTCTAAGGATGACTCGGTGACGGTTCCGCGCTGGCTGGGCCTGCCGGGGGGCAGACATACATTAGGTATTTCACGCCACTGGCATTTTCTCTTCGCTTTTCTCTTTGTTCTAACGGGGGTCTCCTTTATTGTTCTCCAATTTGCTCTGGGGGAGTGGCAGCGGCTGGTACCTACGAACTGGCGGCTTTTCCCTGAAGCAGTGACCTGTATCATTCAATATGCCAGTTTACGAGATCCTTCGAAGATCTATGGGATCAACGGCTATATTCGCTATGACGCGCTGCAACAACTCAGTTATTTCGCTATCGTCTACGTTGTGGCCCCGCTCCAGCTTCTGACCGGCATTGCCATGTCGCCTGCGTTCGATAACAGATACAAATGGTATCCGCGCCTGTTTGGCAATCGCCAGATAGCACGCTCGCTGCATTTTGTGCTCATGTGCATCTTTATTGGTTTCTACGTCATTCACATGATAATAATCGCCTATACCGGTCTGATAGTTAATCTCAACGGCATTACCCTGGATTCGAATAGCCCCGGCTACCTGGGCTTCTGGCTGGCGCTTCTGGCTATTGTGGGTGGTGCCATGCTCACAGTCGGAGCTGTTAACTTTTCCTGGAAGTATCCAGGCGTGCTTCAGAAGATCAGCGCCTTGACGGTAAGCCCGCTCATGGATCTGTTCTTCGACCGGAATGTGCGAGCGCAGTACAGAAAGGAGGCTATCTCGCCCTACTTCTGGGAGAATGGGAAGGTGCCTACAAGCGACGAATGGCTGAGGCTCAAGGCCAACAATTGGCGAGATTACCGTTTGAAAGTGGATGGGCTGGTCGAAAACCCGGTGGAGTTGTCTCTGGACGATCTCAAGGCCCTGGGAAAGAAGGAGCAGATCACGATGCATAACTGCATCCAGGGCTGGTCCGGCATCGCTGAATGGGGCGGCCTGCCATTCAAGAGCCTTATGGATCTGGTAAGGCCGAAACCGGAGGCCAACTATGCCTTCTTCTACTCCTATGGCGAAGGACTTGAGGGCGGTCCGTATTACGACTCGCACACTCTCACGGACCTGCAACATGATCTCAGTTTGCTGGCCTACGAGATGAACTACCAACCTCTGCCCGATGGGCATGGGGCTCCGCTGCGTTTACGTGTCGAGAATCAGCTGGGCTATAAACAGGTAAAGTGGATTAAGCGCATTGAGTTCGTCAGTCACTATAGTGAACGGGCGCAAGGCCAGGGAGGCTACAACGAAGATCACGAGTTCTATGGCTACCGGGCTGAGATTTGAGCCTGTCTCCGGCTTCCTTCAACCAGTCTGGCAAGCCGGTCGAGAGTGAGAATGTGGGTGTAGAAAGTCTGTTGTGAGCTCTGAAGATCTGTAAAAAGATCCTTGTTGTATGGAGTCTGTATGCTGAAAATAAAGCTTACACCAGCGAAACGTAACCGAGACCAGAGAGAAATCTCCTGGGGATCGCTAAAGAAAGACAGAGAAGCCATGTACACAGTCAGTGATTTCCTCTTACAGCGGCTCTCAGCGTGGGGAGTCAGGCGTATTTTTGGGTATCCAGGTGACGGCATTCTTGGCATCATGGGAGCGCTGGGGCGCCGGCCGGATCTCTTCCAGTTTGTCCAGGTGCGCCATGAAGAGATGGCGGCTTTTATGGCCTGCGGACATGCCAAGTTCACAGAGGAACTCGGTGTCTGCATGGCCACGTCAGGTCCGGGCGCGATTCATCTGCTCAACGGCCTGTATGACGCGAAGATGGATCATCAGCCCGTCCTGGCTATTGTCGGGCAGTCGGCTCGCACTGCCATCGGAGGCGATTACCAGCAGGAGGTTGATCTTGAGAATCTGTTTAAGGATGTCGCGGGCGAGTATGTCCACACTTGCACCGCTCCTGCGCAGATGCGCCAGCTTATAGACCGTGCGTGCCGCATTGCTCTGGCTGAGCGAACGGTCACATGTATTATTGTGCCCAAAGACGTGCAGGAGCTGGAGGCAGTGGAGAAGCCGCCACACAAGCATAATACCGTTCATACCAGCGTTGGCTACTCAGCTCCCCACATCATTCCTATGGCCGAAGATCTGCGGCGGGCCGCTGATATACTCAATGCGGGCAAGAAGGTGGCTATCCTGATCGGGGCTGGTGCGCTGCATGCCGGCCCGGAAGTGACCGAAGTTGCCGATCTGCTGGGCTGCGGAGTAGCCAAGGCTTTGCTGGGCAAGGCAGCTCTCCCGGATGATTTGCCTTTCGTTACCGGCGGAATTGGTCTGCTAGGTACGACGCCAAGCTGGAACATGATGATGGACTGCGATACGCTGCTGGTGATTGGTTCCAACTTCCCCTACGCGGAGTTCTTGCCCAAAGAGGGGCAGGCTCGCGGTATCCAGATCGATATTAATCCGCGGGTGCTAGGTATTCGCTATCCTATGGATCTCCACCTGGTAGGAGATAGCGCTCAAACCCTGCGAGCGCTTATTCCGCTGCTCAAACGGAAGGAAGATCGCTCCTGGCGCAGGAAGATTGAGTCCGACGTCCAGGATTGGTGGAAGAAGGTAGAAGCCTTCGCAAAGATGAACGCCAACCCAATCAATCCAGAGTATGTGACCTGGGAGCTTTCTTCGCGTTTGCCTGATAACGCAATCTTGACCGCCGATTCGGGCACGACTGCGAACTGGTATGGCCGCTCGCTCAAGATGCGTAGCGGCATGAAGGGTTCTCTCTCAGGCAGCCTGGCCTCACTGGGCGCCGCAGTTCCCTATGCCATCGCGGCAAAGTTTGCCTATCCTGATCGCGTGCCTATCGCTCTGATCGGCGATGGCGCGTTTCAGATGAATGGACTCAATGAGATGCTTACCGTGAAGAAATACTGGAAAGAGTGGAGCGACCCGCGCGTTGTCTTTATCGTGTTCAACAACCAGGATCTGAATCAAGTGACCTGGGAACAGCGCATTGAGGCAGGAGACCCCAAACTGCCGGCTACGCAGAGCATTCCTGATATGCCATATGCGGAATTTGCCAAATCACTCGGCTTCCTGGGCATTTGCGTGGATAAGCCCAGAGATGTGGGTAGCGCTATCGACAAGGCGTTGTCCGCTAACCGTCCAGCGGTAATCGATGTGTACACCGACCCGGATATTCCCACGATCCCGCCGCATATCACTTTTGAACAGGCGAAGAACTACAGCACTGCTCTGCTGAGTATGGATCCCGATGAGGCTGGCATTCTCAAGGCGACTGCGAAAGGTATGGCGGAGCGCCTGGTACCAGGCGTGGGGGAAAGGGGGAGATAGCGAGAGACCAGCTCCCCACCTGGGGAATGCGGAGCAGGTAGATGTTTCGAGAAGAGCGCTGTGCGCACAGGAGGTAAGCAGTTATGGCTACGTCTAAGACAGCAGTCAATACTACTCATGCGAGCTGGATAGAAACACCCCCTTCGAGTCCGCCATTGCGTCGTTGGAGCGGAGAAGCAATTGAGCGCCAGGGCTGGCTGGATGCACTGGCGGAGCCTTTGCAAAATTGGGCGCGTTCTCTCTCCAAAGTGCCAGCGCTCAGGAAACTCAAAGATGGGCTGCATGGTACCTGGTTTGGGCATCCAGTGCATCCGGCAATTGCCGATATCCCTATTGGCTCCTGGGCTTCGACCGTGCTACTTGATGGCTTCTGGCTGGCCAGGGATGAACCTGAGCTGGCGCGTGCCGCCGATCTTACACTCATTCTTGGTCTGGTTGGCGCGGGTCTTTCGGCGGCAACCGGTCTGGCCGATTGGAGCGAGACAGATGCGATAGACCGCCGCGTCGGGCTAGCGCACGGACTCCTGAATGCCGGCGCGCTCCTGGCAAATCTGCTCTCCTGTGGCCTACGTTTCGGCGGCCTGCGCCGGGCTGGCATAGCGGTTTCCAGCGTTGGATACGCGCTGACGCTGTGCTCATCCTATCTGGGCGGTGAACTCAGTTTTGCCAAAGGTGTTGGCGTGAATCACGTGGCCTGGGAGGCTGGTTCGGATAAATTCGTCGCGGTTATGAGAGCGGCGGACTTGCCGGAGAAAAAGCTGACTCGCGTGGAGGCCGAAGGCATTCCCGTTGTGCTCTGGAAGGATGGCGAGCAGATCTACGCACTGGCTGCGACCTGCTCGCATGCCGGTGGCCCTCTCGACGAAGGAACATGCCGGGATGGCACTGTTACCTGCCCCTGGCATGGCTCCTGCTTCCGTATGACCGATGGAGCTGTCGTCTCCGGTCCGGCTGTCTATGCCCAGCCTACGTTCGCCGTGCGCGTGCGCAAGGATCGGATCGAACTACGCAGGCTTGAGCATGCCTGACAATTTCTGTCACTATGGCTGGTTGTGTGCTCCAATGGAAGAAAGCTGATATTAAATGTGCCATTTCTAAGAAGGAGTACACTGGAAGAAGAGAAATGAAAAGAGATACCCTGGAAAAGCTGTGAAATTTTGTGACAAGGGGATTTCTCGATATACCTGCAAGGCTCTCTTTTTCGTGTAGGCAGGTGACCTTTGTGCATACAGCAGGGGTATTCTTGGAGCAAGAAGAAAGGAATTCACCTAAATGCAACATAGTCATAGAGAGTTCAGGAATGAGGAGTTCCTGGCGCGTGAACTGACCGAGGCCGATCTAGCGAGTGTTGTCGGGGGGCAAACGAATCCTGCTTCAACGACGCCGACTACGGGAAGCACCTTCGATGGTTTTCCCCTGCCGGCTGGCTTCACTCTCCCCAACGATACTTCCAATTCTTCCAGTCCTACAGATCTGTCCAGCCTCTTCAATCCTTCTAGCCTGGGAGCGCCTGCCACTACGAGTAGCCCGGCCTCATCTAATGGAAGCGATTCGCTGGGTCTGTTCTCTCTGCTTTCCTCTCTGTTGTAAGTTACTGTAGAGATATTTTGAGCTTGATAAAGGACGCCGTTGTCCGCTTCTCAAGAGGCGGCGACGGTTCTTTTGGATAGCGGGTAATTCCTGTCAAGTAAGCAGGAGTGTTCTCGAAGCGAGAAGAAAGGAGATCACCTGAGATGCAACAGGGCAATGAAAAATTTAAAACTGTAAGTGTCCTGGCGCGTGAACTGACGGAGGGTGAACTGGCCGAGATTTGTGCCGCGAGCGGTAAGCCTAGTTCAGGCAGCCGACCGTCTGAAGCGAACATTCCTCCCAGTCTGGGGAACCTCCCTTACCCGCCGAGCTTTCCGGCTAATCCACCCGCGAGCCTTCCTAATCCGCCAGTTAGCCTGGTCGGCCCGAATGGTCTCATCGGCACGAGTGGACCCGGCTTGCTCAACCTGGGTGCGCTGGTAAGTGGCCTTGTTTGAGGTGAGCCAGACGGGTGTGTAGCCAGGGTCACGATGGCAAAAAACCATTCAAAACCTATCATAGAGAGCGCGCTGAAGCGGCTCTCTATGATATAATTCGTGTAATTGATGCGATTAATGATTTCGCATGTAGGCGAGCTACCGGGAACCGGCCAGTCTGGCCGGTTCTTTTTTGTCCATGTCCCGCCCACTGCTCAGCGATTAGCAGGGCAGCGGCGGTGCGAGGAGCAGCACGGAGGGAACCTGCTCAGGGGCAGCCAGTCTAAGCAGCTCGTAGCCGATGCCGGCCAGCCCGATCATCAGCCCTGGGGTCTCTACTCCTTGAGGAACGCCGGTTATCCATCCCTGCCTATCGGCGGAATCGAGCAGCGCTGAGATGTGGCGCTCCAGTGAGGTTTGCAGGTCGGGATTGGGAAAGCGCCGCGCAGCCGTCAAGACGAGATCCAGGTTGCCCATGTCACCGTGGCAAAGCGAATGGTTTTTGCCAAACCCTTCGGAAAGCGTGATGTTGAGTGCTGCGTCTATTTCCTCGCGCGTGGTCTGATCATCAACGAATGGCAGGGATGCCAGGCGAGCCAGGCCAATCCCCGAAGCGCCATGACACCAGGCAACCATATATGGGTAATCATCCTCGCTCAATGCCTGTCCATCGGCCGGTGCCAGTCTCTTTGCCATTACGATTCTGCGCAGATCGGGCCAGTTTTGTCGTTTGGGCGAGAACAGGCTGCGCTCGTACTCGATTGCCTCCAGCGCGACCCGGCGGAAGCGCTCCTCGCCGGTCGCAGCCGCGAGGCGCAGCAGATTTAGCGCAATGCCAGCGCTTCCATGTGCCATACCTGTGAGCGGCGCGTCTTCGTCTTTGCTGAGCCAGCCAGTGCCAGCCTTCATGGGGTGAGCCTGCTCGATAAGATGATCGCCGCAACGAATCGCTGTAGCGAGCGTTGTGGGCGAGGGAGCGACGCTGTAGAGACTCAGTAGGGCCGCAATGCATCCGGCAGAGCCGCCGACCATGTCAAGCTGCTTGTCGTGCGCAAGCATAGCAGGGATGAGCTTTACTACTTCCTCTGCTTCCCGGTAAAGAGCAGGCTCGTTCCATAGAGAGCCAAGATGGGAGAGCAAATAGATGATCGAACCCAGGCCGCTCAATGCTCCGATACCGGCAGGCTCAGGTTGCTCTTTTTGCTGCTCAAGCAGGACGCGCGTGGTGGTTAAAGCCTGTTGGGCTAGAGTGATATGCCGCTGCTCCCCGGTTAGCGCTCCAAGATAGGCCAGGAAGAGCGTGATTCCCGGCACGCCATCGTAGAGGTCGATTCCGGCGGGAGCAAGGTGCCATTCACGCTCCTTCACAGGCACGATGCCCAGCCAGCCGGCCGCGTCCTTTTCATGGAAGGCGATTTTGTGCAGCCGCTCGCCTATCGCCCGCGCCGCCGTGAGCAGGCGCTCATAAGAAGCGTTTACCTCCATTCGCGCCGGATCGAGTTGCAAAGAGGTGCGGGCGGTTTGATCGATGCCGATGCTCAGGCTAGTAAACGAGGCCCGAATGACCCAGGTCTGCCTTTCCAGGTCCTGTTCGTCAAAACAAGAGATGCGTTTCCTGGCCATTTCTAATCCCGACTCGGCAAAAAATTCGGCAAGCGCCTCTCCACGCGAGGTAAAGAGGTCGTGGGAGTCGGCGTGCGTTGTGAAGATGGGAATGTCTCCGGCAATTAAATCGGCCTGCTCGGCAGAGATAATCAGTTCGAGGTGTGGCCGCTGCTCAATCCCAATCCACAGGCGATCCAGCAGGCAGTTGCGGTCAAGCGCATCGCGCAGCGCGTCCGGGTGATAGCTATCCTGCAGAAGCCGGCCATAGATATGTGTGGGGCGCATCACGCAGCGTATCTCGTCGTGCGCGAAGCGTGGCAGCATCTCGTTCAGAAGCGCTTCGCGATTTTGCAGAAGGATCTGATAGGCCGTGCGAAAGCCTGCAACCACAGACTCACGGTAGTCCAGGGTGTTCACATCCTGATCGCGCAAGCGTGGCCGGTGCCGTTGGTTCTGCCATACTACCTCGGTCCGTTCCCATTTCAAGTGCATTTGATCGGTGCCTGTGCCGACCCATTTCGCTACAGGTGTTGGCGAAAGCTGACCGGCCCTGGCTCCCAGACCGCTGATATCGATGCCTTCACCCTGCTCATTTGTCCAGATACGCTGGGGAAGCATACCCACACGCAATACAGAATGATCGACCGCCCCGCTGCCAGGATAGGCCCGCTTTTTGGCTGCCAGGTTGAGTACGCGCGGATGAAAAAGTGCTTCGAGATCTACCAGGATCGGGTGCTCACCGGCAGCAATCAAATTCTCCGCGTGGAAATCCGTTGCCTCCAGCGCGTAGAGCAGGGCCAGATAGCCTCCCTGGCGCTGGTAGAAACGCTCAACCTCTTCCTGTGAAGCGCAGGGGCCGGATTGCACATATTCAGCCCAGCCATACGAGCCTTTGTCGAGCACCTGGAAAGTACGAAAGGCAGGCTGGTACCCGCGTTCGTTTAGCCAGGTCAGCAGCTCCTGAAAATGCGCGTCAATCGCCGATGGGCGCGGTTTGTAGACCAGACGAAAGCCGGAACTCCAGACCAGGATCGTCGTGCTGCGTCCTCCTCGGTGGAGATCGCCCCATCCCACCTGGATACTTGTCAGCGTTCCAGGGTTGCTTGCGGGACTGAAGCGCGCGCGTATCTCTTCCCAATCGGCGCAAAGGCGCTCTAACAGCTCCAACTCATTCTCGGTCCAGTGCTCGATTGTTTCAGCTAGCAGACGAGCCAGGACGGGATACTCTTCAAAAAGCGCGTGCAGTCCTTCGCGTGTGCAGAGGTAGCGTAAGAAATTCCTGAAGCGTTCCTCTGCACTCTCTCCCTGCAAACGTCCCTGCACTCGCGCCACATTGAGTTCAAGGATGAGCGTTTTCTCTAGTTGCGGATCGGTGTACCGGGGAATATGAGAGACAAGCAGCAGGAGGATGGTCTGAGGATTAAAAGGCAGGTGCTGATACTTTTGCGTCAGATCCAGAATGCCGCGCTGAAGTTTGAGCAACCCTCTTTTGAGCAGAGGGAGAACAATCGTAGAAAACTCCGGCTTCCCCTCTATTTCCGGCTGCCCAGACGCGCTCACCCTCTCGGTATTCTGGAGATCTTCAAATGCCGCGGCCAGCCACTCCACCCATGCGGGAGGTGTCGCGACGCGTTCCTGGGCCGTGTCAGGCGATTCGGCCAGAAACATCAACAGATCCTCTTCGGTCAGTCCATCCCGCGCCAAGCGCTGTGCAAAATACCCATCCTGCTGAAAAGGCTTTTGTTCCTTCCAGCTAAGCAAACGCTGCCTGGCGCTCTTCTCGCCATCAGCAGAAACAGCAACCGGTTGATCCTGATAGTTCCGCAATTGCGCGGCCCGTTCAGCCAGTGTCAGCGCACGATACCAGCCGGGAATCTGCCGGTGTTGCTCTGATTCTACGCCTGTACTTGTTCTTGTCTCTTTCATCCAAACTTCCCTTCCATCCTATTGTCTCTGAAGCTTGAAAACTGCCAGAGAGGGCCGATTTCATCGAGTCCTGCCCCGCTTCAGCGTGGGCCTCTCGCCTTGCTGTACAGCCTGCTTTTTCACAGACCAACCTGCTGCCTTCCCCGCGTTGGGCACGGTTTGCGGCTGGCAGGAGGTCCTCAATAAATTGGGATAGGACCCGATGAAATCGGCCCTCTATTTATGCCCCAACCTTTTCCAGTTCGGCAGACGATTGAGTTGGAAGCAATGCCCTTGTGCGCGCTGTCACGAGGAGCTTTTCCCATTTTTGCCAGCATGCCCAAATATATTGTAGAGATCCCGCAAAGCTGTAAAAATAGATATATAAAACCAATTCTTACAAAGAGAGAGGACAAGCGCCGAATCCGCGTTTGTCCTCTCTCTTTTATAAGATAGGGAGCATGAAGACACAGACAGCGCGCAAACGCCAGAATCTACGTATTCGATGCTCCTCGCGTGCCCGAATAGCCTTTCGCTTTCCTTCCTACTCTGGAGCTATGCAGGTGAGGTAGATGCTCCCTGTGCTGTTGGGTGTGATGAGGCCTGTAACTGTGCTCACAAGGTTAAGGCTGGGCATGACCTCACTGCCGGTGAGTTGCCGCGAGATGTGATCTTCTTCGTGGTGTTGCCCACCGAATAGCCCACCGGCTCCTAACGCACCCAGGCCCAGGGTACCGCCGCTCACGGCGTCCAGCTCGGATTCGGTCAGTTCAAAGTTCCCCGCGGGATTTTCCGGCAGCATAGCTTGCTGCTCTGCGCTCAAGCTCTGGCGATACTGGGCATCTTTCCATGCACGTACAATGTCAAGTTCCATGTTTTTCATACTTCCTTTCAGACTTTCAAAAAATTTTCTGAAACGTAGACACAATCTCTTGCGGGATCAGATAAAAGCCGTCGGGCAACATTACCTGCAAAATATACTATTTGCTGTAAATCTGATCCATACGAAATTCGTCCAACTCCAATAGACTAAATAGGCGCCGGTTCTATATTTTTGACCTCACATGGACCTTTAGGTGTTCATCTCACCCCTTACCAGAGCGAACATTCAAAAAGCCGTGTAACGTCATTTCACTCTCTTACCGGCTCACCTGTATGTATTATACTGTAACCGCAAAATAGCAAAAACAAATGTATAAAATAAATAAACGAAAAAATAGCTATCAACCAAAA